>NZ_JAGHWU010000069.1:0-10714 GCF_017746145.1 Xanthomonas sp. D-99 | reverse complement strand
GTTGATCAGACCTTCCCTAGTGTCACGAAGCCTGGTGGGATCACTTCGCGAAGCGCTACATCGTCAGTAACGTTGCCCTGCTTTTGGAAACGAGCCTGAGTTGACTTGAATAGATCTTCGCGGGAGAGTAGGTTTTGGAGTTGCAAGCGCCACTGCATATCGCGAAGCCCAATCACCACTGATTCTTCCCAAAGTCTTGCCTTCTTCTTACCTGCCATAGCCCTTCTCCTGTTGGCGTCCCGTTCCTTAGACTGGTTCTGCACACGCCCTCGGAAAATAGCAGATTCCATGCAGGCGCTGCCCACAAACATTCGAGCGGCCGCCACGCCGGCCTCGGCTTCTCGCAGGAAGCCAATGATCTGCTCTTCGCCAAAGCACTTCTTCATGGCCAATCTCCTGGTCGGTAAGTATTGGAGTTCAAACCTCGGCGCCACTCTTGATTGGTTGGGAGGACGTCGAGTTGCCCACCTTGGCCAAGCACTCTTTGACTACAGCCAAAGGGGTAGCCGAATCGTTCCCCAACGGACGAGTAGCGGGGTCGTTGGCCTTCGGCACAGCTGGATTGGTCAGCTGAATTGCGTGGCCGCGTCTCTCGATCCTTTGAGATCCGCGTTCTACCGTATGTTGCTTGGCGGAGCCGCAGCGCAGTCCCCCGGACTTCTTGTTTTCGTTCCTCAAATGAGGGAGGATTACCGGAAGCCAGTCCTGCCTTGGAGTTCCAATGCCCGCCACCAACCCCGTCGACGTTGCCAACCGTTTGGAGGCGATGGGCCTGACTGAGGCTGCCCTCCGTGAGGCCGTCAATCAGGGTCATTTGCAGCGGACGCGCCTGACCGCCAACCACCCCATCATCTACCACGGCTTGAACATGTGGGGCGAAATTGTCGCAGCGTTGCGCGATCAGCTCCGGCCGCTGGATTGGGTTCGTGAAGATATCGGCAGTTATGCTCTGACCGTCAATGAAGACCTCAAACTGGCGATCACCGTGGCATCAGGTGATGAAGCCACTGGCAATCCGGATGCACATCCCACTAATCGCTCCCGCAAGGGGCGCAACACCGTGGACGCGATCGAGGCCAATCGTCAGTTCGAACTATTCGAACAAATGCCGCCTGCGACGATTGATGAAGATGAGGACAAGCAGACATGGGTGCTGATGCATCACACCGATATAGCCCGTGGCGAAATTCGTGTTGAGTTGTCCCGCCCATTGAGTATCGGGAGCGACGGCAAGATTAACCGGTGGGCCGAACGCATCATCTTGGCTGGCATTCCGTTTGACGATCAGCTTGTTGAAATCTATCCGCCTAGCGGACCGGACATCGATTTCGAAATCCAGCGAAAAGCATAACGGGGTTGTTATGTTCAACCCGTTGCGATTGACCTTGGCGAGAAAGCGCCGGGGAATGAAGAAACGTGAGCTAGCTGAAAAGATTGGTTTAACGGAGAAGTCGGTTTCAAATTACGAAGCCGGATCCCAAGAACCAGAGAGCACGACTCTGAGCAAGCTATCAGAAGCGCTTCGGTTCCCCGAAGCGTTCTTCTTTGGCGATGACCCAGAAGTTCCAACTCCTGACGTCGCTAGCTTCCGTTCCCTCTCAAAAATGTCTGCTCCTCAGCGCGACTCCGCACTGGGGGCGGGCGCTGTTGCCCTGTTGCTAAACGACTGGATTGAGTCTCGCTTCCAGTTGCCTGACCCAGATGTTCCCGATCTGGGCAGGGAAGGGGGATCCTCCAGTGGTGCGCGGTGTGATCACTCGTCGAAGGAAGACGAACCTTATCCAACGCGCGCTTCCGCTCAGGATCCTGAGGCCGCAGCCGCAATGCTGCGTGCGCATTGGGGTATGGGTGAGCAGCCCGTCAAGAACATGATCGCCTTGCTTGAATCCAGGGGGGTGCGTGTCTATTCTCTGGCCATCGACGCCAAGGAAGTAGACGCTTTTTCGATGTGGAAGGGTGGTCGTCCGTTTGTATTTCTGAACACCTTCAAATCCGCCGAACACTGTCGCTTTGATGCGGCCCATGAATTGGGCCATCTGGTGATGCACCAGCATGCGCAGCCGCAAGGCCCTGATCTTGAAAGAGAGGCCAATGCTTTCGCCTCTGCGTTCCTGATGCCCAAGGCGAGCGTGCTTGCTCTTGCTCCAAGGTCAGCCACTGTGCCAAATCTTATTCGGCACAAAAAACACTGGCTGGTGTCGGTCGCTGCATTGAACTATCGGTTGCATGCGCTAGACCTTACGAGCGACTGGACGTATCGAACGCTTTGCATCCAGATCGCACAAGCTGGTTATCGAGGGAAGGAGCCTGAGAGCATTAATCATGAGAAGTCCCTCGTCCTGGAAAAGGTGTTTACAGCACTTCGTGATGAAGGTCTAGGGAAGGCAGACGTAGCAAGGCAGCTAGCCATCCCGCCAGAAGAAATCAACGAACTGACCTTCGGGCTGATGCTCAATGCACTTAAAGGTGGTCGCAGCGCTGATGCTGTTCCAAAGGCCAGCCGGGCAAACCTACGCCTTGTAAAGGGCTGATATGACTAAGAGAACAGCGAGCGCATGAACGCAGTTGAGATTGAAGAGGCAATGTCAGCTCTGGCTGAAGCCCCGTTTGAGCCGGCAGAATTTCCATATCAGTTCCTGACAGCGTTTGGGAACAAAGACACCACCATCAAGCGCCTGCGGAAGGGCGATAGCAACGCGTCCGACGTTCCGGGCGCCGTCCTGCAACGAAGCAACATCCATCTGGCCACCTGTGCCCCGGGAAAGGTCCACGAGACTTTGCAGGCGTTGCGCGACAGTCCGCGAACTCTGCCAGCCAAAGCCAAGTTCATCCTGGCGACCGATGGCCAAACCCTGGAAGCCGAGGATCTAATCAGTGGAGAAGTGCTAGCTTGCGAATTCGCGAACTTTGCTGACCACTTCGGCTTCTTCCTTCCCTTGGCAGGCATATCCACAATCAAGGAGATCAAGGAGAACCCGTTCGATGTTCGGGCGACTGGAAGACTGACCAAACTTTACATCGAGCTTTTGCAGAACAATAAGACCTGGGCGTCGGACGAGCGCCGAGCGGACATGAACCACTTCATGGCGCGCTTGGTGTTCTGCTTCTTCGCGGAAGACACAGACATCTTCCACGGCACAAGTCTGTTTACCAATACTCTGCAAACGATGAGCGAGCCTGATGGCTCCAACACCCACCAAGTGTTGGAAACCATCTTCCGTGCCATGAACCTCGCTACCGAAGAGCGCGCGACGGCCAAGCTGCCGGGTTGGGCTGAGCGTTTTCCTTATGTCAACGGCGGTCTGTTCTCTGGTAGCACCGATGTGCCGGTTTTCACTCGCACGGCGCGCTCCTACTTGATCCGCACTGGAGAGCTGAAATGGCAGGAAATTAATCCCGACATCTTCGGGTCGATGATCCAGGCAGTGGCCGACGAGGAAGAGCGCGGCTCACTGGGCATGCACTACACCAGTGTGCCAAACATCCTCAAAGTGCTGAACCCACTTTTTCTGGACGACCTGCGTGCCCAGTTGGAAGCTGCCGGCGAGAACAAGGTGAAACTACTGAACCTGCGAAAGCGCATGGCGCGCATTCGTGTGTTCGACCCAGCCTGTGGCTCAGGAAATTTCTTGGTTATCGCCTACAAGCAGATGCGCAAGATCGAGGCTGAGATCAACAGGCGGCGCGGTGAGTCTGAGCTTCGCACGGAGATTCCTCTAACCAATTTCCGTGGTATTGAGCTTCGCGAGTTCCCCGCAGAGATTGCTCGGTTGGCCCTCGTCATTGCCGAGTTTCAAAGCGATGTTGTCTATCGCGGGCAAAAAGAGGCCTTGGCGACGGTTCTCCCGCTTGATAGCAAGAATTGGATTACGTGCGGCAACGCTCTGCGAATGGATTGGCTCCGTTTAATGGATGTTGACCAGGAGGGAGTCAGGCTGGTGGGCGACAATCTGTTTAACTCGCCGGTTGATCAGGCGGAAGTGGACTTCGTCAACGAAGGCGGTGAAACCTACATCTGTGGCAATCCGCCTTATGCGGGCCTGAGTTCACAGACGGATGGGCAGAAGGAGGATCTTCGCAATCTCTTCGAAGGCAAGACGACTTACTGGAAATCTTTTGACTACGTGATGGGCTGGTTCTGGCTGGCAGCGGAGTTTATGCGACACCACCCTGCGAAGAGTGCGTTTGTATCAACCAATTCCATCTGCCAGGGTCAACTGGTGCCAATGTTTTGGCCCTTAATACTGACAGATGAAATCCGAATATCGTTTGCACATACCTCGTTCAAGTGGAACAACCTCGCTGCTAAGAACGCAGGCGTGTCGGTCGTTATCGTGGGTCTTGCTCGCGGTGGTGAGAGGACTGCGCTGATTTTTTCAACTGGAACCACTGACGAGTCTGTGCAGAAAATTGTTCCAAATATCAATGCATATTTGGTAGCTGGTCCCGACGTATATGTGGAGGCAGAAAGCAAACCTATTTTTAATGTTCCTGTGATGTATTGGGGAAATAAGCCGGTGGACGGCGGTCATCTACTGATGACGACTGAGGAGGCTCGCTTGATTGTTAAAAATGAGCCGGGAGCTTCCCCTTACTTGCGGCCCTTTTATGGTTCCCAGGAATTCATCGACGCCAAGCCCCGCTACTGCGTTTGGGTGGAAGATGCTGATCTGAAGTATGTAAGCGAATTTGCCGAATTTCAGTCAAGATTTGACCTTGTGAAAGATTTTCGCCTTGCTAGCAAGGCGAAGGAAACTCGTCCGGCGAGTAAGTACCCTCATCGGTTTAGGCAGATCCAAGGATGTCCTGGCGTGCGCTCAATAATCATGCCAATTCATTCAAGTGAGTCGCGTGATTTCCTGCCGGTCGGATTGCTTCCGACTGGAAGCATAATTTCGAATGCTGCATTTGGCATATACGATGCGCCGCTGTGGGTGTTGGCAATCTTGGCCTCGCGCCTGCACCTCATCTGGATTGCAACGGTGTGCGGGAAGATCAAGATGGATTATAGATATTCGAATACGCTGGGTTGGAATACATTTCCTATTCTTACACTGACTGAGAAAAATAAACGTGACTTGACGCGTTGCGCAGAAGAAATACTTCTTTCCCGGGAATCTCACTTCCCTAAAGCGATCGCAGATCTTTACGATGATGAGATGCCAAAAAATCTCAGGCATGCGCATGAGCGCAATGATGAGGTCTTGGAACGCATTTACATCGGTCGTCGCTTCCGCAATGACACCGAACGCTTGGAAAAGCTGTTCGACCTATACACCAAGATGACGGCGGGCCAAGGCAAGCCAAAGAAGAAGGCCAAGAAATGAGCATGGAAGGCAATCCGACCAACAAATATACCGTTCCCTCCGTCTCCATCGCGACGGCACAGACGGGTGTTTCCAGCAAGATCAATGCTCTGGGCATGCGTCCGATGCAGGAAAAGGCCTATGCCAAGCGAGGCGAGCGACACCTGCTTATCAAGTCGCCCCCGGCCTCCGGTAAGTCCCGAGCTCTAATGTTCATTGCCTTGGACAAGATCAAAAACCAGGGCTTAAAGCAGGCCATCATCGTAGTGCCCGAACGTTCCATCGGTGGCAGCTTTGCCGATGAGAAATTATCCGAGCAGGGCTTTTGGGCTGACTGGGTCGTTAGGCCTCAGTGGAACCTTTGCAATGCGCCAGGTGAAGACAACGGAAAGGTAGCTCCGTCCAAAGTGAAGGCCGTAGGTGCTTTCCTGGCCAGCGAAGATCCGGTTCTAGTGTGCACGCATGCCACCTTCCGTTTTTCCGTGGATGAGTTCGGTATCGAAGCGTTTGACGGGCGCCTTATCGCCATTGATGAATTCCACCATGTCAGCAGCAACCCGGACAACAAGCTAGGCACGCAGCTCGGACAACTCATTGGCCGTGACCAGGTCCATGTGGTTGCGATGACGGGTTCGTATTTCCGTGGGGATGCGGTCGCGGTTCTTTCGCCTGAAGATGAGGGCAAGTTCGAGTCGGTCTCCTATACCTACTACGAGCAGCTAAACGGCTATACCTATCTCAAAAGCTTGGACATCGGGTATTTCTTCTATACCGGTCGCTACCTGGACGCGATCATGAAGGTTCTGGACCCGTCTTTGAAGACGATCATCCATATCCCCAATGTCAATGCCCGCGAATCTTTGAAGGACAAACACAAAGAGGTTGATGAGATCCTCGCCTCCCTGGGCGATTGGAAGGGACGCGATGAAGCAACGGGCTTTCACCTGATTGAAGTCGAGGGTGGGCGGATCATCAAGGTGGCTGACTTGGTGGACGACAGCGACGCGGCCCGTCGCTCCAAGATCCTTACGGCCTTGAAAGATCCGGCTCATAAGGACAACCGCGACAACGTCGACATCATCATTGCCCTTGGAATGGCCAAGGAAGGGTTCGACTGGATTTGGTGTGAGCACGCTCTGACCATTGGCTACCGCAGCAGCCTGACTGAGATCGTCCAGATCATTGGTCGAGCCACTCGCGATGCACCAGGTAAGCCGCGCTCGCGTTTCACTAATCTCATTGCCGAGCCGGCCGCAGACTCGGAAATCGTGATCGATGCCGTGAATGACACACTCAAAGCCATAGCGGCCAGTCTGCTGATGGAGCAAGTGCTGGCGCCTCGCTTTGAGTTCACGCCCAAGAATGCAGGCGAGAAAGAGGGCTTTGACTACGGCGATGAGGGCTACCAGGACGGCAAAGCCAATGTAGGCGTCAATGCCGCCACTGGCGAAGTTCATGTTGAAATCAACGGCCTCGCGCAACCCAAGTCTCCTGAGGCAGCGCGTATCTGCAAAGAGGATATCAACGAAGTCATCACTGGCTTCATCCAGGACAAGCCAACCTTGGAACGAGGGCTGTTCGACAAGGAAAATACGCTGCCTGAGGAAATCACCCAAGTCCAGATGGCGAAGATCGTTCGAGATCGCTACCCGGACCTGAGTGAGGAAGATCAGGAGGCTGTGCGCCAGCACGCCATCGCGGTTCTGAACATTACCCAGCAAGCCAAGCAGGTGATCGCACAAGGTGACGCAAAGGGAGAGTCGCCAAACATGTCCTTGATCGAGGGGGTCCGGAAATTTGTCAATGTTAAAGACCTTGATATCGACCTGATTGATCGGATCAATCCTTTCGACGCCGCCTACGCCGTCCTGGCCAAGGCCATGGACGAACGTGTGCTTCGTCAAGTTCAATCCGCTATTGCAGCAAAGCGCCTGGCTATCTCCTACGAAGAAGCTAAGGACTTGGCCAAGCGCGCAGTTGTGTTCAAGAACGAGCGGGGGCGCTTGCCTGAAATCGGCTCGGCAGATCCTTGGGAGCGTCGCATGGCCGAAGGCGTGGCCTCGTTGCAACGCCACATCGCCCAGCAAAAGGCAGCAGCAGTCCAGGGAGGCGGCAATGGCTGACCGGGAAGGCGAGGAACTGCTGGAAGAACTGGGCCTTGAAGCGACACCGATCAAGGCCAGTAGCCACAGCCCACAGGAGGAGCGCCTCCTGGCAGGGTTTGAAGACATTCTCCGGTTCGTCCAAGAGCATGGGCGAGCGCCCCAGCATGGCGAAGAGCGCGACATCTTCGAACGCATCTATGCGGTGAGGCTGGACCGCCTACGGGCGTTAACGAGTGCGCACCCTTTGCTGATGCCGCTGGATCCCCAGGGGCTCCTTTCGGCGCCTCCCAGTCGCGCTGCGCCTGATGCCGCCGATGACATGGATGATGCGGCACTCTTGGCCGAACTTGGTCTTGGAGGGGAAGAAAACGACATCACCCAATTGCGGCATGTGCGCTCCTTCGAAGAGCGCAAATCGGCTGATGACATAGCCAATCGGACGCCGTGCCCCGATTTTGATCGCTTCGAACCGCTGTTTGAGCGAGTGGAAGGCGATATCAAGACGGGCCTGCGCAAGACCCTGCGCTTTGGTCGGGACGCGAGTGTAGCCGAGGGCAACTTCTTTATTCTTGGCGGCCAGATGGCCTATGTCGCCGAAGTAGGGGAGACCATCCGCGCGCCCAATGGCGAAGCTGATGCCAGGCTGCGCGTCATCTACTCAAACGGCACCGAAAGCAACCTGCTGCAACGCTCTTTGCAGCGGGCGCTCTACAAGGACGACACCGGCAGGCGTATCACCGATGACGATGCTGGCCCTCTCTTTGGCGACACCTTGGAGCCAAACGATATCGTCAACGGCACCATCTATGTGCTGCGTAGCCTGTCCGACAATTCCTTCGTGGTTGAGCATCGCGAGCTGATCCACAAGATCGGGATCACGGGCGGGAGCGTCGAGGCGCGCATCGCCAACGCGGACAAGGATCCCACCTACATGCTGGCTAAGGTAGAAGTGGTGGCGACCTACAAGCTCTCCAATCTCAACCGGGTCCGCTTGGAAAACCTCTTCCATCGTATCTTCCAGTCAGCCAGGTTGGATCTAAAATTGGAAGATCGATTTGGCAATCCGGTTCGCCCGCGAGAGTGGTTCCTTGTTCCCCTACATGTGATCGATGAGGCGGTGAAACGCATCCAGGACGGATCGATTACCGGTTACGTCTATGACCCGACTCAGGCTGCGTTGGTCCTGCAATGATCGGATTCGTTTGCCTGCTTGAAGTTTGCCACCATGGCTAAAACACAACAGGAGCGAGCTAATGAGCAGCTTATCGAGGCAGTTGGAAGCTGGGGCGACGACTTCCACATCTCGGGGGTCGAAGTCAGAACGCCCAGTCGGAGTGTGCGATAGCTGCGGTCGGCCGGCTCATCCGGAAGACGCCGCCTTTAATGCAGCCGGTTTGGTCAACGTGGCCTGACAACAGACAATGAGCGCCAAATTCAATCAAATTCTGTTCCTTGATTCGCTCCCAGATGGTGAGAACACCGCTGCCCGTCTTTACGCCGACGTCTCCGACTGGGCTTATGTGATGGAGCAAACCCCAGCCATCGTATTCAGACGTGTACCGTCTGCCCAGGCGTTCATTGACCTCCTTCGCGAGTGTGCGGAGCTAGCAGCGCAACAACCCTATGTTCCGCTTCTACACATTGAGTGCCACGGAAGGGAGGAGGGCTTGGCGTTTGCCGACGGTTCGCGACTTATGTGGGCCGACATGAAGCCTGCGTTCGTTGCGCTTAACATGGCAACCAGGCTCAATCTGATTGTTATTGTCGCGGCTTGCTTTGGGGGATCAATAGGCGGTTCCGCTCGTGTTGAGGAGCGAGCACCATTCTGGGCATTTCTTGCCCCGAAACGCGAGATCGGCGCTGGCATCCTCGAAGATGGTTTATCCGTGTTCTACCAAACTCTGCTTAGGACAAGATCTTCCGAGCAGGCCATGGCTGCGTTGCGCGCCACTGAGGCGGGAAAGGAGTTCTGGCAAATAAGCGCACACACGATTTTTCAGATGATTGTGAAGGGGTACGAAGAGAATCATCTAACGGATGACGCCGTTCAAAAGCAGGCGGCTCGTCTTCGCTCCATGGCGGCGCAGCATGGAGCCATCTTGTCTCAGGCGCAGGTTGAAGCCAAGATCCGTGATCCGGCCATCTTCGAGCGTTTTCGGCAGACCTTCTTCATGATCGATATTTTTCCGGAGCACGCTGAGCGGTTTTCTAATTAAGTCACCCTAAGTAGCTGATCTGACCCTGATGTATAGGCTGGCGACAGGCTTTTCTGGTTCATTGCCCACGGCTTTGTCTTCCAGCCTGACGAGGCGAACTCTGCCGTTCCGCAGCCGAATTTCTTGGTGTCCTTGTCCAACATGTCCATGAGGCTCTTGGAACGAGGATCCAAACCCGCGAACAAGTCGCCTTGAGCCGCCGGTCCTGGGGTGAGATCCAGCGACATTCCCCAAATTTGAGTAGCGCCTCAGTTTAGAGTCCAATTCCCTACTCCGAGGAGATTGGACGTGAAGAAGCGTTTTACCGAGGAACAGATCATTGGCTTCCTGCGCGAAGCCGACGCGGGCGTGGCGATCAAGGACCCATGCCGGCGGCATGGCTTCAGCTAAGATCGACCCCAAAAAGCAATCGACGGCATGACCCCGGCTGCTATGCCCAACATCTGGCAAACACCGATATCATCAGCCCCGGACTCCAAACCCGACCACTATTCAGGGCGGGGGAGCCTCGGTAGGGGCCGCGCACTCTCTAAACTGCTCAAAGGCGCAGTAACAAAGGATCTTGGGGATAGATGGACGCAAAAACCAATCAGCTCGACGCTTTGTTCGACGGAAACAAGTTTTACCAGGTGCCGCTGTTTCAAAGGCCCTATGTCTGGGATGAGAAAGAGAACTGGGAGCCGCTTTGGGAAGATATCCAAGCACTCTTGGACAAGCGGCTTCGCACAGGCAAGGCGCACCCGCACTTCATGGGCGCCATCGTGCTCGAACAGGTGCCCAACCCCGCAGGTTCCATCGAGACGCGCCTGGTCATCGACGGCCAGCAGCGCTTCACAACCTTGCAAGTCTTTTTGATGGCTGCGCGTAACCTATGTGCTGCCAAAGGGGCTGAGAAGTTCGCTGGTCGCTTCACTGGCTTGATTGAGAATGCAGCCAACCGGGCAGAGACCGAAGAGGAAAAGTTCAAGCTTCTTCCCACTAGGGAAGGTCTGAACAACGAGACCTGACAGGGCGGAAGGTGGCGTCGTTCCGAAGAGTGGCTTTTGGAACTTCGGAATTTCGCCATTTCTGGCGCTTTCCGCGGGAA
>NZ_JAGHWU010000068.1:0-21618 GCF_017746145.1 Xanthomonas sp. D-99 | reverse complement strand
GTTGTTCAGACCTTCCCTAACTCCAAACCGCGCGATTCGACATAAAGAGACTGCCGACTTTGAGTGACACGAAGCTCTGCAAAGCCCGCGACACCCTACTGACAGGTGAAGTCCAATAATGCACTTTAGCGTAGACAGTGGAAACTCCGCGCCGAAGCAAATGATCCTGAACCAGCCGACCCGCCCCAAAAAAAAAGCCCCGACCAACGCCGGGGCTTTCTGCTGTAACTAGAAATAACGATTCCAGGTTCACTTCCACTATAGCCCAGCCGTCGCCAAACCATCGCGCCCACACAGCCCCGCGGCAGGCATGGGCGCGACACGTTGGCGCTAGAACTTATAGGTCAGCCCCAGGTACGCCAGCCGGCCTGCGTATCCCCCGCTATAGAAACGGGCGCGGGTGTCGTCGCCCAGGTGCGCGCGGGACTCCTGCTTGGTCAGGTTCAGCACCGAGGCGGTGAGGCTGAGCGCCGGGGTGATGTTGTAGGCCGCGTTGACATCGATCTGGTAGTACGGCTCTTCAAAGACGTTCAGGCCGTTGACCAGGCCCTGCACCAACTCGCCGCGACGGTTGTACGAGGCGCGCAGCAGCAGGCTGTCGGTCTCGTAGAACACGGTGAGGTTGGTCTGGTTTTTGGCGCTGCCCGGCATGGAGGTCTTGCCGGCCTCGGTGCCGTCCTCCAGCCGCACCGCGGCCTTGCTGGCATCGTTGTAGGTGTAGTTGACCTGCACACCGAGGCCGAACGGCAGCGTGTGCTGCGCGTAGAGCTCCACGCCTTGCGAGACCGCGTCCTGGCCGCCGGCCTGGGTGCTGTAGTTCTGCACGGTGACCATCTGCCCGTCGATCATCATGTTGACGTCGCTGATCACGTCGACCGCGAAGTTCTCCACGTTCTTGCGGAACAGTCCCACACCCGCCACCGAACCCGGCTGGAAATACCATTCCAGCCCCAGGTCGAACTGGTTGGCCTTGTACGGCTCCAGGTTCTTGTTGCTGCCCGAGCCGTACCAGCCCTGCTCGCTGGCACCGCCGGTCAGGCGCCGGTCGGCCACGTACTCGGGGCTGTAGAACTCCAGGCTGCCAGGCGCGGCGATGTCGTTGTAGCTGGGGCGTGCAATCACTTTCGACGCCGCCGCGCGCAGCAACAGGTTTTCGGTCAGGTCGTAGGCCAGGTTGAAACTCGGCAGCACGTCGGTGTAGTTGCGGTCCAGCCCGCTCACCACGAACGACTCGGTGCGTTGCACGCTGTCGGCCAACCGCCAGTAGCCTTCGGTGCCGCAATAGGTGTCGGCCGGGGCGCCGCCGGGGCTGGCAGCGCCCTGCTGGCAGGCCAGCGGATTGCCGTCGGCGCCGTCGAAGAAGTAGTCGTTGTAGGCGGTCACCTTGTCGGTGGACTCGGCACGCTGGCCGGTGCGCGCCACCCGCACGCCGACGTTGCCGCGCAGCCGTTCGGTGTGGAAGTTGAGCTGCAGGTAGCTGGAATAGATCTCTTCGTCGACGTTGTAGACGAAGTTGTCTTCGCTACGGGTCTGCATCGCGCCGTAGGTTTGGTTCAAGTAGCCGATGTAGCCCGGGAAGTTGATCGCCGGGAACGCGCTGGCGTTGACGCCACCGGCCAGGTTGTCCTGCGCGAACAGCAGGCCCGGCGAGAACTGCGTGGCGATGGCATTGCAGCGCCCGTTCCAATAACGGTTGTCGTAGTCGCCCGGGTCGGTGCCCGGGCACACCCAGTAGTTGTTGCCGGTATTGCGGTGGATGCCGCCGTCGCGACGTTTGATGCCGAACTGCAGCGAGTCGAGGACCTCGCCATCGAAATGCCAGGTGGTATCGATCTGCGCGTACTGCTGCTGATTGGTGTTGCGGGTCCAGGACGAACCGGTCGAGCCCAGGTCGACCTGCAGGATGCCGTCGCGCAGGTTCTGCATCAGCTCCGGCGAGAAGGTCATGCTTGGGGTGCCGGTCAGGTCCCAGGCGCTGGCGAAGTTGCCATTGGTCCAGCTGCCGTCGGCGTTCTGCAGGCGCGGCTTGATCGGCAGGGAAAACTGCAGCTCCGGCCCGCCCTTGGCCCAGGTGCGGCCGGCCTTGAAGGCCACGTCCACCTGCTCGCCACGCCATTCGCCGCCCAGGTCCACCGTCTGCGATTGCGATTTTTCGATGTTGTAGCTGCCGGTGATCTGCGGCGTCGGCACCGTGCAGTCGTCCGAACCCCAGCCACCCGGCGGCAGGCCGGCCGCGGCGGCCTGCGCCTCGCTGCAGTAGTAGGTCTTGCCCGGACGCAGGCTATAGGCGGCGCCAGTGACAATCGTGCCGCTGGGATCGAACTGCAGCCGGTCGAGCAGGCGCCCGCCGCGCCAGTTGCCGTCGCCGAAGTAGCGCGCGATGTTCCACTCGGGAATCTTGATGGTATTGGTCTGCGAGTCCTGCGACAGGTCGAAGCGGAAGTAGTTCGCGGTCAGGGTCAGGTCGTCGGTGGGCTTGAACTGCAAGGTCAGTTGCCCGCCCTTGCGCTCGCGCTCCTCGCGCTTGGCGTCCAGGCTGACCGCCGTCGGCATCATGAAACCGGTGGAGTAATTGCCGTCCTGGTTCCAGAAACCGGTCCCGCCCCACCAGTTGGCATTGAAGTCCGAAGGATTGCCGTTCACGTCGACCGCCGGGCCGACTTCGTCGCGGCCGTACCACTGCCAGCTCTCGGTACTGGCATTGAGCGTGCGTGCGGTGCGCTTCTGCTGCGTGTAGCCAACGAAGACACCGAAGCGGTTGTCCTGGTCGTGCCACGAGTACGAGCCGGAGAACTGGCCGTCGGTCTTCTTGCTGGTATCCGACCAGGTGCCCTCGGCAGAGACGAAGCCGGAATGTGGCTCCAGTTCCAGCGGGCGCCGCGTCTGCAGGATCACCGTGCCGCCGATGCCGCCTTCGTCGATGCGCGCTTCCGGGGTCTTGTACAGCTCGGCGCTACCCAGCAGGTTCGACGGCAGCAAGGTTTAGTTGAACGAGCGCGTGGGGTCGCCGTTGGATTCGGCGGTGGCGATGTAGTTGCCGTTCAATTCGGTCAGCACCAGCTCCGAGGACAGACCGCGCACACTGACGTTCTTGCCTTCGCCGCCGTCGCGGCTGATGACCACGCCGGGCACGCGCTGCAGCGCATCGGCCACGTTCTTGTCGGGGAACTTGCCGACATCCTCGGCGGTGATCACATCGACCACGGCGTTGGCGTTGCGCTTTTGCTCCAGGCTTTTTTCGATCGCGTAGCGGTAGCCGGTCACCGTTACCGCGTCCAGGTCGGTGGCCTGCAACGCGGCCTGGCCCCCGGGCGCCGGCGTGCCGTCGGCCTGCTGGGCGGCGGCGGTGGTGGAGGCGGCGCTCGCGAACAAGGCGATGGCGATACCGGCGTACAGCGTGCTGCGGTTGAGTGCGAATGGCGTGCAGTTCATTTCGATCGTGCTCTCCCAATAGTGATCGGCTTCGGCGAATTTGTATCGATCCAACGATCGGACAAGAACGCCGCGCGACGTAATGCAAAAATATCCGGCACCGTTGCGGCGCCCGGTTTCCCTCGTCTTGCCTCCCCTCCTGCGCGGATGCGATTAGATCGTTCTAATGCAGTGGAAAGCTAAGTAGCACAGCCCATGCGCCAGCGCATTCTGCCGCGCAGCAGGCCCGCGGCGTTGCGAGCGCCACGATGGGCGGCCGGGCTCGCCACGCATGCACGCGGCACGGTACAGCCTGCCTGCAGCAGCAGCTCGATCGCGCCAGCGAAACGCACTCGCCCGCAACCGGGCGCAAGCGGTTACCGAAGCACTTGCACACTCCCATTACTTGCAACCGAGCTCGGCAAGAGGACCGCAGCATCCGCGTGGTAATTGGCGGCTCTGAGTCGCAGCACCCAACTGACAGCTGTGCACGCGTTTTGTCGGCTGCCCCAAGGACCGCCGGCACCCTACGCCGTTACGCGCGGCTGCACGTTGGTTTCGATTTCGCTGTGGGCGGGCAGGGTTTTCAGGTCGTCGGTCGCCTGCGCGCCAGCCACGATGCAGCGTCGCCACCGAAGTGGCGCGCGAGAGCGGTATCGGCAGTGATCGCGCGCGCGCCGTGCACGATGCTGTGGACGCGCGTGGTACGTCAGACGCAATACATGATGTGCAACGTAATGGCGCGAGGGATCCGCATCCACTCCCTAACGTCACCAAACCAAAGACTCCTCGACATCACACCAACAACGTGCCGAGGCACCAGCGTGGCCGGGGATTGGCGGAGAGCGGCACACGGATGTGCCGCGACGGCGCGTCAGACAGGATGTCTGCCGCGCCGAAGAGCCGATCCCCGGGGGCGGTGGTGCCGCCCACCGAAGCCGCAATCAACAGTCCGCGCCTGGACGTACCCTCACCCCCAACCCCTCTCCCGCAGGAGAGGGCTTTAGTGCCGCGCCGGACTCAGGACTCCTCGAAATCACACCAGTAACGTGCCGAGGCAGCAGTGTGGCCGGAGATCGGCGGAGAGCGGTACGGGAATGTGCTGCGACGGCGAGTCAGACAGGATGTCTGTCGAGCCGAGGAACCGGTCCCCGGCCGCGCTCCCGCGCTCGGCGCAGTCGACAATTCGCAGACCCATTCCCCAGAACGACAACTTTCTGGCGCGCCACCCGGGCGCACCTATCAAGTCCGCCGGGCCTGGGCCGATACCGCATGCATGGACAGACTCAGCGTAATCGGACTGGTGCTGGCGATCGTGGCGATCGTGGGCGGCAGCGTGTTGAAAGGTGCCGGCATTTCGTCGCTGTGGTCGCCGGCTGCCTTCGTGATCGTCATCGTCGGCACGGTGGCCGCGATCCTGCTGCACACCTCGCCGGCGGTTTTCCGGCGCGCCTTCAAGATCCTGCGCTGGGTGATCCAGCCGCCGGCCAGCGATCGCCCGCAACTGGTGGCGCGTATCGTCGAGTGGAGCAATATCGCCCGTCGCCAAGGCCTGCTGGGCCTGGAAGACCAATTGCCGCGTCAGGACGATGCCTTCCTGCGCAAAGGCCTGCAGATGCTGGTCGATGGCGTGGAGCCGGAAGCCATGCGCAACATGCTGGAAATCGAAGTGGACAACCAGGAGCGCCAGGATCTTGCCGCGGCCAAGGTATTCGAGGGCATGGGCATCTATGCGCCCACGCTGGGCATCATCGGCGCGGTGCTGGGCCTGATGGCGGTGATGAAGAACCTGGCCGACCCGGCCATGCTCGGGCACGGCATCGCGGCGGCCTTCACCGCCACCATCTACGGTATCGCCTCGGCCAACCTGCTGTTCCTGCCGGTCGCCGCCAAGCTCAAGAGCGTGATCCATTGCAGCACCAACGAGCGCGAAATGGCGATCGAAGGCCTGATTGCGATCGCCCAGGGCGAGAACCCGCGCAACATCGAGTCGAAATTGGCAGGCTACTTGCATTAGCGCGTTATGGCCCGTCGTCGCAAACACCACGAAGAACATGGCAACCACGAAGCGTGGGCGATTCCGTATGCCGATCTGATGACGCTGCTGCTGGCGTTCTTCGTGGTGATGTACGCCATTTCTTCGCTCAACGAAGGCAAATACAAGGTCATGGCGCAGGCGCTGACCAGCGCCTTCGGCGGCTCGTCGAACAAGGCCAGCCCGGTGCAGCTGGGCAAGACCCAGACCCTGGGCGCCGATTACGACCGCCCATCCGTGATCAAGGCCGGGGCGCCGATGGCGGCCTCCAACGGCCCGACCGACCCTACCCTGCTGCCGTCGATGGCCGCGCAGATGCGCATGCCGGTGTCGCTGCGCAATCAGGCGCAACTGGCGCGCGCACAGCGGCAGATGGATGCAGTGGAGCAACAGCTGAGCAAGACGCTGGCCCCGCTGATCGACAAGCAACTCATCACCATCCGCCGCAACGATCTGTGGATCGAGGTGGAGATCAACAGCGACATCCTGTTCGGTACCGGCTCGGCCACCCTGGCCGGCCGCGCCCGCGGGACGTTGTCCACGCTGGCCTCGGTGCTGCGCGAGGCACCCAATGGCGTGCGCGTGGAGGGCTATACCGATAACCAGCCGATCGCCACCGCGCAATTTCCCTCCAACTGGGAACTGTCGGCGGCGCGTGCGGCCAGCGTGGTGCACCTGTTCGCCGACGACGGCATCGCCCCGCAACGATTGGCGATGGTGGGCTATGGAGAATTCCGCGCACGTGCCGATAACAGCACTGAGGCGGGACGGAATGCGAACCGGCGTGTGGTGTTGATCATCCTCGCTGACTCGGCTGGCTCACTCGCACCCGATCCGCCATCGCAATTAAATGCGACCGCCGCCGGGGCGCCCAAGCTTCCCAAGTCTGACGGCGGCCAAACGGCCGTCACCACCGAAAGCGGCACAAGTTCCGTCCCCGCCGTAATTCAAGGAGTGCAGTGACATGCGTATCTGGGCAATCGCCAACCAGAAGGGCGGCGTCGGCAAGACCACCACGACGCTGGCATTGGGTCGCGGCCTGGCCGCGCTCGGCCACCGGGTCTTGTTGATCGACCTCGATCCGCACTCCTCGCTCACCCGCGCCTTCGGCGTGGCGATCGACCCGCCGCCGCGCGGGGTGCTGGACCTGTTCGGCACCCCGCCGAGCGACCTGGCCAGCCTGGCGCATGAAAGCAGCATTCCGGGCCTGTCGTATGTATGCGCGCAAGCCGCATTGGCCACGCTGGAACGCCGTAGCGCCAACCAGCCCGGCCTGGGCCTGGCGCTGCAGAACGCCATGACCCGGCATGCCGGCCAGCACGATTACATCCTGCTGGACTGCCCGCCGACCCTGGGCCTGCTGATGATCAACGCACTGGCCGCCTGCGACCGTGTCGTGGTGCCGACCCAGGCCGAGCCGCTTGCCCTGCATGGCCTGGCCAGCATGGTGCGCACCGCCGACATGGTGCAGCGTTCGCGCCGCCGCGAGCTGCCGGTGTCGATCCTGCCCACGCTGTTCGACCGCCGCACCCGCGCCGGCACCGAAACGCTGAAGGAAATGCAGGCCACCTATGGCCCGGTCGTCTGGGAAGACGCAGTGCCGGTGGATACCCGAATCTGCAACGCCGCCGCGCTGACCGTGCCCGCCGTTGGCGGCGACTATCAGGGCCGCGGTCTGTCCGCGTATCGCCGCGCGCTGGAATGGGTGCTGGCCGACGACGCGATGCGTATGGAGCAAGCCGCATGAGCAACCCTACCGCCAACGGTGAATTGGACGATTATCTGGAAGGCCTGCTGCACGATGCGGGCGTGGAGATCGTCGCCCCGCCCGCGGCCACCGCAGCGACTGGCGAAACGCCGGCAATTGCGCATGCCGATCTCGCGCTGGCGGAGCCGCCGGTCGAGACGGCCGCACTTCCCGAAGCCGCTACTGTCTCCGAGGCTGCCACCTCCAACGCGATTGCCGCGGTGCGTAGCGCCGATGCGATCGCCGCCGATTTCCTGGCAGAAATGGACGCCGATCCGGCATTCGCCCCCCCGGTCAAGGCCGCGCCGAGCGCTGCCGACATCGCCGCCGACTTTCTGGCCGAAATGGACGCCGATCCGGCGTTCGCACCGCCGGTCAAGGCCGCGCCCAGCGCGGCCGACATCGCCGCCGACTTTCTGGCCGAAATGGACGCCGACCCGGCGTTCGCTCCGCCGGTCAACGCCGCGCCCAGCGCTGCCGACATCGCCGCCGATTTCCTCGCCGAAATGGATGCCGACCCGGCGTTCGGAGCCGCGGCCAACGCAGTGGACCTGATCACCGCAGATCTGCTGGCAGAAATGGATGCCGACCCCGCCTTCGGGCTGGAGGCCGCACCGGTCGCGGCGCCCGCACCAGCCCCGATCCTCGCGCCCGCTCCGCCCCCGCGTGCAGTACCCGCGCCGGCCCGGGCGCCGGCACCGACCGAGCTGCAGGCACTGCTGGCGCCTGGCCAGGCCGACAAGATTCACGCCGAACGCCGCGCCAGCGAACGCAGCACCCGCTGGCTGCGTCTGCGCTGCGGCGAACAGACCTATGCGCTGGAATTGCTCAAGGTGCAGGAAGTGGTGTTGCCGGTGCCGCTGCTGCCGCTGCGCGGCACGCCCAGTGCCATGCTCGGCATCATGAACCTGCGCGGCCAGGTGGTCCCGGTGATCGATCTGGGCATCCACCTGGGCTCCTCCCCGGTGGACATGGATCTGCAGACACGCGTGGTGGTCCTGGAAGAAAACGGCGAAACCATGGGCCTGCGCGTGTCGGCCGTGGAAGACGTCACCAGCCTCACCGATCAGCAGATCGAGCCGCCGGACAACGCGCGCCTGTGCCGCATCTACAACAACCTGTTCCGCGGTGTCGCACGTCTGGGCCATCAGCCGATGATCCTGCTCGATGCCACCCATCTGCTGCATTGACGCGCCTAGCTTGCTCGCACCTGCACGCACAACGATTCACCGTTAAAGCTTTTCCGCCCCCCGCCGTTAGTACGCATAGAACCATCCGTTCGGAGCAACAATGAGCACAGTGACATTGGGTGAGGATCTCGGCATCGAGACCAGCGCCGACCTCAAGCAAAAGCTTGCCGGATTCCTCACCCAGGACGGCGACCTGGTGCTTGATGCCGGTGAAGTCCGGCGCATCCACACCGCCAGCGTGCAGTTGCTCTGCGCCTTTGTGCAAAGCCGCCGCCAGGCCGGCCTGCACACCGAATTCGATGGCTGCAACGACACTTTTAGGGATGCAGCGCGTCTGCTCGGCGTCACCGACGCGCTCGGACTCCCGGCATCCAATGACAACCTGAAATCTGTGGAGAACGCCGCATGAGCGCACGTATCTTGGTGGTGGACGATTCGGCGTCGATGCGCCAGATGGTCTCTTTCGCCCTCACCTCTGCCGGCTTTGCCGTCGAAGAAGCCGAAGACGGCGCCGTTGCGCTGGGCCGCGCGAAGGGCCAGCGCTTCAATGCGGTGGTGACCGACGTGAACATGCCCAACATGGACGGCATCTCGCTGATCCGCGAGCTGCGCCAGCTGCCGGACTACAAGTTCACCCCGATGCTCATGCTCACCACCGAGTCGGCGGCCGACAAGAAGTCCGAAGGCAAGGCCGCCGGCGCCACCGGTTGGCTGGTCAAGCCGTTCAATCCGGAACAGCTGATCGCCACCGTCCAGAAAGTTCTAGGTTAAACCCTTCTCGCTTCAGCTTCGGATGTCACGCCCATGAGCATGGACCTGCAACGTTTCCACGCCACCTTTTTCGAGGAAAGCCGTGAAGGGCTCGACGCGATGGAGGCTGGGCTGCTGTCGCTTGAAGAAGGCAACCGCGACCCGGAAATCATCAACTCGGTGTTCCGCGCCGCGCACTCGATCAAGGGCGGCGCTGCCACCTTCGGTTTCGACGCCGTTGCCGGCCTGACCCACGTGCTGGAGACGCTGCTGGACGAGTTGCGCTCCAACAAGCGTCAGCTCGAACCCAATGCGGTCGATGCCATGCTTGGCTCGGTCGACGTGCTGCGCGCCCTGTTGCGCGAAGCCGAACACGGCACCCCGGCCGACCCGGCTGCGGTCAAGGCCGTGCACACCCGCTTGAATGCCGTGCTCGCTGGCGAAGCGCCGGCGGCCGCAGTGGCCGCCAAGCCGAAGGAAGAAGAACCCGAAGCCTGGCACATCGGTTTCACGCCGGCGCCGTCGCTGTTCATGAGCGGCAACGACCCGCTGCGCATCATCCGCGAGCTCGAACACCTGGGCCCGCTGCAGATCGCCGCGCGTCTGGAGCGCATGCCGGGCTTTGAAAACATCGACCCGCTGGAAGCGTATCTGGCGTGGGACCTGGGCCTGATCGGCAAGATTCCGCGCAGCAAGATCGAAGACACCTTCGCCTGGGTGGTGGACGATTGCGAGCTGGACATCCGCCCGATGGCCGTGCCCGGCCCGCCGCCGAGCCTGGCCGTGGACGCTCCGGCTGCCGCACCGGTTGCAGCGGTCGCTGCCGCACCGAGTGCCGTTGCCGAACCTGCCGCCGCCGCGGCGACACCGGCCAAGGCCGCCGCTGCCGAAGCTGAAAGCTCGATCCGCGTCAGCGTCGACAAGGTCGATGCCTTGATCAACCTGGTCGGCGAGCTGGTGATTACCCAGGCCATGCTCAAGCAGGTTTCCACCGGTCTGGATCCGGCGCATGCCGAACAGCTGTTCGCCGGCCTGGATCTGCTCGAACGCAATACCCGCGACCTGCAGGAAGCGGTCATCGGCGTGCGCATGCTGCCCGTCGATGCGGTGTTCCGCCGCTTCCCGCGCCTGGTGCGCGACCTCTCCAGCCGCCTCGGCAAGCAGGTACGCCTGCGCACCATCGGCGAAAGTACCGAGTTGGACAAGGGGCTGATCGAACAGATTGCCGATCCGTTGGTGCACCTGGTGCGCAACTCGATCGACCACGGCCTGGAAATGCCCGATGCGCGCCGCGCCTCCGGCAAGGACGAAACCGGCACGATTACCCTGGCGGCCTCGCACCAGGGCGGCCACATCGTCATCGAAGTCAGCGACGACGGCCGTGGCCTCAATCGCGCCAAGATCCTGGAAAAAGCGGCCGAGCGCGGCATCGCCGTGCCGGACAACCCGACCGATGCGCAAGTGTGGGACTTGATCTTTGCACCGGGCTTCTCCACCGCCGATGCCGTCACCGACCTGTCCGGTCGTGGCGTGGGCATGGACGTGGTCCGCCGCAACATCCAGGGCCTGGGTGGCGAAGTGCAGCTGGAAAGCAGCGCCGGCAGCGGCACCCGCGTGTTGATCCGTCTGCCGCTGACCCTGGCCATTCTGGACGGCATGACCGTGTCGGTCGCCGGCGAAACCCTGATCCTGCCGCTGTCCTACGTGCTCGAAGCCCTGCAGCCGGCGCCGGAAGACGTCCGCGCGATGGCTGGCGACGGTCGGGTACTGCGGGTGCGTGGCGAATATCTGCCGATCCTTTCGCTCACCAACTACTACGGCTTCGGTGGGCAGCAGTCCTCCAAGGAATCGCTGGTGGTGGTGGTCGAAGGCGACGGCCAGAAGATCGCGCTGGAAGTGGACGAGTTGCTCGGCCAGCAGCAGGTGGTGGTCAAGAACATCGAGAATAATTACCGGCGGATTCCGGGCGTTTCCGGCGCCACCATCCTCGGCGATGGGCGGGTTTCGCTGATCGTGGACATCGGTGGTCTGGTGCGCTCGCTCAAGGTACCGCAAGCCGCGTAATGCAGTCGCCGCGGCGTGGATGCCGCGGCGCAAGACTCCACCACGCCCTCGACGCACGATGGTTGCTGGAGCGATCGCCGGCAGTATGGGGACTGCCGGCATCAGCAACACCCGTCCGGCCCGACACGACCGACGGTAGATTCTGGCCCTTTGTCCGGATCTGTCGACTTTGCCATCGTCTTTGCCTACCTGCTGGCGGGCGCCAAGAGGCCAGTCGTCTCTGCAATACGAGAAGACACGATGAACTGGTTCCGCAATCTTGCCGTTGCCCGCAAGTTGGCCGTGGCGTTTTCCTTTACCGCATTGATCACCTTGAGCCTGGGCGGGTTTGCGCTTGCGCGCATGCAATCGAGCGCGCATCTGTTACGCGAGATCGGCACCGTGTGGGCACCGGCCGTGCAGCAACTGAGCGAAATGCGCGCATTGCTCGGCGAATTCCGCACCTACGAACTCGCTCAGTTGGCGCACGCCGACGATCCGAAGGCGGTGCAAAATTATTTCGAACGC
The DNA here is from genome assembly GCF_017746145.1 of Xanthomonas sp. D-99. Taxonomy (NCBI): domain Bacteria; kingdom Pseudomonadati; phylum Pseudomonadota; class Gammaproteobacteria; order Lysobacterales; family Lysobacteraceae; genus Xanthomonas; species Xanthomonas sp. D-99. The sequence goes on along the minus strand of NZ_JAGHWU010000068.1, from coordinate 9,914 downwards.
ATGGACAAGGCGCGCACCGATGTCGCGGCTGCGCAGGACGCCTACGCCAAGACCACCACGGCAGGTAGAGAGACCGAGTTGTACGACGAGGTCAAACTGAAACTGGCCGATTACTACAAGGCCAATGCTGCACTCAGCGCCGCGATACGTGCCGGCGATCTGGTCACTGCCAATCGCGTTTCCGATGAGCAATCGCGTCCGGCGCGGCGCGACCTGTTCGCAAAACTGGTGGAGCTGACCAAGTTCAACGTTGCCCACATGGACAGCGAGATCGCGCAGGCCGAGGCAACCTATCAGCGTTCGGTGCAAGTCATGCTCGTGGCGATGGCGCTGTTCGTGCTGCTGGCTGCGTTTTCCGGTTGGTTCATCGCCCGCAGCATCGCTGGCCCGCTCGGTCGCGCCACGCGGGTGGCCAGTGCCATCGCACAAGGCAAACTGGATAACGCCATCCACGTCGACAGCCGCGACGAAGCAGGGCAATTGCTGCACAGCATGGAAGGCATGCAGCGGCAACTGCAGGCCGTGCTCGCAGCGCAATCGGAAATGGCCAAGCGCCACGATGCCGGCCAAATCAGCTATCGCATGGAACACGACGCGTTTCCAGGCGACTACGGCACCATGGTGCGCGACACCAACAGCCTGGTCGGCTCGCATATCGCAGTCAAGATGAAACTCGCGCAGATCATGTCGCACTATGCGATCGGCGACTTCAGTCAGGACATGGACCGCCTGCCCGGCGAGAAGGCCGTGCTCAGTTCCACCATGGATACCGTCAAGGCCAACCTGTCGGCGATGAACAGCGAGATCAAGCTGTTGGCGCAGGCCGCTGCCAACGGCGACTTCAGCGTGCGCGGCGACACGCAGCGCTTCCAGTACGATTTCCAGGCGATGGTGGAGAGCCTCAACCAGCTGATGGCGACCGCCGATGCCAACCTGAGCTCGCTGTCCAAGCTGTTGCAGGCCATCGCCGCGGGCGATCTCACCGAGCGCATGCAGGGCCAGTTCAATGGCGTGTTCGCCCAGATGCGCGACGATGCCAATACCACCACGGCGCAACTTGCCGATATCGTTGGGCGCATCCAGCACGCCACCTTGTCGATCAATACCGCAGCCAGCGAGATCGCCGCCGGCAACAACGATCTGTCGCAGCGCACCGAGCAGCAGGCCGCCAACCTGGAAGAAACCGCCGCCTCGATGGAGGAACTCACCTCCACCGTGCGCCAGAACGCCGAGCATGCGCGCCAGGCCAACCAACTCGCCATCGGTGCGGCCACGGTTGCCTCGCAAGGCGGCAGCGTGGTGGCGCAGGTGGTGACCACCATGTCCGGCATCGAGGTGTCGTCGAAGAAGATCGCCGACATCATCAGCGTGATCGACGGCATCGCCTTCCAGACCAATATCCTGGCCTTGAACGCGGCGGTGGAAGCGGCGCGCGCCGGCGAACAGGGGCGTGGTTTCGCCGTCGTTGCCTCGGAAGTGCGCACGCTGGCACAGCGCTCCGCCGGTGCTGCAAAGGAGATCAAGCACCTCATCGACGACTCGGTGAACAAGGTCGCCGCAGGCTCGGTCCTGGTGGATCGGGCCGGCAAGACCATGGCCGACATCGTCGCCAGCGTGCAGCGCGTCACCGACATCATGGGCGAGATTTCTGCCGCCTCGCAGGAACAGTCGGCCGGAATCGAACAGGTCAACCTCACCGTGACGCAGATGGACGAAGCCACCCAGCAGAACGCCGCGCTGGTGGAAGAAGCCACCGCCGCGGCACGTGCGATGGAAGAGCAAGCCGGTCAGCTGTCCGATGCGGTGGCGATCTTCAAGGTGCAGCAGGTCGCTGCCGTGGCGCCTGCGGCCAAGCGCCCTGCTCCACCGCGTCTGGCCACCGCGAAGCCAGGCGTTGCCAAACCGACCACGACCAAGCGCGCACCCGCACCGGCCGGTGTCGCGGCCAAAGCCAGAACCACAGCAACGCCACGCCCAGTGACCGCCGCAGCCGCCAATGGCGATTCGAGCTGGCAGGAGTTCTGACCGCAACCTCTGCGTGGAGCAGGCGACAAGGCGACCAACATGAGCAAGCCCCGACAGCGATGTCGGGGCTTTTTCGGCGAGAAAACTCTGCTCAGGCGTTTTCGCGTGTCGTTGTCGACAGCTTGCGGTTGGGCGCGTGCGGCGGCTTGGGTCACCTCATCCGGCGCTGCGCGCCAGCTTCTCCCGCAGGAGAAGGAAGTCGCTGCGACGTCCATGCAAGTGTGCCGCTGGTCGAAAATCGGTCAAGCGCAGGCGTTTGCGGCCGATACAGCAAGCACTGAGGGCCGCATCGCCCGCGCTAGATCGAAGGACCTCCGCATGCACACCGCCAACTCCAACCGCTCTGCCCGCACCGTGCTGGGCTGTGTGTTCACCGCCGCGCTGGTGGCTGCCGGCGTCTCGCTACCTCCCTCCTTCGCCGCCCCGGCAGCGCCGGTGTCGGTGCTTCTGGACAATGTGCCGGTTACCGCATTGCAGTCGCTGGCGGTGGATCTGGCGCAGTTGCGCGACGATCAACGTGCACAGCTTGCCGCCAGGCACGACGCGGCGCGTATCGACGCCTATGACGAGCGTCTGGGCAATCTGCACCAGCGGATTGCACGGCACGCCGGCTACTTCCAGGCCACCGCGCCGCAGGGCGAGCAGGCACGCAAGTTCGCGCTGGTGCAGCAGCAGCTGGGCAAGTATCTGGCACAGCACCGCCAGGCCAATCGCGCCCTGCACGAGGGCGATCTGCAATACGCACAAGCCTTGTCGCTGGGCCATAGCGGCGATACCCGCCATGTCTTGTGGGCCCAACTGCAGAGCCTGCAGCAATCGGTCGCCAGCGTGAACGTTGCGCAGCGCAACTGAGCCGCTGCAGGCAACGCAAGGTGGCCACGAGCGACCGGGCAACATCACGGGCGGTACGCTGCGCTTCACGCTAACCGTCACGCCTTGTGCGGCTGAGGTAATCGGCCAAACGCCTGCACACCACGCCGGGCCGCCTGCCGCTGCGGGTCACGCCGTGCCCGATGCTCGATGTTGCATGCGCAGCGCCTCCACCAAGATGCTGAGCGCCCCCACCACATTGCCTGATGAATTCGCCAGGCAGATGTGAGCCGTTCGATGCTCGCCGATAGCGCAACCGCCACCGTTGCGCGCGCCGTCGGCGATCGCGTCACCGCATGTCTTCCAGGCGCGCTGTGATGCCCAGCGCGCTGCCATTGCATCGGGTACGCAGCGCGCCATGCCAGCGCGTTGACGCGCTGAGCAAACTCAGACCATTCGCACATGGCCTCCGCCATACGTCGTCCGCAACCCTGCGGTGTGTCCGGCTCAACATTTTCGGAGTCGGGTCGCTAATCGACTTACACCGGTCACATTCCTTTGCTGGATATCTGCCATGACGCTGAAGACCACGGTTGCAAAAACGCTGGCCAATGTGCCGCTCAAGCGCAAGTTCTTCGCCCAGACTGCTCTGGTTGCGCTGGGCATCATTGCCTTGGCGGTGATCGCCGCACGCATGCAGTACGTCGATCTGACCGATACGCGCCGCGATGGGCTCAAGAGCCAGATCGAGATGGCGATTGCAGTGGTCAATGGCTACGCCGAGCGCGCCGAGAAGGGCGAGATCGACGCGGAGACCGCCAAGAAAAGTGCGCTGCATACCCTGTCGACCATGCGCGCACGTGGCGGTGTGGATTACATCTACGTCACCGACCAGACGCCGACGATGCTGATGCATCCCACCCGGCCCGACCTGGTCGGCAAGCCGTTGAGCGATGTGCTCAGCCCGGATGGCAAGCGCGTGTTTCCGGCGTTCGTCACCGCAGCGCAGGCCGGCGGCGGCTATGTCGACTACACCTGGGCCAAGCCAGGGCAGAAGGATCCGGTGCAGAAAACCTCGTACGCCGCGCTTTACAAGCCGTGGGGCTGGGTGATCGGCACCGGCGTGTACCTGGACGACACCCAATCGCAGGCGCCGGTGTTCACCGGCATCGTTGCGATCGCCGGGGGCGCCTTGGTACTGATCAATCTGCTGGTGGGCTGGATGATCGGCAACTCCATCCTGGAGCCGGTGTCGCGTGCCCTGGCAGCCATCAAGGGTGTGGCGCGCGGCGACCTGAGCGTGCGTACCGCCGAACACGGCACCGATGAAATCGGCCAGATGCTCAAGGCGACCGACGAGATGGTTCACACCTTGGAGCGATTCTCCGCGCAGACCAAGGTGATGGTGCACATGCATGCCGGCGACGATGTCACCCACCGCATGCCGACCGATTTCCCGGGCGTCTACGGCGAGCTGGCCACCGGCATCAACACGATGATCTTCGAGCACCTGGATGCCATCGTCGATGCGATCGGCATCCTCAACGAGTATGCGCAAGGCGACCTGTCGCGCAATGCCGCGCGCCTGCCCGGCACGCGTGCGGTGCTGCATGAAGCGATGGATGCAGCCAAGGCCAGCCTGCTGGCGATCAACACCGAGATCAAACGCCTGGCCCAGGCCGCGGCCAACGGCGACTTCAGTCAGCGCGGCGATGCGACGCGTTTCAAGCACGACTCGGCGCGCATGATCAACGACCTCAACGCGATGATGGAGGTCAGCGACCGCAACCTGGGCAAGCTGTCCGAGCTGCTGGCGTCCCTGGCCGAAGGCGACCTCACCGCGCGCCTGGAGGGTCAGTACCATGGCGTGTTCGCGCGCATGCGCGACGACGCCAACGCCACGGCCACCCAGCTGGCCGGCATCGTCGGGCGCATCCAGCAGGCCGCCAGTTCCATCACCGGCTCGGCCAGCGAAATCGCCGCCGGCAACAACGATCTGTCGCAGCGCACCGAACAGCAGGCCGCCAGTCTGGAAGAGACCGCCGCCTCGATGGAGGAGCTCACTTCCACCGTCAAGCAGAATGCCGAAAGCGCGCGTCAGGCCAACCAGTTGGCGATCGGCGCCGCCAGCGTGGCATCGCAAGGCGGCCAGGTGGTGAGCCAGGTGGTAGACACCATGTCCGGCATCCAGACCTCGTCCAAGAAGATCGCCGAGATCATCAGCGTCATCGACGGCATCGCCTTCCAGACCAATATCCTGGCGTTGAACGCCGCGGTGGAAGCCGCACGTGCCGGCGAGCAAGGCCGCGGATTTGCGGTGGTCGCCTCGGAAGTACGCACGCTGGCCCAGCGGTCTGCCAGTGCGGCCAAAGAGATCAAGCACCTCATCGACGACTCGGTGGGCAAGGTTTCCGAGGGCTCGCTGCTGGTGGATCAGGCCGGCAAGACCATGGCCGAGATCGTCTCTTCGGTGCAGCGCGTCACCGACATCATGAGCGAAATTTCTGCCGCCTCGCAGGAACAGTCGGCCGGTATCGAACAGGTCAACCTCACCGTCACCCAGATGGACGAGAGCACCCAGCAGAACGCGGCCCTGGTGGAAGAAGCCACCGCCGCGGCCAATGCCATGCAGCAGCAGGCGCAGCAGCTGGATGAAGCGGTGTCCAGCTTCCGGATCGTTGCTGCCGCCTCCAACCCGTTTGGCCATGCAGGCGCACGCGCGCCGGCGCGGGTTGCGCTGGCCGCCTACTGATCGCACATGCCCCGCCCTGGCGGGGTTGCCTTTTCCGCGTTCCCTTCACTTCTCCCTTTCGCAACGACGCCCATGACCTCGCCTTCCACCCACTCACGTTTCAGCGGACGCCTGGCGTACCGCCTGATGTTCGGTACGGCGGTCATCGCGTCGCTGTGCTTCGGTTTGACCGCGGCCATCACCTATTGGCAAAGCAGTCGTGCATTGAGCGCCTCTGCGCAGGCCACGATGCAAAATGCCGCGCGCTACCAGGCCGAGCAGATCGGCAGCGACCTTGGCCAGGCGTTGACGACCGGTCAATCGCTGGCCACCACCTTGCTGGTACAACGCGCCAATGGCGGCATCAGCCGCGACAGTGCCGCAGCCGTGGTCCACGACCAATTGCTGGATCACCCCGAGTGGGTCGGCATGGGCACCTTGTGGGAGCCGCAGGCCTTCGATGGCAACGACAGCGCATTCGCCAATGCCAAGGGCCACGACGCCACAGGCCGCTTCATGACCTACTGGGGACGCAGCGACCAGACACTGGTCCGCGAGCCGCTCACCGATTACGAACCCCCCGGCCTGGGCGACTGGAATCTGAAACCGCGGGCGCTACTGCGGCAGACCGTGGCCGAACCCTACGATTACAAGATCGGCGGCAAGACCGTGCTGATGACCACGCTGTCCACGCCGATCCTGCAGGACGGCAAGTATCTGGGCGCGGTGACCGTGGACGTGGCACTGGCGGCATTGCAGCAGCGCCTTGGCGCCTTGCGCCCGATGCAGGACGGTTACGTCGAACTGCTCTCGCCCGCCGGCGTGGTGCTGGCATCGCACGACACCACGCGCATCGGCAAGCAGGTCACCGACGCACGCCACCGCACCATGCTGGAGGCGATCAAGGCCGGCAAGGACGCGCTGGATTTCAGCCCCGATGCAAACGGTGCGGTCAGCGCCTACGTTCCGCTACAGATCGGCAAGGCGCAGGAGCGCTTCGCGCTGGGCGTGGTGGTGCCGTATGCCACGATCATGCAGCAGGCGCATCACCTGTTGTGGACCATCCTTGCGGTCGGCCTTGGTTCGGCGCTGGTGCTCAGCGTGGCGCTGTTTGCGCTGCTGCGTCGCCAGGTGGTGCGGCCGCTGGAGGCCGCCGCGCACGTGGCCGATGCGATCGCCTCGGGCAAGCTCGACAACCAGATCGCCGTGCAGCGCCAGGACGAGGTGGGCCGCCTGATGGGCGCCATGCAACGCATGCAGAGCGACCTGCGCGAGCGCATCGAGCGCGATGCGCAGGTTGCCAACGAAAACCTGCGCATCCGCACCGCACTGGAACACTCGGAAATGGAAGTGTTGCTGGCCGACGAACAGCACAACGCGGTGTTCATCACCCAAGCGCTGCACGCCTCGTTCAAGCAGGGCGAGCCCGCCTTCCATGCCAAGGGCCAGACCGGCTTCAGTGCCGATGCGGTGGTCGGCAAGCCGATCGACTACGTGTTCGGCAACGACAGCGAAGGCACCGCGCGTACACAGCGTCTGCGGCAGCTGCAGTCCACCACCACCGAGCGCTACCGCTTCGGGCCGGTGACACTGGATCTGACCATGACCCCGCTGTATGCCCCTGATGGCCGTCGTAGCGGCAGCATGCTGCTGTGGCGCAATATCAGCGCCGAAGTGAGCACCCAACAGGAAGTGGCCGAACTGGTGCAGTCCGCCTTGATGGGCGATTTCGGCCAGCGCCTGGCGCTGGAAGACAAGCATGGGTTCTATCTGGAATTCGGCCGCCAGCTCAATGGCCTGCTGGAAACCACCTCGCTGAGCCTGGAGCGGATTTCCAGTCTGCTCAGTGCGCTGGCCGAAGGCGACCTCACCGCCCGCATGGACGGCGACTTCCAGGGCGTGTTCGCCCGCATGCGCGACGATGCCAATGCCACGGTGGCGCAGCTCACCGGCATTGTCTCCGGCATTCAGACTTCGGCCACGCACATCAGCGCAGCCGCAAGCGAAATTGCCGCCGGCAACAACGATCTTTCCCAACGCACCGAACAACAGGCCGCCAATCTGGAAGAAACCGCGGCCTCGATGGAGGAACTCACCTCCACCGTCAAACAGAATGCCGAGCATGCGCGTCAGGCCAACCAGCTGGCCATCGGCGCAGCCGACGTGGCCTCGCACGGCGGCTCGGTGGTGGCGCAGGTCGTCACCACGATGTCCGGCATCGAGACCTCGTCCAAGAAGATCGCAGAGATCATCAGCGTCATCGACGGGATCGCGTTCCAGACCAACATCCTGGCGCTCAACGCCGCCGTGGAAGCGGCGCGTGCCGGCGAGCAAGGCCGCGGATTTGCCGTGGTCGCTTCGGAAGTGCGCACGCTGGCGCAGCGTTCGGCTGGTGCTGCAAAGGAGATCAAGCACCTGATCGACGATTCGGTGAGCAAGGTGGAACAAGGCTCGTCGCTGGTGCATCAGGCCGGCACCACCATGAGCGAGATCGTGGCCAGCGTGCAGCGCGTCACCGACATCATGGGCGAAATCTCCGCCGCTTCGCAGGAGCAATCGACCGGCATCGAGCAGGTCAACCTCACCGTGACGCAGATGGATGAAGCCACGCAGCAAAATGCCGCGCTGGTGGAAGAAGCCACTGCCGCAGCGCGTGCGATGGAAGAACAGGCTGGCCAGCTGACCGAGGCGGTGGCGGTCTTCAAGCTCAACCATGCGGTCAAACCGGTGTTGGCTGCGTCCACTGGCAAACCAGCGGTGCGCGCGGTGGGCACCACCAAGCCGTCACCTGCCCGCGGCAAGCGCGTAGCGACACCGCTGCGTCAGTCCGTGGGCAAGTCGTCCGGCACTGCCGGTCACGACAGCCAGTGGCAGGATTTCTAACCGCCCCGTGCGCAGTGGATTGCAAGCGCACACAAGCGTCACCTTACATTCGCAGCGTTACCTGCATTCCACGACAGCTGCATCCGGCATGGCGCGTCATCGGCGCGCTGCGCATGCCCTGCCCTTCCGCCCGTCCGACGCGCATCAAGAATCATGCAGCGTTGCCGTTAGTGTGGATGACATCGATTGCCTGCGCCCCACCGCAGCAGCCGGTCCAGCAATGCATGCAGGCTGTTGCAGCCAACACAGCCAGCGCATGCATCCGGATATTCGTTCCCGCAGGTTGCCACGCAAGGGATGCCATGAAGCCGTCTGTTATCGCCAGCTGTTTTGTGTTGTTGGGTGTGATGGGTCAGGCCCGCGCTGAAGACCCGATCGCGACCGACCGCACGGATTTCGTGGAATCCAGCCTCACCGTCGGCGACCGCCGCGTGCAGGTGGAAACCAGCGTCGCGTGGGAACGCGACGACGCGGTGGATGCATATTCCACGCCCACGCTGCTGCGCTACGGCCTGGGCCAGACCTGGGAACTGCGGCTGGAAACCGATGGCTGGCAGCGCATCGACCTGCCCGGCGATGCGCAGGTAAGCGGCATGTCCGATGTCTCGCTCGGCATCAAACACCACCTGGCCAGTTCCGACGATGACAAGACCTCGCTGGCCTGGTTGCTGCACGTGGATCTGCCCAGCGGCGCGCAGGCGTTACGCGGCCATGGTGCGCGCCCCTCGTTCCGGCTGGTGGCCGAATGGGAGCTCAGCGACAGCATTTCCGCGGGCATGATGCCCGGGGTGATCTGGGACGACGATGGCCAGGGCAACCGATATACCGCCGGCATTTTCGGCGCCGTTCTCGGCAAGGCCTGGAACGACCGCGTGCGCTCGTTCGTCGAAGTGGCGTTGCCGCAGATCGCCAAGAGCGACGATGGCGGCACCGTCGCCCTGCTCGATATCGGCTCGGCCTGGCTGCTGAGCAACGACGTCCAACTGGACGCTGTCTACAGCCGCGGACTCAACGACCGCTCACCGGATCACGCGCTCGGCGTGGGCCTGTCTTTCCGCTTCTGACACGGGTTGCACCATGAAGATCATGCACATGCTGGGCGTCCTGGTGCTGGTGGCCGCATTGGCGCTGCTCGCCCTGGGTGGCGTGGGCTATAACGGCCAGCGCGGCCTGCTCGATGCGATTGCCGCACAGGTCATCTCTTCCGACGCGCTGCGCAACCACATGCAGGCGGACATGATGCACGACGCCCTGCGCGGCGATGTCACCGCGGCGTTGCTTGCTGCCTCCACGAAAGACGATAACGCAGTTGCAGTCGCACGCACCGCATTGGGCGAACATGCGGGCGAATTTCGCGAGTCGCTGGCAGCCAACCGCAAACTGCCGCTGGCCCCTGCATTGCGCAGCGAGTTGGACGCGGTGACGCCGGCACTGCAGGCCTATGGAAGGTCTGAACAACGAGACC
>NZ_JAGHWU010000067.1:0-2263 GCF_017746145.1 Xanthomonas sp. D-99 | reverse complement strand
GAGACTTTTGGCCCGTGTTACTGCTCGGGCCAACCGGGTGCGCCGGGCCTGCACCGGCCTGATTGCAGGCTGCGACCGGTGAAAAGGGTAGGCAAGGGGCGAGCAGCGGGGTCACAGAGCCACCGCCGGGGTGTTGCCGATCAACTGGATGCGCTGCTCGATCATCGCCTCGTAGGTTTCGACCAGGTCGGCATTGCCGCACTCGCGCGACCAGCTGACCAGGTCAAACAACGTGTGCAACTTCATGCCGGGGATTTCGACCAGGTCGCGACTCATGCGGACCACTCCGCTTCACACATCGTGGCGTCGCTCAGACGTTCCGCACGCAGCTCGGCGGCAACGATGTAGGGGTCGAGATAGTCAGCGGCAGCAATGCGGTCTTCTTCGCGCTGGCGAAGAATGCGGGCATCCCGCTTGGCATTGGCGACCAGGCTGGCGGCGCGGTAATTGGCATCGACCAGGTCGAAACGACGCTGCTTGGCATAACCGAGATAGCCGAGCAACCCGCGCAGGTATGCGCAGGCGATCAGCACCAGCAAGCCAGCCAGAATAAAGTGATGCGTCACGAAATGTCCCCTGTTGCTGTCGCTTCGAGGCCACTCGCTAGAGCGGCCGCTACCCTACCCTGACCCTCGGCCCCCGGGGGGTACCGGGGGGGAGGGGCGCTTAGCCACGCTAAACGCAGGCGCTTGTATAGTTCAGCGAAACATGAATGTAAAGGTCAACTAAACATGAGCGCGGAAAACGAACTGATCGACCTGGTGCGAGCAGGCGGAAAATTCAGTTCAGACAATGCGTTAGCTCAAAAGCTAGGGGTGACACGAGCGATGGTCAGCTCGTGGCGCTCAGGCAGATATGCACTGCCAGACGAGCGAATTGCGCAGCTGTGCGCGCTTGCCAAGCTGGACGGAGCGAGCTGGATGGCGAGGATTCACGCCGAACGCGCAGAGACCCAAGTCGAGCGGGCGCTATGGAAATCGGTGCTGGACAGGCTGACCCCGATCACCGCGGTGGTCGGGGTGCTGGCGCTGGTGGCCGTAGGCGTCCGCGCAGGGACTCATGAGGCTGTCGTGATGGCCTTCTCCCCTATCGCGATAACCGACCCTCTATACATTATGCGAAATGGCGCTGTTGACGCTCCTGTGCGCCCTGGCCGCCTACCAATGCTGATCCCTCCACAGCAGCGGACCGGACGATGACGCTAGTCACCTAGGAAAACTACGGCATCGAGCCGTGCGACATGCGCTACTGGGGCGCTGGGCACCGCTTTCTTTGATGGTCCACCGACGCAATCCGAGTACCCATTCAACGCAGTCAAAGATGACTGGCTGGTTTTCCCAGTTGCGCACTCCAGGTGGCAAATGGTTCAAGGTGGCCGGCGTTTGGCGTCCTTGCTTGACGCTGCCTGTCACGGGTTTTGGGCTATGAGGTATTCCACTGGCCAGCTCGGTCCGCACCCGCGCCCATCTTGCTAGCCGGTGGTTATGGGGTTCAGCCGACATACGTGTAAAATAGCTCGCAAAATTGGATTTCACTCATTGCATCAGTGAGTTAGCGGATATTTTGGCGCACCAAAACTACCCTGCCAATGCCAGTTCAGTCTCATACGGTTCCGGAACCGCCTCCACATCAATCAGGTAATCCCCGAAGCGTTTCACATGGCTGGTCACGTACGGGCTGAGGCACGCCACGTCCTCCCGCGTGATCTTCCACCCCTGCCGCATCAGAGACGTCATGATTCGGGTCTGTTCGACCACGTTGTAGAAGATCACGGCATTCAAGACCAGGTCGTTGTACTTGACGGCTTTCTCCTGCTCGACGGGGTCATTGTCGGCAATCACCCCTTCCCCGCCGAAGAAGAAGTACTTCGCGAAGCCGTTGTAAGCCTCCACCTTGTTGGTCGAGGCGGTGATCTGCTCGCGCAACTCGCGGTTGGAGATGTACTGCAGCAGGAACAAGGTGCGCACGGTGGAACCGAGCGCCTTGAAGGCCTGGTACAGCCGGTTCTTGCGGCTGTAGTTGCCCAGCTTGCGCATCAACGTCGAGGCCGCGATCTTGCCGGTCTTGATCGAGAGCACGACTTGCATCAGGTCTTTCCAGTGGGTCTCGATCAGATCCCAGTCGACAGTGTCCCGGAACAGCGCGTCGATGTGTTCGTAACGAATGTCCTCATCGGGGCGGAAGAACTTGTATTCGCGCCAGTTGCGGATGCGCGGCATCAGCTGGATGCCCAGCAGATGTGAAAGGCCGAACACCGGCAGCG
>NZ_JAGHWU010000066.1:2707-28288 GCF_017746145.1 Xanthomonas sp. D-99 | reverse complement strand
GTGCTGCTGATCACGAAGTTGTCACCGGCGGCGTGGCGACACATCCTGCTGAACGGGCACTACACCTTCCAAAGTAACGGCAACTTGATCGATCTGGATGCGCTCGTGGCGGGGTTGGAATTGGGGTGAGGGGTGAGGGGTGAGGGGTGAGGGGTGAGGGGTGAGGGGTGACGGAATTTTCTGGGGTTCCGGCTTACATCCCCAAGATCGTGCAGACCGCGGCCTCGCCGGCGTACATGGGCCTGCTCTCCACCCTGCTGGCCTGGCACCAGGCCGACCCGCCGGACGATGCCGAACGCGCCCGCAACCAGGTGATCTTCAGCTTCCAGGGCAACCGCAACCCGTTCGTGGATCACCCCGAATGGGCCACCGCCAGCCTGTTCAACTCGGCCAGGCCGGCCAGTTGCCAGTTGGCCAACTAAGACCGGCTCACACAACGTCGCGGGCAGTCGCCAGGCGGGAGCGAACCGCGCGCTCGGAACCGCAATGTACGCGCGGTACATGTCGATTCCGGGCCCGACCGCACCCGCCTGGCGGTGAGCGCAGCCGTGTTGTCAGCGGTTCTGGGCTGCACCGCCCGGGCGGATGAGGCGCCGGGCCGGGAGCGGATCGCGCGGGGCGGCGCGTCCATGACCGGCCGCGCCGGGTGTCCGCACAGACGGCGCGCGTTGCCGGCAGGCACCACGGCGTTGATCCAGGCCCACTGGCCGAACCGAGTAGCCGCCCCGCCATGCACGGCGGCCGCAGGCGAATCCGAAAAAACTCGAGGCGCAGCACGCTGACCGCAGGGTCGCTTGAGCACGCCGCCTCACCCGAGCCACGAAGTTAACGGCTCGTTCCGGAATAGGCGGTCGATCCCCCGCAAACAGGGGATTACACTGCCGAGTCCAATGAGCGCACCTTCCCTCCATTTGTTATTGAGCACCTGCCCGGATGCCGACAGCGCCGAGCGCATTGCGCAGGCCTTGCTCGACGAACGGCTGGCCGCCTGCGTCACCCTTTCGCCCGGCGTGCAATCGCTGTACCGCTGGAACGGTGCGATCGAGCGCAGCACCGAGGTGCAGTTGCTGATCAAGACCTGGGACGACCGCCTGCCCGACGCCATCGCGCGGCTGCAGGCCTTGCATCCGTATGAACTGCCGGAGGCGGTCGCTGTCCAAGCCAGCGCCGGGCTGCCGGCGTATCTCGATTGGGTCCGGGCCGAAACCCGCAAGGAATTCTGACGTCCATGAAGTCTCTGTCTCGCTGGATCGCCCGCTGCGCGCTCTTGGCCGCCCCCTTGCTCGCCGCGCCGCTGGCGGTACTGGCGCCCGCCCCCGCGCAGGCCGCCGTGACCGAAGCCGACCTGCTGCCGGTGGACCAGGCCTTCGCGCTGAGCGCCACCGCCGACAGCCGCGACCGCATCGCGCTGAACTGGAAGATCGCACCGGGCTACTACCTGTATCGCCACCGCATCAGCGTCAAGGCCGGAAAGGGGTTTGCCGCAGGCGAACTGGCGCTGCCGGAGGGCGAGAGCAAGCACGACGAGTTCTTCGGCCAGGTGCAGACCTACCGCAGGCAACTGCAGGCCACCCTGGCCGGCAAGGCCGACCCGGCGGTGCAGACCGCCGTCCTGCAGGTGCAGTACCAGGGCTGCGCCGATGCCGGCGTGTGCTATCCGCCGCAGCGGCGCGAAATCCGCGTGGACCTGCCAGCGGCCGATGCCACCGGGGCGCAGGCCGCTGCTGCGCCACGCGAAAATCTGGGCGCGCTGGTGCCACGCAGCGCCGCCGGCCCGCGCCTGTTCGGCGCCCCCGGCCAGGCCGCCGGCGTGGACGCGTTGCCGCTGCCGGCCGAGCAGGCGTTCAACTTCGAAGCCATCGTCGGCGACGGCAACAGCCTGCTGCTGCGCTTCACCCCGGCGCCGGGCTATTACATCTACCGCGACCGCACCTCGCTGGCACTGGAAGGCGCCGGCGGCGTGCGCACCGGGCTGCCGCGCTGGCCGCAGGGCAAGGCCCACCGCGACGAACATTTCGGCGATGTGGTGGTGTATTTCGACCAGGCCGAAGTGACCTTGCCGCTGCTGCGCGATAAACCTGATCCGGCCCACGTGACCCTGGTGGCCACCTTCCAGGGCTGCCAGACCGACGGTATCTGCTATCCGCCGATGACCCGCCGCGTCGCCCTCGATGTGCCGGCCGGAACCGTGTCGCCGCAGAACCAGGCGCAGACTGCGCCGTTGATGATTTCGCCGCTGGCCGCGGGCCAGGCGCCGATCGAGCCCGCGCCTGCCGCCAGCACTGCCGGCCCGGTCGCCGATGCCTCGGCCGGCAATCCGGAACGCACGCCGCCGCCGCATACCGACAAGGGCCTGCTGGGCATGCTGGTGCTGGCGCTGCTTGGCGGGCTGGTGCTGAACCTGATGCCCTGCGTGCTGCCGATCCTGTCGCTGAAGGTGCTGGGCCTGGCGGACAGCGGCGAGAGCCGCGGCCACGCACGCAGCCATGCGATCTGGTACTCGCTGGGCGTGCTGGTGTCCTTCGCCGCCATTGGCGGGCTGGTGATCGGCTTGCGCGCCGCCGGGCAGGCCGCCGGCTGGGGCTTCCAGTTGCAGCAGCCGTGGTTCGTCGCGGCGCTGGCCTATCTGATGTTCGCGGTGGGACTGAGCCTGTCGGGCGTGTTCACCTTGGGCACCAACCTGGGCGGCATCGGGCAGTCGCTGGCCGCTCGCAACGGGCCGCTGGGCGACTTCTTCACCGGTGTGCTGGCCTGCGTGGTCGCCAGCCCCTGCATCGCGCCGTTCATGGGCACGGCGCTGGCCTACGCCTTCACCGCGCCGGCGTTGCTGGCGATGCTGGTATTCCTGGCGCTGGGCCTGGGCCTGGCGCTGCCGTTCCTGCTGATCGGCTTCGTGCCTTCGCTGGCGCGGCGCCTGCCCACCCCCGGCACGTGGATGGAAACGCTCAAGCAGGTGCTGGCGTTCCCGATGTATCTCACCGCGATCTGGCTGCTGTGGGTATTGGGCAAGCAGCGCGGCGTGGATGCGCTGGCCCTGATGCTGGTCGGCGCCACCCTGCTGGCCCTGGGCCTGTGGTGCTTCGAGCGCAGCCGCTGGAAGAGCCACCGACTGGGCATGGGCCTGGCCGCGGCGATGCTGGTGCTGGCGCTGGTGCCGGTGGTCGCGGTCACGCGCCTGAGCCTGCCGGCGGCCACCGCGACCGAGGGCGTGGTGGCGTTCTCGCCGCAGTTGCTGGACCGCCTGCGTGCCGACAACCGCGTGGTCTTCGTCAACATGACCGCCGATTGGTGCGTGACCTGCAAGGCCAACGAAAAGAACGTACTGAGCAGCGCCGAATTCCGCGACGCGTTGCGCCGCGTCGATGCGGTCTACATGAAGGGCGACTGGACCAATGTCGACCCCGCCATCAGCACCTTCCTGGATCAGCACCAGGCCGTCGGCGTGCCGCTGTACGTGGTCTACGGCCCCGGCGCCCCACCGGCGATCCTGCCGACCGTGCTGACCGGCGCCATTACCGAAGATGCCTTGCTGCGCGCAGCGCGGTGAGGCGCGCCTTCGCTGCGGCTGGTGACCTCGGCGGCAGTCTGTTGGCGGGCTAGGTCGAAGATGTTGCGAACCCTGTAGACCGGCACCCGCGCCAAGCCGGACACTCACCGAATTGCTGCCGCCGGCACAACATTCTGACGCCCGACAGGAGAGGATGCCGACAGCAGCGATTACCGCGCGACCGGCCGGGATGGCGCCTCCATCGCGCCGGAGCGCAAACGCTGCGCGACGGGTGCGCACGGCCGGCTACCGGTTCGGCTCGCATCGGGCTGGGGCTATTCAGAGCCGGCACTATGACCTGTGGCGCCCTGATGCCTGCCACCATTCGCCACCGCCCAAACCACTCGAAATTTAAAACGATCGTTTCAAACAGACCTAAGTTCGTCGAACTGGACAGCATCGGCGACATCGCGCAGACTTCCGGCCTTTCCGCTCTTCCGGATCCCATGGCCCATCTGCTGCTGTTGCATGGCCCCAACCTCAACCTGCTCGGCACCCGCGAGCCGGAGGTTTACGGGCGTACCACGCTGGCGCAGATCGATGCGGCCCTGGTGGACCGCGCGCAAGCGGCCGGGCACGTGCTGCACTGCCTGCAGTCCAATGCCGAGCACGTGCTGGTGGAGCGCATCCACGCCGCGCGCGAGGACGGCACCGCCTACATCCTGATCAACCCGGCTGCCTTCACCCATACCTCGGTGGCGCTGCGCGATGCGCTGCTGGGCGTGGGGCTGCCGTTCGTGGAAATTCATCTGTCCAACCCGCACGCGCGCGAGCCGTTCCGGCACCACAGCTATCTCAGCGACAAGGCCGACGGGGTGATCTGCGGCTTTGGCGCAGACAGCTACCGGCTGGCGCTGGAAGCGGTGATCGCGCGCCTGGAGCGCGACGCATGACCCCTGCCGCATCGACCTCGGCCAGCGCGCCGGCGTCCTAATCCCATTCCGCCGGCATCCGCCGGCACTCCCCACCGTTTCACTTCCAGAGGCCCTTATGGATCTCCGCAAAATCAAGAAACTGATCGACCTGCTCGAAGAATCCAATCTCGCCGAAATCGAGATCAAGGAAGGCGAAGAAAGCGTGCGCCTGGCGCGCGTGCCCAAGGGCGCGGCCATGCTGGGCGCGCCGGTGCAGCAGCAGTACGCGCCAGCCCCCGCCGCCCAGGCGCCGGCCACTGCGGCCACCATGCCGATGCAATCGCCCACCGAAGCCTCCACCGGCGGTGCCAAGCAGGCCGCCGCACTGCCGGAAGGCCACGTGCTGCGCGCCCCGATGGTCGGCACGTTCTACACCTCGCCCTCCCCGGACAAGCCGGCGTTCGTGACCGTCGGCCAGCAGGTCAAGGTCGGCGATACCCTGGCGATCATCGAGGCAATGAAGATGTTCAACCCCATCGAAGCCGACGCCTCCGGCACCATCGTCGCCATCCTCGGCGAAACCGGCCAGCCGGTGGAATTCGATCAGCCGCTGTTTGTGATTGGCTGAAGCGCCGGGAATCGGGAGTGGAGAATGGGGAATCGGCAAAGCGGCCTCATGAACGTCTTGAGGCGTGGCGCGATTCCATGGAGTTGGTTGAAATGATCTATCGGTTTACCGATGTCTTTCCCGAGCAGGAACGCTACGGCTTGACGGCGCAGCTGCGCCGTGCGGCCGTCAGCGTTCCATCGAATATCGCCGAAGGTGCGGCGAGACGCTCCACTCCCGACTACGCGCGATTTCTCTCGATTGCGCGCGGCTCGCTCTCCGAACTGGATACACAGATCCAAATCGCCGTCCGACTGGGCTACAGCAATACCGAAGACGAAGACATCGTCAGCCGACAGGTCGACCAAGTCTTCGCCAAGCTCACTGCATTGATGAATGCCTTACGCAGACGCGGAGCCGCGCCATGAAGCCCGCATCTCCCCATTCCCCATTCTCGACTCCCTATTCCCATGCTCGATAAAGTCGTCATCGCCAACCGAGGTGAAATCGCGCTGCGCATCCTGCGCGCGTGCCACACGCTCGGCATCCGCACGGTCGCGGTGCATTCCACGGTCGACCGCAACCTCAAGCACGTGGCCATGGCCGATGAGTCGGTCTGTATCGGCCCGGCCGCCTCCAGCGACAGTTACCTCAACATCCCGGCGTTGATCGCCGCGGCCGAGGTGACCGATGCGCAGGCCATCCATCCCGGCTACGGCTTCCTCTCGGAAAACGCCGATTTCGCCGAGCGCGTGGAGCAATCGGGCTTCATCTTCATCGGCCCCAAGGCCGACACCATTCGCCTGATGGGCGACAAGGTGGAAGCGATCCGCGCCATGAAGGCTGCCGGCGTGCCGTGCGTGCCCGGCTCGGGCGGCCCGCTGGGCGATGACATCGTCGCCAACACCAAGGTGGCGCGCGAAATCGGCTACCCGGTGATCATCAAGGCCGCCGGCGGCGGCGGCGGACGCGGCATGCGCGTGGTGCATTCGGAGGCGGCGCTGAAGGCTGCCATCGAAACCACCAAGTCCGAAGCCAAGGCCGCTTTCAGCAACGATCAGGTCTACATGGAGAAGTTCCTGGAAAATCCGCGCCACGTGGAAATCCAGGTCCTCGCCGATGGCCAGGGCGGTGCGATCCATCTGGGCGAACGCGATTGTTCGATGCAGCGTCGCCACCAGAAGGTGGTGGAAGAAGCGCCGGCACCGGGCATCACCGAAGAACTGCGCAACGAGATCGGCAAGGTCTGCGTGGACGCCTGCATCCGCATCGGCTACCGCGGCGCCGGCACCTTCGAATTCCTGTTCGAGAACGGGCGGTTCTACTTCATCGAAATGAACACGCGTATCCAGGTGGAGCATCCGGTCACCGAGCGCATCACCGGCATCGACCTGGTATGCGAACAGCTGCGCATCGCCGCCGGCCACAAGCTGAGCATCAAGCAGAGCGACATCGTGTTGCGCGGGCATGCGATCGAGTGCCGTATCAATGCCGAAGACCCGGAAACCTTCATGCCGAATCCGGGCCTGATCACCGCGTTCCATCCGCCCGGCGGCCCGGGCGTGCGCGTGGATACGCACATCTACGCAGGCTACAAGGTCCCGCCGAATTACGATTCGATGATCGGCAAGCTGATCGTGCACGGCCCGGACCGCGAGACCGCGATTGCGCGCATGCGCGTGGCGCTGAGCGAGATGGTGGTGGACGGCATCAAGACCAACATCCCGCTGCAGCAGCGCATCATGCGCGACAAGGGCTTCCAGGCCGGCGGGCAGAATATCCACTACCTGGAAAAGCGCCTGGCCGAGCGCAAGAACAAGTCGATCGCGTTGACCTGATCGCGCCTGCCGCTGCAGCGATGAAGCAAAAAAGCCCGGGAAACCGGGCTTTTTTGTTGTTTCCCGGTGCATCGCGCCGACACTGCGTCGCGCCACCAGCCCTGTCGCCAGCCGGTCCATGCGTAGGAGCGCACCCGGGCGCGACCTGGCTTTATCGGTAAGCCCGGTCGCGCCCGGGTGCGCTCCTACAGAGCCCCAGGGTTCGACGCCCGGATGGGGCAGCCAGCGCTGGATCCGATCTGCAGACCCTCGGTCGTGTGCACACGTGAGAATGACGAAAGCTGCGGCCGCAGCTAGCCGCCGTCGCCGCCTGCGCTACCGCAGACGCAGCGGCTGCGGCAATGTCGATCTGCAACGCGCCGCACCGTTCACCGCCGCGGCGAAGGCGCCTGCTGGCTGCCGGGCACCGGCACGATGCCGCTGGCCGATGACGGGTCGACCACGGTCATGGTTTCGGTGGAACCGTCCGGCCACACCACCTGGAACGTGGAGCCAGCCGGCAAGGTGGAAAACGGCATGGCACTGCTGGCGCGGTACACCGCAGCGACCTGGCTTGCGCCATGCCGTCGCTGCTGTTCGTCGGCGGTGACGCTGGTGGATTTGACCGACAGCGGCTGGTACCGGTGATCGGCGGTATCGATCATCACGATGCTCACTGCCGCCGCCGAATACGCCACGAACAACGCCACCCATAACCAGAACTTGGCGCCATGCGCCAACCGACGGTAATTCATGACTGCGCTCCCGGATCGGAGACCAATGTATCGACCATCTCATCCACCCTGTCTGCTCCCTGCCGCGGCACCGCGGCATCGAATACGAACGACACGAAATCCTGTGCGCTGTCGCGCGAGCAGATGCCCGCGTTGGCGCAATAACTGGTGACCAAGGTGCTGCCGGCGCTGCAATCGAGCCCCAGCCGGCATGCAGCCACTTGCCAGGCCAGCTCGGCGAACTGATCGCCGGCCACATAGCCTTGCAGGCTGTCATCGCCGCTGGCCCGCGCGCCCATCGCCGGGGCCAGGGCCAGATAGGCCTCGGGATCGCGCGAGGCCAGCACGCGTTGCACCAGCGCGCGCTTGTAGCCGGGCGATGCCTGCAACGGTTCGCCCAACGCCAGCAGGGCGGCCTCGGCAGCCAGGCTGCCGGCGCGCGCCGCAGCCAGGCGTTGCTGCGCAACCATGCGCGGACCCAGCCCGTCGGCGGGGGCAAAGCCGGCGCAACGCTGCGCCAGGCGCTCGCGTGCGGCATGCATCGCTGCCACTCCCGGCGTGTGTTGCGCGGCGATCCATGCGCTGTCGGCGGCATAGCCGGACGGGCTGGCCGCATAGGGCGCGCAGTAATCGTAGACACGGCTCAAGCGCCACCCGGCCTGTGCATCGCCGGCACGCACCTGCTGCTGCAATTGCTGCGCGTGGCGATACAGATCCGGTTGCGCTTCCACCGCATCGCGATGCGGCAACTGCAACGCGGCGCTGTGCTCGGTCGCTGCGTGCGGCTGCGGTGTGGCAGCGCCAACCGGCGCCACCTGTGCAGCAACCGGCACCATGCGGTCGACATCACGCTCGGCAGGTTGCGCGCGCACATGCCACCACGCGGCCGCCGCAAGCGCAGCGGGAGCAAGCAGCAGCCAGAGATGGCGGGCACGAGCGAGCGGCATGGATGACGGCGACCCTGCTGCGGAACCACCCGCAGCGACGGCGCGGAGTCTAGCACCCACCCACGCGCACAGCCGCCGCCAAGCAGACGCTGCCAGTGGAGGTGTCGAGAATGGGGCGACATGCGTAACGGCCTGCGCGGACTGCACGTGAGTGGCGCGCTGCATGCGTTCGGTTGCGCTGTGCTGTGTGCTGTGTGCTGTGTGCTGTGTGCTGCGCTGTGCTGTTTGCTTGTGCTGTGGTGTGTGTTGGTGCTGATGTTGCTCGGCTGCTTGCCGGCTTGCTGCTGCGTTGATCGGTTGCAAATTCCGAATGCGAGATCGATCTCGCAGGTTGCGCATCCGACAGCAGCGCATCTTGAAGAGAGCCGCCTCTGACCGAGCCTGCCAGTTGGCAACGTCGCCTCGCCGATGCGGCGGTGCCCAGTTGCAGCGCTGTCGTGTCATGGTGGACGCATCGCCCCACACGCATCGCGCTGCACGGCAGGACGGAACACGGCAGCACACAAGGCAGCTGCCTGCGCACGCGACTGCACATTTGCGCAAGGAAGCAACGTCTCGTCCCGGTTGCTCGACGCGGCCGTCGACAAGCCCGTGCTCGATCGCTCGACAGCATCATCGGTTCAGCGTCAAGTGCGGCGGCATCGGCCTACCGCCCTCCGCACGCAGGGCACCACATCCAACCGCAGATACGCGTCCATGCAGCGCCACACCAAGCGATTGTCCATTCGCCAGCAGCACGCCGTCCGCTTGGCAGCGGACGCATCTTGATCGGCAAGGCCATATTTCACCGCCTGCATGGGGAAGACACACCGCCCAGGTCGACGGCGCCTGCGTCATGCCGTCGCCTGCGGTGCGGCAGGCACGCCGGCACGAATGGTCTAGGATGCGTGCTTTCGAATTGCCCAACGCCACGATGCCGTTTCTTGAACTGACGCTTTCCTGTTCCGAGGTCACCCTTGCCCGTTTCCAGAACGCATTGGACGATGTGGGCGCACTGGCCGTGACCATGCTCGACGCCGATGCCGATACCAGCAACGAGCGCGCCATTCTCGAACCCGGTGTGGGCGAAATGCCGCTGTGGGACCGGCTGACAATGACCGCGCTGTTCGATGGCGACAGCGACGCGCTGGTGGTGCTGGCAGCGCTGGAAGCCTTCGATCCTGGCCTGGACTGGAGCCAGGTGGCGTTTCGCATGGTCGAAGACAGCGACTGGGAACGCGCCTGGATGGACCTGTTCAAGCCGATGCAGTTTGGCGAACGCATCTTTATCGTGCCGTGGAATCACGCGCTGCCCGAAGCCGCGGACAGCCCGCATGCCGCCGTGGTGCGGCTGGACCCGGGCCTAGCGTTCGGCTCGGGCACCCATCAAACCACCGCGCTGTGCCTGCGCTGGCTGGACAGCCTGGCCGGCAGCGGCGAGCTGCAGGGCCGCAGCGTGCTCGATTTCGGGTGCGGCTCGGGCATCCTGGCGGTCGCCGCGCTGAAGCTGGGCGCCAGCGGCGCGGTCGGCGTGGACAACGACCCGCAGGCGCTGCTGGCGACCGCCGACAATGCACAACGCAACGGCGTGGACGCGCAGCTGACGGTCTACATGCCGCAAGACGAACCGGTGCAGACCTACCAGGTGGTGGTGGCCAACATCCTGGCCTCGGCCCTGGACGCCCTGGCCGACACCCTGGCCGCGCGCGTGGCGCCGGGCGGACGGATCGCGCTGTCGGGCATCCTGCACGGCCAGGAAGACGACTTGCTGAAACGCTACGCCCCCTGGTTCGAACAGTTGCGCTGCGAACGCGACGAAGACTGGATGCGGATCGACGGCGTGCGCCGCGGCTGATCCGGCTGATCCGGCTGATCGTCCACGCCGGCTAGCGCTGTGGCCGGCCGGCGCGAATCTGCGCGGTGGTCACTGCATCGGCCACGCTGATCGCTCGCAACCGGGTCACCGGTTGCCAGCCGTTGCGGTGCAGCGCCGCCGTGCGCCACGGCCCGGCCTGCCGGGCCACCCAGACCCGCAGCAGCACCTCGGCCGCCAGCAACGCCGTCCAGGCCACGGGCGACCACGCCTGCACACCTGCAAGCGCCACAGCGCCGGCCCCCACAAACATCAGCGCGCTCACCGCCAGCAGCGGCCAGTGCCGCTGGCGTAGCGCCCAGACGCGCGGTGCCAGCGCTGCTGACCAGTGCGGACCATCGGCCACGGCAGTCCACTCGGCGCCACGCCGCCAGATCGCATACCGGGCCGCACCACGAAAACGCCTGACTGCAGGGTCCACCGGCGAATGGGCCGGCCACGGCGCGTCTGCGGGCGCGGCGGACGGGGGCGAACGGTGCCACTGGGGATCGGATTTCCGAACGGCGGGCTCGACCATGAACATCCTCCTTGAGTTCGCTGTGATGGGACCATCATGGATCGACAGACAGTATCGCAAACATATGGCTATATGAAAGTCATACGAACTATCTCCGGGCGCTGCTAGGGCTATATCTCCGGCCCCTGCCTGCCCTCCAACGGTGCCGTGTGAGCAAGCTGTACGAACGAGTACGCGAAGCCCGCAGCCTCACCAAGCTGACCCAGGAAGCCCTGGCCGGCGAGCTGGGTGTCACCCGCAGCGCGGTGGCGCAATGGGAGATGGCCGAAGGCACCGCACCGTCGGTGGAAAACCTGATCGGCCTGGCCAGGCGCAGCGGCATGGCGTTCGAATACCTGGCCACCGGCCGCGGCGACCGCGTGTTTGGCCCGCCGGTGTCGGCCATCGCTGAAGAACCGGCGCAGTACCGCCGCCTGGATGACCAGCAACGCGTGCTGCTGACGCGTTTCGACACCCTGACGCCGCGCCAGCGCGCCGGCCTGTTGGATCTGTTGCTGGCCGAAGGCAAGACGCGGCGCAGGCGGTGAATTGGGAATCGGGAATCGGGAATCGGCGAGCTGACGTGATCGGCGCCGAAATTCCAAGGCCGTGTTTCCGCTAGCTGTCGTCTCCTGATCCTGGATGCGCCTGGCCGTATTGGTCGGCTTGCGTAGATGTGGAGGCGGCCGTTATCGGAGAAGGCATGCGCTGCGCGCCTTGCGTCGACATCGGCGCAGACGGGGCCATGACCGTGTGGGCCGGAGACGAACACCTGCAGGCATGCGCGCTGCGGCTCGATCGCATCGCCATCGGCACAGGTTCGCCGGTGGACGTGCGCGTGGTTGAATAGGGGTCTTCCCGCTGCACGCCTGCCGATGTCCGAGACTCCGCCACCGCGCCGCCCCCTGGCCACGTTCCTGCGTGCGACGCCGGCTGCTCCGCCGCTGGTTCCGACCCCGGTGGTTCCGCCTGGGGAGCCGTGGGAGCAGGCCGCACCGGCCGCGGGCCCCGCGTTGCCGCCGGCAACACCGCCGCAGGTGGACGCGCTACCGGCGCCGCACGTGCCATCGCCTGCTGCAGCGGTGGCGCCATCGCCGCAGCGCGCAGCGGCTGCGCCCGGGCACGCTGGTCTCCAGGCGCCGGTGTCCGGCCAGCCGCAACTGCCCGCGCCCGGCAGCGCGATGCCGTCCGCTTCGGCGACCGCGCCCGCAACCGGACACGTCCCTGATGGGATGCTCGATCCATCTCGCCCGGTGTCGGCCGCCAGCGATGGCCAAGCGGGCGACGACGGGCTGGCCGCGGCCGGTGCTGACGCGCTCCAGGACCACACCGCGCGGACTGCACCTGCCCCGTTGCATTCCGCGCAGCAACGCGCGCTCCGTGCGTCAGCGCCTGCAGACCTGTCGTCTCGGGATGCAGCGGGTACGCCGAGCCCGCTGGCAGGCGAGGCTCCAGTCGCAACGCCAGCAGCGCCGGCGGGATCGACAGCGGCTGTGGCGACAGCGGCGGCCGCGACACAAGCCGACACCAGCGCCAGCGAGCAGACGGCGAACACACCCGAAGGCAGGCTGCAGCCGGGCCAGCCCTCCAGCCATCCCGACCCGGCAACCACCGAACTCGGCACGGGCAGCGCATCGGCAGGCGAGGACGCGCCGTCCGATGCCGGCGTCGCGCCGCCCCGCACCACCGCTGCGCAATTGCAGCCCTTGCCCACTCCCGCCTTGGCCGCGCCCGCCTTTGCGCGGCGTGGCATCGCCCGGCCGCGGCTGCGCGCCAGCGGGCGCCAGTGGGCGCTGCTGGTCGGGCTGGTCGGCGTGCTCGGAGTGCAGATCGTCATCGCCGACCGCGCGCACCTGGCCGCCAACGCCCGCTGGCGGCCGCTGGTCGGCACGGCCTGCACGCTGCCGCGCTGCAGCCTGCCGGCCTGGCGCGAGCCGGAGGCGCTGACCCTGCTCAACCGCGACGTGCGCCCGCTGCCTGGTATGGCCGGGGTGTTGCAGATCCAGGCCAGCTTCCGCAACGACGCGCGCTGGGCACAGGCCTGGCCGTGGCTGCAGCTGTCGCTGTCCGATGCCGACGGCCGGGTGATCGGCACCCGCATCCTGTCGCCGCAGGAGTATCTGGGACCATCGCCGCCTGTGCAGGACACGCTGGCGCCAGGTCAGGCAGTGCAGGTCGCGTTTCGGGTGCGCGAGCCGGCCGCGAGCACTGCCGCCTTCAGTTTCGACTTCCGGTGAACGGGCGCGACCGCCACATGGGCGTGGCGAGCGATCAGGTCACGCGCTAGACTCACTCCCCCTCGCCGGCCACGCGTCCCGGCTTCGTGACACTGGGAACCTCCTTTGAACGCAGCCCCCTCTCGTCCTGACACCAGTCGTGGCGCCCCGAAGTCGCCCCTGCGCGAACACGTGGCCCAGTCCGTTCGCCGTTATCTGCGCGACCTGGACGGCAGCGACGCGGACGATGTTTACGAAATCGTGCTGCGCGAGATGGAGATCCCGTTGTTCGTGGAAGTGCTCAACCATTGCGAAGGCAACCAGAGCCGCGCTGCGGCGCTGCTGGGCATTCACCGGGCGACCTTGCGCAAGAAGCTCAAGGAGTACGGGCTGACGTAGGCCCGGGATTCGGGATTCGGGATTCGGGATTCGGGATTCGGGATTCGGGATTCGGGAATCGGGAATCGGGAATCGGGAATCGGGAATCGGGAATCGGGAATCGTAAAAGCGTGCTTCTGCCAGACGGTGCGGGCACGGGTTCCCGGTCACGGCGTGGTTTCGTGCGGGTCAGCCTTCCGGTTGGCCAGACGCGGCGGCCGACCGACGCGCTGCGCAGATCCGATGCTGCAGGTGCCAACGGCACGCGATGCACATGTTGCGATCTTCTGACGAGCAATGTTGCAGGCGATCACGCCCAGCCATAGCGAATCAGGTGGAAAAACACCGGCGCGGCGAAGCAGACCGAATCCAGGCGATCCAGCACGCCGCCGTGACCTTCGATCATGTGGCCCCAATCCTTGATGCCGCGATCGCGCTTGATCGCCGACATCACCAACCCGCCGAAAAATCCCATCAGGTTGGCCACCAACGCCAGGCCGAAGGCATGCCACGGCGCGAACGGGGTGATCCACCACAGCGCCATGCCGAGCAGGCTGGCCGACAACACGCCGCCGATGAATCCTTCCACCGTTTTGGACGGCGACAATTTCGGCGCGATCAAGTGGCGCCCGGCCAGTTTGCCCCACACGTACTGCAGCACGTCCGAGGACTGCACCACGATCACCAGGAAGGCGATCAGCAGCAGATTGCGCCCGGCATAACCGGGAATGTCCAGGTTCAACAGCGCCGGCACATGCGAAATGCAGAACACGCAGATCATCAGGCCCCACTGCACTTTGGCGGTGCGTTCCAGATAACGCGTGGTGTCGCCGCCGATGGTGGCCAGGATGGGTAACACCAAAAACGCGTAGACCGGAATCAGCAAGGTGTACATGCCGTACCAGCCGGTCCACACCAGGCCGTATTGCCACGGCAGCACGATGTAGAACGCGGCCAGTAATGCGTAGTAGTCGCCACGCCGGGTCGGGGTCAAGGTGATGAACTCGCGCAGCGCAAACAACGACACCAGCGCGAACAAGCCGATCACGCCGGCGCGACCAAACACGAACGCAAGGCCGACCACCGCGGCCATCACCCACCACGCACGGATGCGGGCGACCAGGTTATCCAGCACGGCGCTGGGGCGTTCGCGTGCGCGCCAGCGCAGGGTTTCGGAAATCAGCGTGGCGATTGCCAGCACCAGCGCGATACCGCTGAACAGCCACACCGTCTGCTGATGCATCGAAGACTGCTGCAACTGCCCGCTATACACATACAGGCTCATGCGCGGGTCTCCAATTGATCCGGCGACAACGCCAGCAACGCCGCACGTGCACGCGCCAGAAACGCATCCTTGGTTTCGTCCGCATCCAGGCGCAACGGCGCACCAAAGGTGGTGGTACACAGCAGCGGCAACGGCAACCACTTGCCCTTGGGCATCACGCGCTTGAGGTTATCGATCCACACCGGCACGAACTCCAGTTCCGGGCGTTGCCGTGCCAGGTGATACAGCCCGCTCTTGAACGGCAGCACGCCATCGTCCGGGTTGCGCGTGCCTTCGGGAAACAGGATCAACGAATCGCCGGCGTCCACCGCATCGCACAGGCATTGGATCGGGTCGCGCGTGCGCTGCGCCGGGTCGCGTTCGATCAATACGCCGTTGAAGACCGCATGGATCAGATAGCGCCGCAGGGCGGTGCGCTGCCAGTAGTCGGCCGCCGCCACCGGGCGCACTTCATGGCGCAGGCTGGCCGGCAGCGACGACCAGATCAGCACGAAATCGCCGTGGCTTGCGTGGTTGCCGTAATACACGCGGCGTTCGTTGGAGGGCGCGCAACCGCGCCACAACGCGCGCGCGCCGGTCAAGGTACGAATGGCGCCGCTGCAAGCGCGCGCGATCAAACGGGCAATCATCTGTGCTCCAGGGTGCGCACGATCGTGCGCAGTCGTACCGCCACCGTCAGCAAGGCACCGGCGATCAACACTGTCAGCGCGCCGATCAGCACCCACGCCGCAAGACGCGGCTGGCCCATCCATTGCAGCGGCAAGGCCAGCGCGCCTGCCAGCGACAACCACTGCATGCGTTGCACGCGGCTCATCGGCCCCTGGCGCGGCTCTGGCGTGCCGCAGGCCAGGCCCAGCATGCGTACATCTGCGGTGGCCACGCAGCACAGCGCTGCGGCCCACCGCAGTTGCGCAGCCCACGGCAGGCCGGCCTGCAGTCCATAGCCCAGGCCCACGCAGACCGCCACATCGGACAACCGATCGGGCGCATCGTTGTAGACCTCACCGGCGCGCGAGACCATGCGCGCCTGGCGCGCCAGCATGCCATCCATGCGGTTGCACCACAGCTGCCCCTGCAGCCCGAGCACCGCCAGCAGCAGTGGCATGGCTCCTTCGCGCGCAGGCGCGCTCAAGCCGATGTAGAACATCAGCCCGGCCAGCGCCGCACATGCGATGCCCACCCACGACACGCCATTGGGCGTGGCGCCACGCCCGCGCAGCACGCGCGCCCAGTGCAGCCGCCGCTGTTGCTGTCCGTGTTGCATCAGTCGCCTCCGCCGCCGCAGCCACCACAGCCACCACCACCATCGCTGCTACCACCATCGCCGCCGCTGTCGCCGCCGCCCCCGCCGCAGCTGCTGCCACTGTCACCGAGGTGGCCGTGCGGCGTACGCAGGCTGTGGTAGTCCGCCCAGGGGGTTCCGATCAGTGCCGCAGTGCCATACAGCGCCAGCACCTCACCCGGATCGCCGCCGGTGCGCGCGGCATCGCGTCGCCGCGTCTGACGCAGCGTCGCAAGGCGCGCCTCGCCGCCGAGCGTGCGCCGCACCGGCACCAGCGCAAAGCCCAGCACCAACAATGTGGTCAGCACCATCAGACACAGCAGAGAGCCCACCGGGTGGTTGCCCTGCACGCCGATAACCAGCTTGCACAGGCCAAGCACCCATACCAGCGCCACCGGCGCGGTGCATGCCAGACGCACCTTCCACGCCTGCGCCCGGCTCAGCCACAGGCCCTTGTCGATCAGGCGCTGCTCCAGCCGTGCGGCCAGCGCGCGCAATGCGCGCAAGGCCAACACCGGGTCTTCGGTGGTGCGCACCGCCTCCAGTGCCGGCTCCAGCGCGGGCGGGACTGCAATCTGCCGGTGACCGCGCACCCAGTGGCGTGCCGGTTCGGTTGCGTCGCGCTCCAGATACACCGCATTGCGCACCAGTAACTCGGTGAACCACAGGTCGGCCACGCGATCGGCACCGCCGCCCAGATACGCAAGCTCGCTGGCATCCAGTGCTGCTGCGCTGCGGCCGCGTCGCAGCGCCCGTCGCAAGCATGCCGCCATCGACCAGGCCAGACCGATCAGCGCGATGAACAGCGGCAGGAAATACACGCCGCGCCAGTGCAGCGGCGACAGCGCCCCGCCATTGGCCGAGCGACAGGCCATGCCCACTGCCACCGCGATGATTGCCCACGCGACGACGGCATACGGCACACCGCGCTGCGGCCCAGACAACTGCGGCGCACCGCGCAAGGCTTGCAAGGTCTGTTCGGCAGTGTGCCCGTGCAGCGGATCCCGCGTCGATCGCTGCGGCCTCGCCGCAGGCCACCATTGCGCCGGCGGCTCGCCAAACTGCGTGCGGTAACGTTCCAGCGTCTGGCGGTACTGCGCCTGGAAACGCGCCTGTTCGCCGGCATCGCCGCGTCCGGGTTGATGATGCAGCGTGGTCTGCAGCACGTGCGGGCAGAACTGCTGCCAGTACTCGCGGGTGTCGGTCAGATGCGTATGCCAGACCTGGTCGACCAACGGGCTGGGGGTGACGTCGTGGGCGTCGGTGCAGGCAAGAAAACAGAACCGTCGGTACTCCTCCACCAACGCCTGCGCTTGCATGGTGCTGCACTGTGCCTGCTTGGCCACGCGCCGAACGAAGGCCGCAAACGCCGCGTCGTCCTGGCCAAAGCGGTAGCCCTGCAGCCGCTGCCACAGCGCCCGCTGCGCTGGCGTGGCGTGTTGCGGTTCGCGCTGAGCGGAATCGGGTGCGTTGCTCATCTGAAGATCCTGAGAGCGAGCGCCGCAGCCACCGACAGCAGTTGCACCACCACGCTTGCCAGCTGCCAATGCAGCAGGCGGCGCATGCCGGCCCAGCGCGATGCCCAGTCGCGTGCGGGTGGCAGCTTCGCCAGCAGGCCGATGGCATGCATTGCCGCATCGAGTCGGTGCGCGGCCTCTTGCTCGCTGCCACCGCAGCATTCGAGATGCGCGATGGAGGCCGCCAGCAGGTCGGCATCCAGGCCCACGCGAAACGCCCAATAACGCTGCACCACGCCCGCCAGCACGCTGATGGCATAGCTCAACTGCATCAATGGCGGCGCCTGCGTAACACCAAGCAAGCCGATGGCCGCTGCCAGCAGCAGGAGTGAGAAGCGGTCCAGCGCTGCCCCTTGGAGCAGTACGGCGCGCATGGTCGCCAAGGTCAGCGGGGAGGTGTTCATTGCGCTCTCCGTTCGGGGATGGCGTTGCCGCCGTCCTGCACGCCGCATGCCGCTACGATCGCCACGCGATGCGCATGCCCAAGCACGATCGACGGCCGCACGGCGCGTAGCTGTGCGATGGCCGCATCCACATCCCGGGCGCGGCCGCTGCGCACCAGCCAGGCGGCCACGCTGGCAGCACTGCGCGAATAGCCCAGTGCGCAACACACCAGCACCTGGCCGTGCGCACGCGCCTGCGCGATCGCCAGCGCCGCCTCGCACAACTGCGCTGGCGACGGTGCGAGCAGATCGAGCATCGGCACCACACGGTCCTGCGCCTGCGCGGCGTACAACGAGAGCTCTGCAGACACGTCCACCACCGCAGCACGCTCGTCGCGCTGGCCGGGCAACGGAATCCGCCCCAGCCACACGCCATCGCAGACCGCGCGCGGCGACGGGGCGCGCCACGTCCAGAGGCGCGAGTTGCACCATGCCGCCAGCAGATACGGCGCATACAACCAGCGCGCGGCAAGACTCAGGCGCCCATTGCTGCGCTTCTGGAATCCGCTTGGCCCGAGCAGCGCGTAATTCAACGCAACCAGCAGCAAGGCCAGGGCGATCCACAGCAACCACAGTCCTGCACCGCCGCTCCATCGCGCCAGCGCAGCGCTGACCAGCGCGCCGGCCAGATACATCGCCGCCAAGCGCCAACGGCGCAGGTCGCGTGCAAACCATGCCTGCGCGAACGGTGCAGCGATACGCTCAGGCCACACCCACACGCATAGCCAGCCCACCGCGAGCCCGGTGGGAATATCGAGAAAGTGATGCTGATACGTGGTCAGTAACGACACACCGATCACTGCGAACCAGGCATGCAGCAGCCAGCGCC
Organism: Xanthomonas sp. D-99; assembly: GCF_017746145.1. Lineage (NCBI taxonomy): Bacteria > Pseudomonadati > Pseudomonadota > Gammaproteobacteria > Lysobacterales > Lysobacteraceae > Xanthomonas > Xanthomonas sp. D-99. The sequence continues at coordinate 9,484 of NZ_JAGHWU010000066.1, read as the reverse complement.
ACACCCCGCAAAGATGCTGCGCATAGCGCACCCACAGCACCACCAGCAGCACGATGTGCAGCGATGGCGCCTGATTGAAGGGTTTGTCGAAACCCAGCAGCACCGCGAACAGCCAGCCGAACACGCCCCCGGTCTCGGGCCGCACGAAGCTGTAGCGCAGCGGCCACAGCAAAAAACACGCCACGCAGATCAGCTGTGCGCTGAGCAAGCGCAGTGCGTGGGTGTCCAGCTCGCGGCGATTGCGGCAGACAAAAAACGAGGCCGCATAGAACACATCGATGGACCAGTACGGCACGATGGTCCACGGCCAGAACGGCATGCCGCGTTCCCAGCCGAACACCACCGATGGCACCTGCGCCGCCCGCCCGGCCAGCATGTTGGCCAGGCCGTAACTGAGGAAGAAAAACGGCCCCAGCAACGCCAGCCACAGCGCGGCACGACCGACTGGGCGCCCAGCGTGGCTCATGCGTCGATCCGCTGCGCCATCGACACGGTGAAGATGCCAAACGCATCGATGCGTTGCGCCACCTTGCGAAAGCCCGCTGCTTCCACCAGGCCATCCATCTCCTGCTGGCTCCGCCGGCGCATCACCCAGGCCACGCCATCGCGGTGACTGGTCAGCGCGCGCGCGATGAATTCCAGCTGCGGATGCCAGGGCTGACCGGTGTAAAGCAGATAACCGCCCGGCTGCACCGCCGCGGCCAGGCCGGCCAGCGAGCGCGCGACCTGGTCGTTATCGGCAAACAATTCGTACAGGCCCGAGACCACCGCCAGCGTCGGTGCCGGTTGCACGGACGCCAATGCTGCAGGGTCGAACGCATCGCCTTGTTCGAAACGGGCGATGTCGCCAGCGCCCAGCGCCTGGATCAGCGCAGTGCCCTGGGTCACGTTGGGCGGGCTGAAATCACGCAGCACGATCGCATCGGCACGCCGTGCGCCGCTGCCCAGCGCCTGGAGCACATAGCGGCCGTGCCCGGCTGCGATGTCCAGGACGCGTACCGGCTTGCCGGCGCCACGCAAGCGCGCCGCTGCCTCGCGCAGCAATTCGCCCAGATGGCTGCTGCGGATGCGGATGCCGCGCCAACCGATTGCGTTGAGATACGTGCGGTCGATCATGCGGCCCAGCGGCCCGCGACCACGCGCCTGATTGCGGTAGATGTAATCCAATGTGCTGCCGGAATCGAAGCCGGTCTGCAGACCAAGCGCGATGCCCTCGGAGAGCTTGCCACCCAGGCGCAGGCCGGCACGCACGCCGCGCCAGCGCAGGTCCTGCAGGCTGTTGCGCTGCGGTGGCCAGGCCAGCCGCTCGGCCTCTTCGAAACTGGGGCCGGCACGGTGCGCATTGCGCAGCGCGGCACGGACCGGCGGCTGCGCAAACCGCGCTTGGACGAACTGGCGGATATGCGCGATGGCAATCGCGATCGCGTTCGCCCAGGGTGTCGTGGAAAAACCCCGGCAGCCAGTGGCGCTGCTTGATCGGCGAGCGCAGGTTTTCGTAGAAGCGATCCTGCGGGCCGCGATGCACCACAACATCCGCGCCGGAGACCAGCAACTGGGTCGGCACGGTGATCGCCTGTGCATCGTCCACGACGCGATCGGCGGCCGCGTACAGGCCGAGCAATACGCGCACCGAAATCGGGCGGGTGATCAACGGATCGGTGCGATAGCTCTCCACGCGCGCCGGATCATGCGTCAGCCATTGCGGCTTGACGTAGCTGTTGACAAAGAAGTTACCGCGCAGCGCCTGCAGCAACGCCAATCCGGCGCGTGCGAACGGCACATACAACTTCACCTTGAACGCCGGCGATGCCAGCACCAGCGCGCGCAGCGGCGGGGCGTAATCGTGTACCCAGGTGGCGGCCACCACCGCGCCTACACTCTGCGCAATCACCACGATGTCCTGCACCGCGATGCCGTGGGTGGCGCGAAGATGCGCGATGAAGCTGTCCAGATCGCGCACCAGCGCCTCGAAGCCCGGCGCATCGCCGCGCACGCCGGGCGAGCGGCCGTTGCCGCGTGCGTCCCAGGCGAAGAACTGCGCATCGGGCATGTCCAGTTCTTGCGCCAGATGCATCACACGGCCAGAGTGCTCATGGCCACGATGCAGCAGCACCACCGCCCTGGGCGTGCCGGTCGCAGCGGCATCGTGCAGCGGCCAATGCCGGTAGAACAGTGGCGCACCATCGAAACTGACGAACTCGCGCTCTAGCACTGTGCGCATCGAAGCATCCTGAAAGTCGAAGAGGTTGAATCGCAAAGATCACCCGCGCGCTGCGCGCCCAGCGGCGCTGCTGCGGGGTGTGCCGCTAGGCGCCTGCCGGCGCCTCGGCCAGGCCGGCGCGCACCCGCCGCCACACCGTGGCCATGCAGGCCAGACTCAGGGCGATGGCCACCCAGGTCACGCCGCGTGCGCCGAGCAGCCCGCTGGACAGACCCACGCCCAGCACGCCGATGACGAACGCGCGGTCGCTCTTGCCCATCGGCCCGTCGTAACGGCGGCTGGCGCCGACCATCAGGCCGAGCACGCCGGCGTATTCGGTCAGCGCGGCCAGCAGCGCGAAGATCCATAGCCACGGTGCGCTCACACCGGGCACGCCAAGCAGGCTCAAGTACAACGCCGCATCGGCCACCACATCGCACAGTTCGTTGAGGTAGGCGCCCAACCGCGATTGCTGGCCGAACTCGCGCGCCAGCATGCCGTCCACCGCATTGAGCGCCATGCGCACCAGCATCCATACCGGCAGCAGCAGATACAGCAGCGGCCGGCTGGGGCCGCCGTGCAACACCACCGTCGCCACCATCAGCGACACCGCCGCTGCGATCAGCGTGACCTGATTGGCGGTGATGCCACCGCGATACAGCGCGCCCACCATCGGTCGCAGCAGCGCCTGGAAGCGTCCCTTCAATGCATAGATCGAGGCCATACGGAGTGTTGAGTCCATTCGAGCGCTGGCGCAGCCTACAATATCGGCTGCTCCGCAACGACATCCCCACCGATGGCCTCTGATTTCCTGCCCGTGCGCCGGGCCCTGCTCTCCGTTTCCGACAAGACCGGCCTGATCGACCTGGCCCGCGCGCTGGTGGCGCGCAACGTCGAGCTGCTGTCCACCGGCGGCACCGCCAAAGCGATCCGCGAGGCCGGCCTGCCGGTGAAGGACGTCGCCGAGCTGACCGGTTTCCCGGAAATGATGGATGGCCGCGTCAAGACCCTGCACCCGGTGGTGCACGGCGGACTGCTCGGACGCGCCGGTGTCGACGAAGCGGTGATGGCCGAGCACGGCATCGTGCCGATCGACCTGCTGGTGCTGAACCTGTATCCGTTCGAGTCGGTGACCGTGAAAGCCGATTGCACGCTGGCCGAAGCGGTGGAAAACATCGACATCGGCGGCCCGGCGATGCTGCGCAGCGCGGCCAAGAATTTCGCGCGCGTGGCCGTGGCCACCGACCCGGCGCAGTACGCCGACCTGCTGTCCGAACTGGAGGCCAACGACGGCCAGCTGTCGGCGGCCAAGCGCTTTGCGCTGTCGGTGGCTGCGTTCAATCGCGTGGCGCAGTACGACGCGGCGATCAGCAACTATCTCTCGGCAGTGGCCGACAGCGCCGAGGCAGTGCCCACGCGCAGCCCGTTCCCGGCGCAGATCAATTCCAACTTCGTCAAGGTGATGGACCTGCGTTACGGCGAGAACCCGCACCAGTCCGGCGCGTTCTACCGCGACCTGTATCCGGTGCCGGGCACGCTGGCCACCTTCCAGCAGTTGCAGGGCAAGGAACTGAGCTACAACAACCTGGCCGATGCCGATGCGGCGTGGGAATGCGTGCGTCAGTTCGATGCCCCGGCCTGCGTGATCGTCAAGCACGCTAACCCCTGCGGCGTGGCGGTGGGCGCGGGCTGCGGCGATGCCTATGAACTGGCCTACGCCACCGACCCCACCAGCGCGTTCGGCGGCATCCTGGCGTTCAACAACACCCTGGACGCAGCGACGGCAAAGGCCATCCTCGATCGCCAGTTCGTGGAAGTGCTGATCGCGCCCGATTACGAGGCCGGCGCGCTCGAATACGCCACCAAGAAGGCCAATGTGCGCGTGCTCAAGATTCCGCACGGCAATGGCCTCAACAACTACGACACCAAGCGGATCGGCTCGGGCCTGTTGATGCAGTCGGCCGACAACCGCGGCATGTCGCTGGGCGAGTTGAGCGTGGTGACCCAGCGTGCGCCCAACGAGGCGGAACTGGGCGATCTGCTGTTTGCCTGGCGCGTGGCCAAGTACGTCAAATCCAACGCGATCGTGTATGCCAAGGACAGCCGCACCATTGGCGTGGGCGCCGGGCAGATGAGCCGCGTGGTCAGCGCCAAGATCGCCGCGCTCAAGGCCGAGGAAGCCAAGCTCACCGTGGCCGGCTCGGTGATGGCGTCCGATGCATTCTTCCCGTTCCGCGACGGCATCGATGCTGCGGCTGCGGCCGGCATCAAGGCAGTGATCCAGCCCGGCGGTTCGATGCGCGACGGCGAGGTGATCGCGGCCGCCGACGAACACGGCATCGCGATGGTGTTCACCGGCGTGCGCCACTTCCGGCATTGATGTCACCGGCACAGGGATAGGTCGATGCAGCGTTTGCGTAGTTTCGCCGCGTGCCTTGCTACCGCCGTGCTGTTGAGCGCGTGCAAGCAAGCGCCTGCGCCCGCTGCGGCGCCGGGTGCCGCGGCACCTGCCGCGCCCAGCAATGGCCCTCATCTGAGCCGCACCGAGCGGCTGGATGGGTTCTTGCGCACGCGCTACGGCGCCAAGGCCGGCCTGGCCGCGCAGTGGAGTGGCGAAGCCGACGGCTTCAAGGCCGACAGCGACGTCTGCGCCGAACAGCCGGTGGTGGTGGGCGATCAGGTGCAGCAACTGCTGGCGGTCTGCCACAGCCTCAGCGATGCCGGCCACGGCAACCCGGGGCTGATCGATTTCTTCGTGCTGCGTGGCGATGGCGACGGTTTCAAGGTCGTGGTCGAACGGCTCGCCGATGGCTACGGCAGCGACGGCCAACCCGGCAGCGTGGACGTCCTGCGTCTGGGCAGCGATTTCTACGGCTTTGCCGTGCACAGTTTCTGGATGGGCCAGGGCCTGATGCTGGAATCGCAGGATCTGGTCGTGCCCGGCCCCAAGGGCTTGGTCAATGCCGGCTCGCTGCGTGCGCATATCGACAACAGCGGCGCACTGGCCTGCGACGACGACGCGCGCGAGCCGGACCAGACCCAGGCGCAATGCCTTGCCGAGGCCTTCGACGTGGATTTCGCGCTGGAGGTGGACAACAGCGCGCCGCAGGCGCGCACCTGGCCGCTGCGCATCCACGAGCACGGCAGCGATTGCGGGGTCGCCCTGGACAAGACGCACGTGTTCGCGCTCGACACCAAGACCTGGACCTACCCGTTTCCCAACGCACTGCAGCGCGAAGGCTGCAGATAGCGCCCCCTTCCCCCGTACTAGCGAGCAACTGCCTTGAAAATCCTCGTCATCGGCTCCGGCGGCCGTGAACATGCCCTGGCCTGGAAGATCGCGCAGTCCGCGCACGTGAGCGAGGTGCTGGTGGCACCGGGCAATGCCGGCACCGCCACCGAAGCCAACTGCCGCAATGTGGCGATCAAGGTCGACGACCTGGATGGCCTGCTCGCCCTGGCGCAGCGCGAAGCCGTCGCGCTCACCGTGGTCGGCCCGGAAGTGCCGCTGGTGCTGGGCGTGGTCGATCGCTTCCATGCCGCCGGCCTGCGCATCTTCGGCCCCACCGCCAAGGCCGCGCAGCTGGAAGGCAGCAAGGCCTTCGCCAAGGATTTCCTCGCCCGCCACGGCATTCCCACCGCGTATTACGCGGTGCATACGGACGTGGACGCCGCGCTTGCGTATGTGCGCGAGAAAGGCGCGCCGATCGTGGTCAAGGCCGATGGCCTGGCTGCCGGCAAGGGCGTGATCGTGGCGATGACACTGGCCGAGGCCGAAGACGCGGTGCGCGACATGCTCTCGGGCAATGCGTTCGGCGATGCCGGCGCACGTGTGGTCATCGAGGAATTCCTCGACGGCGAAGAGGCCAGCTTCATCTCGATGGTCGATGGCACCCATGCCTTGCCGATGGCGACCAGCCAGGACCACAAGCGTGTCGGCGACGGCGACACCGGCCCCAATACCGGCGGCATGGGCGCGTATTCGCCGGCCCCGGTCGTCACCCCCGACGTGCATGCGCGGGTGATGCGCGAAGTGGTCGAACCGACCGTGCAGGGCATGATCGCCGACGGCGTGCCGTTCACCGGTTTTCTCTACGCCGGGCTGATGATCGACGCGCATGGCGCGCCCAAGGTGATCGAATTCAACGTGCGCTTCGGCGACCCGGAAACCCAGCCGGTGATGTTGCGCCTGCAGTCGGATCTGGTCGATCTGCTCGAGGCGGCCATCGACGGCAGGCTCGATGGCGCGCATGCGCAGTGGGATCCGCGCCCGTCGCTGGGCGTGGTCATCGCCGCCAGGCCTTACCCGGACACGCCGGTCACCGGTGAGGTCATCACCGGGCTGGACGCGGTGTCGGCCAGCGCCAAGGTCTTCCATGCCGGCACCGCGTTGAACGCCGCTGGCGAAGTGGTCAGCGCCGGTGGCCGCGTGCTGTGCGTTGCAGCCCTGGGCGACAGCGTGCAGGACGCCCAGCGCACCGCCTATGCCGGCCTCAAGCCGATCCACTGGGCCAGCGCCTTCCAGCGCAGCGACATCGGCTGGCGGGCGATCGCGCGCGAGCAACAGGCGCAGGGCT
>NZ_JAGHWU010000066.1:0-2509 GCF_017746145.1 Xanthomonas sp. D-99 | reverse complement strand
CCCCCGCCGGCGGGGGAAGGTGCCCGAAGGGCGGATGGGGGCAAGTTCGGACATCCACTGGTATCGGCCGAACAGAGCAACAGCTCGCGGTAGTCGCCGACAAGCCGCTGTTCAAGCGCGCAGGCGCGGGCTGCGGGCTGCGGGCTGCGGGCTGCGGCGCAATCGTGCACTCCGCTCAGTCCGCACACATGCCGGCTACTGACAAAGAACTAGCCGCCGTCCACCCCGGTGGCGCGTGGCTGCGGCAATAATGCCCGGGCTCCCTGCCTTGTAGAGACTGTGGCCACTCCCTCCTTCGAGACCCGCCTCAGCCGTTTGTGGGCCCATGAAAAGGCCAGCTATGGCCTGCGTGTGTTCATCGCGCTGGCGGTGGCGATGGGCGTGTGCTGGCACTGGCAACAGCTCACTGCGGTGCCGGCGCTGTTTCTGGGCGCCATTGCCAGCGCCATTGCCGAAACCGACGACAACTGGCTGGGTCGCATCAAATCGGTGCTGCTCTCGCTGTTGTGTTTCGCCGCCGCAGCCGCCGCAGTGGTGGTGCTGTTTCCGTACCCGCTGCCGTTCGTGCTGGGCATGGCGTTGGTCACCTTCTCGCTGACCCTGCTCGGTGCGCTGGGCGAGCGCTATGCCTCCATCGCGCAGGCCACGGTGGCCTTGTCGATCTACGCCATGATCGGCATGGACCAGCATGGCAGCCGCGATCCGCTGATCGCCTGGCACGGCGCGGCGCTGCTGCTGATCGGCGCCACCTGGTACGGCGTGCTGTCGATCCTGTGGACCATCCTGTTCGCCAATCGCCCGGTGCGCGAGCGGCTGTCGCGGCTGTTTTTCGAATTGGGCCGCTACCTCAAGCTCAAGGCCGATCTGTTCGAACCGGTACGCCAGAGCGACCTGCATGCACGCCGGCTGGCCTTGGCCGAACAGAACGCCAAGGTGGTCGGCGCGCTCAATGCGGCCAAGACCGCCATCATGAGCCGCTTCGGCCGTTCGGGGCGGCCGGGCGTGCAATCGGGCCTGTATTTCCGCCTGTATTACATGGCGCAGGACTTCCATGAGCGCGCCAGCTCCTCGCACTATCCCTACGAGGCGCTCACCGAGGCGTTCTTCCACAGCGACGTGCTGTATCGCTGCCAGCGCCTGCTCGCCCTGCAAGGCAAGGCGTGCGCGGCGTTGGGCGAGGCGATTCGCCTGCGCCATCCGTTCGATTATGGCGACAGCAGCCGCCTGGCCACCGAAGACCTGCGCCAATCGCTGGATTATCTGCACGCGCGCGCCGACCCCGCACTGGCCCGCCTGCTCGGCGCGCTGGAACTGCTGGTGACCAACCTGCAAAGCATCGAACGCAGGTTGTCCGAAGCGGCGCAATCCGATTCCACCAGCGACAACCTCGACACCCGGCTGCGCGATTCCTCGCCGCACACCTTGCGCGAAATGGGCGCGCGGCTGGTGCAGCAACTCACGCCCGGCTCGGTGCTGTTCCGCCATGGTCTGCGCATGGCCATCGCGCTGCTGGTGGGCTACGCCATCATGCAATCCATCCATGCCGACAACGGGTACTGGATCCTGCTCACCACTGCATTCGTGTGCCGGCCCAATTACGGCGCCACGCGCTTGCGGCTGGTGCAGCGCATTGCCGGCACCTTGATCGGCCTGGTCGCCACCTGGGCGCTGATGCAGCTGTTCCCCGGCACCGAGGTGCAACTGCTGCTGGCGCTGGCCGCCGCGCTGGTGTTCTTCATCACCCGCACCGATCGCTACATGCTGGCCACCGCCGGCATCACGGTGATGGCGCTGTTCTGCTTCAACCTGCTGGGCGATGGCTTCGTGCTGATCTGGCCACGCCTGATCGACACCCTGATCGGTTGCGCCATTGCTGCGGCCGCCTCGTTCCTGATCCTGCCGGACTGGCAGGGCCGCCGGCTGAACCAGGTGATGGCCACGGTGCTGGCCAGCTGCGCGCGTTATCTGGCCCAGGTGCTGGAACAGTACGCCAGCGGCAAGCGCGACGACCTGCCCTACCGCATTGCGCGCCGCGACATGCACAACGCCGATGCCGCGTTGTCGGTGGCGTTATCCAACATGCTGCGCGAACCCGGCCGCTATCGGCGCAATCTGGATGCGGGTTTTCGCTTCCTGGCGCTGTCCAACACCTTGCTCGGCTATCTGTCGGCACTGGGCGCGCACCGCGCCGCGCTGGAGGGCGAACACGATGCCACCATCGCGCAGGCCGGCGAGTATCTGCAGCGCGCACTGAGCGAGATCGCCAGCGCCCTTGGCCAGCGCCAACCGCTGCCGGCGCACGACGAAAGCGAAGAACTGGCCACCGCCGAAGCGCTGGAACACCATCCGGTGCAACTACCGCCCAAGCAACGCCTGGTGCGCGACCAGCTGGCATTGACGCTGCGCCTGCTGCCCAAGTTGCGCGCTGCAGCACTGGCGGTGACCACGGCGCCGGCAGAGAACGCGCCGCGTCTGGCGACGACCAAGGCCTAGGGAAGGTCTGAACAAC
>NZ_JAGHWU010000065.1:0-16805 GCF_017746145.1 Xanthomonas sp. D-99 | reverse complement strand
AAAGTGGGGGGATTACCCCTGCGCCTGCGTGGACAGCTCGCTGGCGGTGCTGGCCAGGGTGTCGCAGATGGCCTGCTGCTGCTGGACGACGCGTTCGCCGGTCTGTTCCCATTGCGTGGTCAGGGCCGTGCTCATCGCGCCGAAGCGCTCGCTCCACAGTGCCAGGCGCTGGGTGTCGCGCGCTTCCAATGCCGCCTGCAGGTCGGTGTGCGATTGCTGCAAGGTGCCGACCAGGGCCGCGGCATGCGCGTCGAAGCTGGCGGTGGCTGCGGCAAGTGCGCTGTGGTGCTGGCTGGACAACGTGGCGCTGGCCTGTTGTTGCTGGGCCAGTGCATCGCTCCACGCACTGGCAGCGTCGGTGCTGGATTGCGCCATGCGTTGCGAAACCGCATCCACCAACGCGGCGGAGCGTGCCTCGAAGGTGCTGGCGAATTGCGTGAGCGTGTTTTGCAGCTCCTGGGTGAGCGCGTGATTGGCGCGCTGCTGCTCGGCCACCGCGGCCGTCCATGTCGCTGCGGCAGTGGCGGTGCTGTCGGCAAAACCGTTGCTCAATCCATCGAGTTGCTGCTGCACGGCCTGCTGCACAGCTTCATGCAGGGCGCTGGTCTGCTGCGCCAGTTGCTCGAGGGTGGCATGCAACTGCGCGCTGTGCGTTTCGGTCGCGCGTTGCTGTTCGGCAAGCACGGCGCTCCAGGTGGCGGCGTTGGCCGCGGTGCTGCTGGCAAAGCCATCGTTGAGTGCGCTCAATTGCTGCTGCACGGCCTGGGTGACACTGTCCTGCACGGCAGCGCTGCGCTGCTCGATCTGTTCCAGGGTGCCATGCAACTGCTCGGTCAACGTGGCCTGCGTGCGTTCCTGCGCGGCCAAGGCCACCTGCCAGTGCTCGGTCGCCGCGCGCGCGTTCTGCTCGATGGCGGCACCGACACCTTGCAATTGCTGATGCACGGCGCTGCTCACGCTGTCCTGCACGGCCAGGCTGTGCGCGGCAATCTGTTCCAGCGTGGTCTGCAACTGCGCGTTGTGGGTCTGCTGGGCGCGTTCCTGCACCGCCAATGCCGTGCTCCAGTGCTGCGCCGTGGTGCTGGCACTGGTCTGGAAGCCGTGGGCGATGCCGTCCAGCTGTTGCTGCACGGCTTGTGTGAGGTGTGCCTGCAATGCGGCGGTATCGCGCGCGATGCTGGCCATGGTGGCTTCCATCGCCGGCTGCAATGCCGCACCGCCGGCGCGTGCGCTTTCGGCGACACCGGCCTGCAGCGATTGCTCCATGGACGTAGCCAGTCGCGCATACGCCGCGTCGCTTCTGGCGTGGAAGTCGGCCTGCTGTGCGGCCAGGCGCTGTTCGGCAGCCATGCTGTGCTGTTCGAGGGTGTGCATCAGCGTCTGCAGCCGGTCGATCAGGGCCGGCATCAAGGCGCTTTGCTGCTGCTGCAGCCTGAATGCTTCGCCACGTCGGTGCGCATCCGAATGCGGGTGCAGTTCGGCAGCGATCTTCAGGTCCAGGCGTTGCACCGCCTGCAGGCGCTCGCGCCGGCACAGCGCCGACAACAACCCCAGCATGGCAGATGTCGCCACACCGGCGATGGAGGTGCCGAAGGCAAACGCCAGGCCTTCCACCGGTGCTGCGAGCGAGCCGCGAATGGCCTGCAGATCGGTGGCGCTCTGCAATGCAAAGCCGGTGCCCTTGAGCGTGGCCATCATGCCGAGCAAGGTGCCGAGCATGCCGAGCAACACCAGCAAGCCGACCAGATACGGCGTCAGCACCGGTGCCGGCAACGCCACGCGCTCACCCTTGATACGCAGGCGCACCGCATTGCGCAGGCTCGGGTGCACCGCCTGCAGCCAATCGCTCAGGGCAGAAGGCGCCGTGGTCAACCCATCGACTGCCGCTTCCAGCGTCGCAGTGGCCTGGCGGTAGCGATACAGCTCCAGCGCGCCGGCCACATAACAGGCGCCGATCACCGCCGCGACGCAGGCGCCGAGTGGATTGGAGCCGAGATAACCGATGCCGACCCAGCAAACCGCCAACAGGCCGACGAGAAACACACACACGTGTACGAGAGTTCTGAACATGACGTCCCAGTTAGCGGGTACGAAGCGCTGCAAGCAGGCCTTCGATCGGGTGAAAACGAACATCCAGTTCGGCGAGCAACACGCTCTGCATGTCTTTGCGGAAGACATCCAGCCAGCCATCGGGCACCGCGCGTGGCGCGGCCGCGTCATCGGTCGGCCGGTGCTGCGCCTGTGCAGCATCGCGCAGGCGTTCGAAATGTGCGCCGAGCAGGCTCGGCACGGTGTTCAACAGGCTCTGCTCGCGCGGGCTCAGGGTGAGCTCCATCACCGCATCCACTTCGGCCAACCGCGCCATGTCGGTGGAGACCAATGCGAGCAGGTCGCGCAGCCGCCCGCGCAGATCGCCGGCGGCAGTGCGCATGGCGCGTTGCATGGCGAGGTAATGCTGCCGAAACGGTGCGAAATCGGGCGCGGCGACGGGCGCACCTGCGAGCGCGGCGTTGTGCGCCTCGGCACGCATGCGCGCGACCAGCGCGTCCAACTCGGCCACGCTGCTGGTGGCAAGAGCGGTGCGCACGCGTGCGCAAGCCTCCGCATCGAGCGGGCGCGGTTCGGGCAGGTCCTCGGCGTCCGGCAGCTTGCCGTCCAGCGCCTTGGACACGGCAACCGCGCGCGTCCAATCGATCCACTGGCTCAGCCGGTCGGCCAGCGCGTGGTTGGACTGGGCGATGTGCGCGTTGCTGAGGCGAGCAAGCAGGCGAATGAACGCCGGGCCCGGCAAGGGCGCCCGTGGAGAAACTTTCGCCATTCTTCCGGTCAAAAACCGGGCATTTTACACGGGAACGCGCGCAGGTCGGCGCGTCGGGCGGGCGTTGCGCGCGAGCTGTCGGGTCCATGCGTGCTGGCATTCAGCCGTCCTGGTGCGCGCGTCAGGCCATGTGTGGCCGACGGCCTGAGGTGCGGCGCTGCACGCCACCGGCCGGGAAGGCGGCGCCAAGCAGCCCCAACCACAAGCCCGATTCGCGGACGACCGTCAGGGTTTGTAACCAATTCAGGTCCAGGCTTCCGGCTGTCCGGCTGACCCGGTTTTGTAAGGTGAACGGGTATAAGCTGCGGGCCGGGGAAATCCCCCAACGAGGTAACGACAATGGACCGCTCCGACATCCAAGTGTCCGATCTGCTGGTCTTGGAGCTGCAAGGGTTCCACGATGCCTATGGCAATGGGCCGGACTTCTGGGACGCCTACCAGCGCATCATGGGCATCGCCGCGCAGGCTGGCGGCAATATGGTCGCCTTGGCCAACGAAATGGCCTCATTGGCGCAGGGGCTTGGCGCGACCAAGCGCGCGCAACTGCTGTAACCGCTCATGTCCGTGCGGGCGGTGACGCCTGTGCGGGGTGCCTGAGTTTTGAGCACTGCGCCCTGCGTGAGACGACTGCTCGCTTAGGCGCCTGCAGTGCCGCCCACAGCTGCAGCTGCCGCGCTTGCGTGGTTGAAGCTGCTTGGCCGTCTACGTTGCGTCGGTGACGGCGGACCGAGCCGCGTCGGTGCCCGCGAGGCATCTGGCAACGCCATATCTCGCACGCCACTTCGACGTGAATGCAGCGGCAAGCGCGGGACCGCGGGCCAATCGCCAGCGCCCTTGCATTACAGGCATTCGACTCGGCGAGACGGCCGCTAGACGATGCGATGCATGCCGTGTGATCGCCCCGCAGACGTCGCGCTGCAATGGCATGTTGCATGCTGCAGATGCTGTCTCTGACACGGCAGGCGCAAAACGCCGGTTGCCGTTGTGGCCTTACTCGGCCTTGGCTGCGGCGGCCGGTGTGACTGCAGCGGCTGGCGCAGCCTCCGCCGCGCCGCGCTTTTTTTCGCGACGTAGCGGTGTATCGCCCAGGCGCTCGATTACGCCCCCGGATTGCTGAAACGCTTGCAGATCGGCGGCCAATCGCTGTTCGGACAACCGCGGCTTGCCCAGCTGATTACTGACGGTCATCGACTGGCGGCGAGAATGCTGCATCGCAAATCCTCATGCGTTGTACAGCGTCAAGGGAATGCCCCTACGGCGTTGATCGTCGTAGGTCGCACGCACGTCCCGGCAATACGGGCCGGACATGACGAAACGCCGGCAGATCGCCGGCCGCGTCTCGTAGATCGAGCAACACATGCGCGCAGCGTCGATGGCCACGCACCAACCTTCCTCGTCGCGCGCCATCACATGCCAGCCCTGTGGCGTCACGCTGGTGAGATGGTGTGGGATACGGTCGGATGGATCGACCATGACGGTGAGCCGGCAGCAGACGGCGTCGCAGCGTTCGCAGAGATTGTCGATGGAAAGGGCCAGATGAGTGAGGGCGCCACCAGGTTTCGGCCGCCCACGCACCATACACCCTGGGCGCGTTCGCATGTGAACCGACGCCGCGTTCCGCATGGCTGCTACGGTGCAGACGCAACTGCGCGGATTGTCCGATGACTGACTTCTCGGCGACATCGCTGGTTGCCGCGGCGCTGCGTGACCTCATCTGCGAACGCACAGGTCACGCAGCGCCGCAGGTGATCGAGACGGACTCCGGTTGCGCCGCATCAGCCCGAATGCGACAGCACACGCAATGCACTGCGTGGCCGCCGCCATGCACAGGACGGCACAGACGTTGCCTTTGTCGTTGATGTGCGAAGACGCTTTTCACCTGTGCCAACGCGGCGCACCGTAGCGTAATGGCTCGCATCACGTCGTAGGACAACACATGAGCACATCCGACCAGATTCCCTCTACGCACGACCAGGCGCAGCACGACAAGAAAAAACAGGACGCGCTGCAAGACGAAGCGGTGGAAGAAACCTTCCCGGCCAGCGACCCGGTATCGCCGTTCGTGCCGGCCAAGCCACTGGACTGAGCCTGTTCGCAGTGCTCAACGGTTACAGGACGCAGGCGGTGCGGCCGCGGCCGCACCGTCTGCGCATGCGCCACCGATGCACTCACGGTGTGAGCACAACCTTGCGGCAATCGTCCTGCTTCTTGTCGAACAGTTCATAGCCACGCGCTGCATCAGCCAGCGGCATCCGGTGCGAAATGATCGCGCTTGGCTTGAGCTGACCATTGCCGATGCATTCCAGCAGGTGCGGCATGTGTTTTTGCACATGCGTCTGGCCCATCTTGAAGGTCAAGCCCTTGTCGAACGCATCGCCGAACATGAAGGCGTGGATGAAGCCTGCATACACGCCAGGCACGCTCACCACACCGCAGCGACGGGTTGCGGCGATGCACTGGCGGATCGCCACGCCGCTGCTGCCTTCCAGTTTCAGGTTGGTCAGTGCGGTTTCGATGGCGCTGCCTTCGGCCTCGAAGCCGACCGCCTCGATGCTGGCATCGACACCCCGGCCATCGGTCTGCGAGACGATCACATCCGCCGGATCGTCGACCTCGTCGAAATTGATCGGAATCACACCATAGGTCCTGGAGGCAAAATCGAGCCGGTAGGCGTGGCGGTCGACCATGAAGATGCGTTCGGCCCCAAGCATGCGGCAGCTCGCGGCGGCCATCAGGCCGACCGGGCCGGCGCCGAAGATGGCAACGGTCGAGCCCTGTTTGACGCCTGCATCGACAACGGCTTGATACCCGGTCGGCAGAATGTCGGACAGGAACAAGACCTGCTCATCGTGCAAGGCATCGGGCACCACCAGCGGGCCGACATTGGCCTTGGGCACGCGCACGTATTCGGCCTGGCCGCCGGACAATCCGCCGTACAAATGGCTGAAGCCGAACAGCGCGGCGGGCGGGCGCATGTCCTTGTGATTGAGCGCCGCGCCCTTGCCGGTATTGGTGGTTTCGCACGCGGAAAATTCCTGCAGCACGCAGTGGAAACAGCGCCCACACGCGACCACGAACGGAATCACGACCCGGTCGCCCGGCTTGACCGCGGTGACGTCGGGGCCGACCTCTTCCACGATGCCCATGAATTCGTGGCCGAGAATGTCGCCGGGGTGCAGGTCGGGAATCTTGCCGCGATACAGATGCAGGTCGGAGCCGCAAATGGCAGTGGCGGTGACGCGCAGGATCAGGTCGTCGCGTTCGACCAAGAGTGGATCGGGCACGGTTTCCACCCGCACATCGCGTGAGCCGTGGTAGCTGAGGGCAAGCATCTTTGTCTCCTGTGGCCATTGGGACGCGGCAGCGCACTGCAGTGTTCGCGCAGCGGTGTTAAGCCTGTCAGCACACTGCGTGGGCGTGGTGTGGACGGGCGCTTGCCGACGCCGCGTTGATGCGCAGGTCACGTCTGGATAACCGCCACGCTCGCAGGCTCATAGGACGCGCTGGGACGCAGGCATGCCGCTTGCGCAATCCATGCGAACCCAACAATCAACGACCGCCGGACGCGACGAAAGAGCGCGATCAACAGGAGACAGCAATGGGACTTTTCAGGATGGTGACCGCAGGCGCAGTAGGCTATGTGGCGTACAAGGCCTGGCAGCGTCGGCAGGGGCAGGCGAGCGATCCACAGGATCCACGGAGCACCGCTCCCACGGTGGTCGGCAGCACGCCGCCTCATGGCGACCCGTTGCGCGACAGCGTCGGCGATGCGCGCGACCGCAAGCAGGCGCTTGGTGCGTTGGCAGTGTTCAACGAAAACGAGCGCACGCTTGCGCAGCTGGCGGTGGTCAAGGGTGTGGAAGGAGAGGTGCTGGCATTCGCACGCAAGATGGACGAGGCCCACAGCGCTGCGTTGACGGACCTCAGCCGGTTTGCGCCCGATCGCAATGGCACGCTTGGCCAGGCCGCCGGAGCGGGCGCCGAAGGCGTGCGCAAGCGCCTGCAGGACCTGCATGGGCAGCAGTTTGAATCCCAGTATCTGCAAGCCAGTGTGGACAGCCACGAACAGGCGTTGGCCCTGCTCGACACACAGCTGAGCAGCGAGCCGGGCTCCAGCGACCTGGGCAAGGAGTTGCAGCGCGCACGCGACACCGTCGCCGAGCATCTGGAACATGCCAAGGCGTTGCGCGCCAAGCAGGGCCAGCCCCACTGACCACAGGTCGCTAGGCAACGCGTCGATGCGGCAGCTCTGCCAAGCGTGCGAGCCGCCGACGTCGCAGCCGACTCACCAGTTGTCCTACATGGGAGACCGCCATGGGCGAACCACAGGATGCAAATCGTCAACCCACCGACATGCACAATGTGAGCATCAACGAGGAGTGGGAGTTGCAGTACTGGGCGCGCGAACTGGGAATGTCCGAAGACGATCTCAAGCGCGCGGTGCAGGAGGTCGGCAACGTGACGACCAAGCTGCGCGATTATCGACCACCGCATTGATGCGTCCTGCAGGAAGTAAAACAGGCAACGAACGTTGCCTGTTTTTTTTGCGCGCCGGCGACTGCGAAACGTGAATTGCTTTCAGGGCCGACAGCGCGTCCCACGCCAGGTTGTATCAGTCAGCTGCAGGCTTTGTTTGCCTCGCCACCCATCACGCAAGGCACTCAGCGCTTTTGCGCGCAGTCGCTTCATGGTGCTTCGGTTGCAGCCTCGAACCCGGCCGCCTGCCGCTGCCACACACTATCGAACACGCCACCGCTGCCGCGCAGTTCCGCAGGGCTGCCGTCTTCGACCACGCGGCCGTCCTGCAGCACCACGATGCGATCGAAACCAATCACCGTGGACAGGCGATGGGCGACCGCCAACACGGTGCGGTCGCGCATCAGGTGATCCAGCGCAGCCTGGATTTCGGCTTCCGATTCGGTGTCCAGTGCCGAGGTGGCCTCATCCAGAATCAGGATCGGGGCGTCCTTGAGAAAGGCACGGGCAATACCCAGCCGTTGTCGTTGTCCGCCCGATAACATCACCCCGCGCTCGCCCACCTGGGTGTCGTAGCCCTCGGGCAATTGCCGGATGAAGCCATCGCAGAATGCATGCCGCGCCGCTTCGTGCACCTCGGCATCGCTGGCATCGGGACGTCCGTAGCGGATGTTGTCGCCGATGCTACGATTGAACAACGCAGTTTCCTGCGGCACCACCGCAATCTTTTCGCGCAGGCTGTCCTGGCTGACCCCGCGAATGTCCTGCCCGTCGATCAGCACGCGCCCGGATTCCACATCGTCCAGGCGCTGGATCAGCGCAATCAAGGTGGACTTGCCGGCACCGGACGGCCCCACGATGCCCACCTTCTGGCCGGCCGGAATATGCAGGTTCAATCCCTCCAGCACCGCAGCGCGCTCGGGATAGGCAAAACGCACGTCTTCGAAACGCACATCGCCTTCGGCCAATGCCAGCGGCACGTCCGCATCGACGATGGCGTGCGGTTGCAGAATGATCTGCAGGGTGTCGGCAATGGCACCCAGTTGCTGGGTGGTGTCCACCAGGGTCAGCGCCAGATCGCGCGAGCCATGCAGGATGCGGAAGGTCAGCGCACTGACCAACACCACATCGCCTGCACTCACCGCTCCGGAACGCCACATGCTGATGGCCCAGATCAGCATGCCGCCGGCCATCAGCGACAGGCAGATGTCGTGAATCACCCGCGCCTTTTCCACGTACATCCAGCTGCGCCGATGCGCTACGGCCTCGTGACCGATCTGTTCGGCCAGTCGCGCGCTTTCGCGATCGCGCGCGGCGAACGCCTTGATCGTCCACACGTTGGAAACCGCATCCACCAACTCGCCACCCACCCGGGCGGCCTGCGCGGCAAAGCGTTGATGCTTGGCGCGGCCGCGAATGCCGAAGCTGGTGATGATGGCTGCCACGATCGCAATGAAGCCGACCAGCGTGGCGGCCATGCGCCAGCCCACCGTCAACAGCAGCACGATGGCGCCGACGAAATCCACGATGGGCGGCACGATCTTCCACGCCAGTCCACCAAAGATCTGCCCGGCGGCACTGCCGAGCGCGGTGATGCGGTTGCCCAGCGCACCGGCAAAATGTTCGGTGAAGTAGCGCATCGGGTGGCCGGTGAGGTGGCGGAACAGATCCACCCGGATATCCACCACGCTGGCGACCACGGTCCGGCAGCCCAGCCAGCCGCCCAGTCGCCACAGCAGGTTTTCCACCGCGATCAAGCTGATGAACAAGCCCAGCGGCAGCCACACGTTGGCCTGGCTGCGTTGATCGGTGGCCATTGCGTCCACCAGCATCTTCATGCCGTATTGCACCGACACCGCGCAGCCGGCCGCGCCCACGATCAAGAGCAGCAAGCCAGTGAAATGCCACGGCCGTTGGCCAACGTAATGCCAGAGAAACCGCGCTGGCGTGTCCGGCAACAAGGTGGAGTGGCCGGACATACTCACGGGGCGATGTCGGCCAGCGCGAACTGTGGTGCGCGCAGACCGAAACGGTCGTGCTCGTGGCGCAGTTGATCGGCCAGGCCTGCATGCAGCGGCCGTTCGCCGTGCTCGTCCGCATAGCCGAGCAAGCCGGTGGGGCAATGCCGGTTGTTGTCCCAACCGGGGTAGTCAAGCACCGGATACAGACAGATGCCTTCCATTGCCACGCCGTGCTGCAGGGCCAGTGCAACCTCGCCGCCGACGTGATCGAGCCAGGGCCCGCGTTGATCTGCTTCGGCACCGGTTTCGGAGACGATCATCGGGCGGCGTTAGCGCTGCCAGAATTCCAGCATGATGGTCGAGAACGGCCGGTGGTCGGGCGAGTTGCGCAGGATCGGCACGCCGCCCAGATACCACTGATTATCCGAGTAGTAGTTCAGGCCGATGATGTCCAGATACTCCGGCGCACCGCCGAGTCCGGGCCACTGTTTCCCGCAGATCATGTCCCAGGCTTCGAACTGCGCCAGCCGCAGGCGCTCGGCTTCGCGACGCGGGCCTGGCCGGTCGTTGGATGGCACCACATGGATCGCAGGGTCCACCTGTAAGAAGCGCGCGCGCGGATCGACCTGGCGTATCGCGTCGATCGCGGCGATGGTAGCGCGCACCAGCTGATGCTTGAGCTCGAAACCACGCCCGCGTGCTAGCGGATGCATGCGCGCGTGATCGCCGCCATTCCATGCCCAGAACGAGATCTCGTTGAGCGGCGCGTAGAACGGCACCGCGTCGGAGGCGTCCTTGACGCACTGCGCGGCGGCGGCGGCAAAGCGCGCGAAGCGGTCGACGAACTGCGGGGTCCAGATGTCCACATCGTCCGGCCAGCCGTAATGGCACAGGTCCCAGATCACCTGGGTGCCGGCGCTGTTGGCCGCGTGCAGCATCGGCAGGAAGCTGGACCAGTCGTAATGCCCGGGGCGTTGTTCGATCAGATGCCAGCGCAGGCCATCGCGCGCGGTGCGCAGGCCATGCGCCGACAACGCCGCATAGTCCTTGGCGGCCCAGCGGTCGTGCCTGGTGGCGGCAATCAGATCGAGCCTGCGCCCATCGCGGCGGCGGTGGGTCGAACACTCGAACCCCGCCATGAAAAAACTCTCGAACAGTGTGGGGGTATGCATCCAACATCCTGCTGCGCGCGCCGCTGGGTTGCAGCGATGCGTCGATAACTGCCCTGCAGCGACGGTGCTGCAGGGCGGGGCGTGCGTTGTCAGACCGCCAGCTCGGCGCGACGCTGTTCGGCGTCTTCGATGCGCTTGTACAAGGCCAGTGCCTGGCCGACCACCTGATCCATGTTGTAGTACTTGTAGGTGCCCAGCCGGCCAAGGAAGGTGACCTTGGGCGTCTCGGCCGCCAGGCGTTCGTAACGCCGATACAACTCGGTGTTCTCCGCGCGTGGAATCGGATAATACGGGTCGCCCTCGGCCGAAGGATACTCGCGGGTGATGCTGGTGCTGGGATGTTGCTGGCCGGTGAGTTGCTTGTATTCGGTAATGCGCGTGTAGGCCACCGCTTCGTCCGGATAATTGACCGTGGCCACCGCCTGGAAGTGCTCCTGGTCCAGCGTACTGTGTTCGAACCTGAGCGAGCGGTACGGCAGCTTGCCGTAGCAGTAGTCAAAATATTCGTCCACCGGCCCGCTGTACACCAGCTGGTCGTACTCCAGCTCGTCGCAGATCTCGCGGTAGTCGGTATTGAGCATCACCTTGATGTTGGGGTGATCGAGCATGCGCTCGAACATGCGCGTATAGCCGTGCAGCGGCATCTGCTGGAAGGTGTCGGTGAAGTAGCGGTCGTCGTCGTTGGTACGGGTCGGCACGCGCGAGGTCACCGACTTGTCCAGCTGCGAGGGATCCAGCCCCCACTGCTTGCGCGTATAACCGCGGAAGAAGGTTTCGTAGAGTTCGCGGCCCACCTGATTGATCACCACATCTTCGCTGGTCTGGATATCGGCCACCGGCTCGGCGCGGCTGGCCAGGAACGCTGCGGCCTGTTCTTCGGTGCTGAGTTGCAGGCCATACAGACGGTTCAACGTGGTCATGTTGATCGGGATCGGCACCTGTTGCTCGCCAACCTGCGCAAGCACGCGGTGCGCATACGGACGCCACTGGGTGAAGTTGGAGAGGTAATCGACGATGCGCTGCGCATTGGTGTGAAAGATGTGCGGACCATAACGATGGATCAGCACGCCGGCATCGTCATGATAATCGTAGGCATTGCCGCCGATATGCGGGCGACGGTCGACCACCAGCACACGCTTGCCGAGGCCGGCGGCCAACCGTTCGGCCAACACGCTGCCGGCAAACCCGGCGCCGACGATGAGGTAATCGAAACCGCGCCGTACGTTGCCGCGCGTGCGAGGTGCGGCAAGCGGCGCCGCGGCCGGCGGGGTCATTGCGTCCAAGAAAGTGTCTCCTTCATCAAATCGTAGGTGTGGTCCCAGGACATATCGCCCAGCACGGCATCGGCGCGGTCGAGCAACTGTGCGCGATCGGCAATGTCCTGCAGTGCCGCTTCGCAGGCGGCCACGAACGCATCGGCGGTCGCGGCAATGCGCACCACGCCGGTGTCGCCATAGGTGCGCACCACATCGTGGATGGGCGTGGACACCACCGGGCAGCCGCCAGCAAGGTATTCGGGCGTCTTGGTCGGGCTGATGAAGCGCGTGGAGGCATTCATCGCAAACGGCATCAACGCCACCTCCCACCCGGAGAGATAACCAGGCAGTTCGTCGTAGGTCTTGCCGCCCAGATAGTGGATGTTGGCGGCCTGTGGCAGCTCGGAGGGGTCGATCTTGACCACCGGGCCAATCATCACCCATTGCCAGCGCGGCCGCTGCGTCGCGATCGCGCGTAGCAGCTCGACATCGAATCGCTCGTCGATGACACCGTAGAAGCCCAGCCGTGGATGTGCGATGCCGGCCTGGTCGTCAGGCTCCTGCTGCAGCGTGCGCGCGGCGGCAAAATGCGCCACGTCCACGCTACTGGGAAACGCATGCGCGTTGGCGTGCAACGCACGTTTAGCCTCCCAAATGCTGTAGCCGCCGGTAAACACCACATCGGCGCGCTGCAGCAGCTCGCGCTCGCGTTGCACCAGCTCCGGCGGCGCACCACGAAATGCCGACAGCTCGTCCATGCAGTCGTAGATGACCATGCGCGCAGGCAGATGCGCACTGAAGCTCTGGCTCATCGGCGTGTAGTACCACAGCAACAACTCGCGCACGCCAAGCTCGGCCAGGTAGCCATCCAGCAAGCGGCGTTGCACCTGCACGGCATCTTCGCCCTCACACCTGGCGGGCAGGCGCGGCACCAGGACGTGCACGCCGTGCTCTTCCCCACGCACCTCCAACCAGGGCTCGGCTGCATCGCAGGCGATGGGCTCTTCCCAGAACAGCACATTGGCATCGCGTGCAAAGCGCGACATCAGGTGCTGCGGGCGCTGATAGACAAAACTCCAGCGCAGATGCGACAGACACAACAGCGTGGGTCGCGCCGGATCGAACCGCGGCGTGCTGTCGGAAGGAACCGCGCGGCGGGTCTTGCCGATCGCGTCTTGGAACTGACCAGCCCAACTCATGGAATGTCCTCGTAGGAAAGAAATGGGTCGTTACGCGTTACGCGCGGGAAAAGCCGTTGGCGACCACGAGCGTGCGTACCGGCTCGCTGCGACGGCGCGTGTCCGGGCCGGGCGATAGCCGGGGCGCTGGTGCCGGCAGCTCGCGTGCACCTTCGCGCTCTGGCACGGCTGCCGCGGTGCGCAGGCGCGGCAGGCGCGAACCGGCATAGCCATCCGGATGCATCGACTGCCAGCGCCAGGTGTCGCGACACATGCGGTCCAGGTCGTATTCCGCGGTCCAGCCCAGCAGCCGGTTGGCCAGCGCGGTGCTGGCGAAGTACACCGCCACATCGCCATCGCGACGTGGCGCGACGCTCAGCGGAATGCGCCTGCCACTGGCGCGCGCGAACGCCGCCGCCACCTCGCGCACGCTGTAGCCGCGCCCGGTGCCCAGATTGACCACCAAGCCCTTGCGCTCGCGCTGCAGGTAATCGATGGCGTCCACATGCGCGCGCGCCAGATCCATCACATGCAGATAGTCGCGCACGCCGGTGCCGTCGTCGGTCGGGTAGTCGTCGCCGAAGACCTGCAGCGCCTCGCGATGCCCCACTGCCACTTGTGCGATGTAGGGCATCAGGTTGTTCGGTACTCCTCGCGGGTCTTCGCCCAGATACCCGCTCGGATGCGCGCCCACCGGGTTGAAGTAGCGCAGCAACGCCGCGTTGAAGTCCGGCCACGCGGCGCCCAGGTCGCCGATCATTTCTTCCATCATCAGCTTGGTGCGCCCGTAGGGGTTGATTGCCTTCAGCGGCGCGCTTTCGTCGATCGGGCTGCGGTTGGCGTCGCCATATACGGTGGCCGACGAACTGAACACCAGGTTGCATACCTTGGCAGCCCGCATCGCGCGCAGCAGCGCCAGCGTGCCGGTGACATTGTTGTTGAAGTACAGCAGCGGCTCGCGCACCGATTCACCAACGGCCTTGAGCGCGGCAAAATGCAGGACGGCGTCGATGCGCTTGCCGATCAGCAAATCGGCAAGCTCGGGCGCACGCACATCCATGCGATGAAACTCCGGGCGGAATCCCATCAGATGCTGCAGATGGTCGAGCACGCGCTCGGAGGAGTTGCTCAAATTATCGACAATGCACACATCGTGCCCACGCCGCGCCAGTTCCACGCAGGTGTGCGAGCCGATATAGCCGGTACCACCGGTGACCAAAATTCTCATTGTTGTCTGCCTTATAGGGGCGCTACTGCGCTGGCCTGCCAATGGCGCGGATGCATCACGTCGCATGCGTCGATGCGTGTGGGATGGTGTTGTCGCGCCAGCAGCGGGTTCGCACCTTCGCCACGCAGGCGTGGCGGGCAGCACTGTTTCGAAGAGGGGGCGTGCATCACGTACCAACGTCGCCTACGGTAGGAGGCCGACCGTGAGAGCAACCGCAGGAGTGAGTGTGTGCCACGCGAGCGCAACGTTGACCGGACACTCACCTGGGCCGTGCGTTTTTTGCGCGTCAGCGCAACGCGCCCGAGTGACTGCACGGGCAAGCAAGCGAGACGTGGCGTGCGCCCGTGATCGCCGAGAATCGACGAAGGAAGTGCCAATAAAAAGCCCGCGTCGCTCGATCAGCGACGCGGGCTTGGCAACAATGCGACAGCGTTACAGCGTTACAGCGTGACCGCGCCGCCAGAGATGGTCAGCAAGGTGCCCGAGGTGTAACTGGCCGTGTCGGCCGCCAGCATGACATACGCCGATGCCAGCTCGACCGGCTGACCCGGGCGCCCCATGGGGGTCTGCCCGCCGAAGTTTTCCACCGATTCTTCGTCCATGCCGGAGGGGATGAAGGGCGTCCAGATCGGGCCCGGCAGCACCGCGTTGACGCGGATGTTCTTCTCCGCCAGCACACCGGCCAGACCGATGGTGAGGTTGGCCAGCGCGCCCTTGGTCGCGGCGTAGGGCAGGATGTTGGGCGTAGGTTTCTTCGACTGCACCGATGCGGTGTTGATGATGGAGCCGCCGTCGGTCATGAGCGGCACCGACAGGCGTACCAGATTGAAGGCCGCATGCACGTTGGTGTCGAAGGTCTTGCGCCATTCGTCCAGGGTGATGTCCTCGAAAGTCTCGAAGTACTTCTGGTAGCCGGCGTTGTTGACCAGAATATCCAGACCGCCCAGGGTACTGTTGACTTTGTCGACCAAGGCCGCTGCCTGGCTGGGGTCGCTGATGTCGCATCCCACCAGCAGCGCCTTGACGCCGGCCTTTTCGATCAAGGCGCCAATGCGCGCGGCGTCTTCCTGCTCATCGGGAAGGAAGGCAATCGCCACATCCGCGCCTTCGCGTGCATAGGCAATCGCAACCGCAGCGCCAATGCCGCTGTCGCCACCGGTAATCAGTGCGCGCTTGCCTTTCAACTGGCCGTGGCCCACGTAGCTGTCTTCGCCATGGTCCGGGCGCGGGTCCATCTTCTCGGTGCGGCCGGGAAAGCTCTGCTGCTGTGGCTTGAAGGGCGGGCATGGATAGTTGGGTACGGGCATCGTGGTCTCCTGGCAGTGGAAGTCGTTGGTTGCACGCCAGTGTGGTCACGCAAACGTAAACATCCGGGCTAAACGATGTGCGCGTGGCGTGTGTTGCCGATCGCGCCCTGTGCGCGGCAGGCAGTACGCCGACAATGCGGTGGCATGCAGAACAGCGCGGCTGCACGCAAACTTCATGCGGTTTTGCCGAGGACGCTCGATACTGCGCGCATCGCCAGGAGGTCATCCATGTTCTTGCGTCGTAATGGGCTGTCGTTGTGTCTGCTTGCGCTGACTATCTTCTTCATCGGTTGCCAGATCTATGCTGGATTGCACTCGTACAACGATGAATTGCGCGAGCAGGGGCAGCCGACGCTGCTCCTGTCTGCGTATCTGCACAGCCCGCATTTCATGTCTGCATTGTTCGAAAACTGGGAGAGCGAATTCCTGCAGATGGGAATGTACGTGCTGCTCACCGTGAAGTTGCGTCAGGTGGGCTCTGCCGAATCGCGTCCGCTCGATCCCGCGGAAGAAACCGTTGAGATCAAATCCGGGCCCACGCCCTGGCCGGTACGCGCCGGCGGGGTATGGCGACGGCTGTACGACCACTCTCTGGCAATCGCGTTCGGGGCGCTGTTCCTGATGAGCTTTGTGCTGCACCTGGTCGGTAGCTGGCGGCTGGAGGTGGGGGAACGTGCGCAGAAGGGCTTGCCACCGATCACGGTGTTCGAGCATTTCACCAGCGCATCGTTCTGGTTCGAATCGATGCAGAACTGGCAGAGCGAGTTCCTGGCGGTGTTCTCGCTGGTGGTCCTGACCATCTGGTTGCGGCAGAAGGATTCGCCGCAGTCCAAGCCGGTCGAGGCGCCGCATTCGCAGACAGGGGGGTGAAGCGGCTTGAGCCGTCTGCGAAGCGGCGAGGCGTGAGAAGCCGGGCCTGCGCGCTCCGCGGTGGGCGTGCGTCCCCAGATACGTACTTCACGCCAACACCGGGCGTCGTTCACCACCCCGCAATGCCTGCACGCCTAGCGTTGGGTCATGACGATCACGCAGGAGATGAGCATGGGCAGCGAACCGAAAAAGCCATGGGGTCCGGAAGACGACCAGAAAAAGCCGTTTACGCCACAGGAGCGTCGCAACGAGGATGTCGAGTGGAAAGTGCACGACATGCCCGACGAAGATCCCGACGTCAACAAGGCCGATCCCGAACACGACTACGAACGGCCGGACGGATCGGAAAAACGCTGAAGCAAGCCACCAGTCTCGCCGGAGCGCCCGCCACGCGGGCGCTGTTCGTTTGTCTGAATGCATCTGTCGACGCAGGGCGTGTCGCATGCACGCCGCGTTATCGCCTAGGGAAGGTCTGAACAACGAGACCTGACAGGGCGGAAGGTGGCGTCGTTCCGAAGAGTGGCTTTTGGAAC
The DNA here is from genome assembly GCF_017746145.1 of Xanthomonas sp. D-99. Classification (NCBI taxonomy): domain Bacteria; kingdom Pseudomonadati; phylum Pseudomonadota; class Gammaproteobacteria; order Lysobacterales; family Lysobacteraceae; genus Xanthomonas; species Xanthomonas sp. D-99. The sequence continues at coordinate 6 of NZ_JAGHWU010000065.1, read as the reverse complement.
TTCGGA
>NZ_JAGHWU010000064.1:0-6380 GCF_017746145.1 Xanthomonas sp. D-99 | reverse complement strand
CTAAAAGTGGGGGGATTACCAGGGGCCGCATGTGCGCGTCAACAGCATCAGCCCGGGGTGGATCAGCACCGAGGCGTGGCGCGCGCCGCAGCGCCGGCGGGCCCCGAAATTGTCGCGTCGGGACCATGCGCAGCATCCGGCCGGGCGCGTGGGCACGCCCGAAGACATCGCGCAGCTGGCGGTCTATCTGCTCGCGCCGCAGCTCTCCGGTTTCGTCACCGGGCAGGATTTCATCGTCGACGGGGGCATGTCGCGCAAGATGCAATACGCCTGAACCGGGCGAATTCGAGCTGGCGGCCTGTCAGCAGCGCTCCAACAGCACCTGGAACCAATCGCACCATCCCGCTGCGTTGAGGGCTGCCAACGGGTTGCCCGGGGTATCGCTGTACTGGCAGGTCGCCGCACCGTTGCTGCGGGTGGCCAGCAGGCTGCCGGACAGATAGACGTACTCGACGGTGCCTTGCCCGCACTGTTCCTCGTACAACAGCTGATCGGCCCTGCTGTAGGGCACCTCACCCGAGCATCGTTTGAGTTTGAAACTACCGAATCAAAAACGCCCAGCCCCCGTACACAGGTGGACATTCAAATCTTTGCGCTATTCGGGATGTGAGGGGACACGGCTTGCCTTCTGGTGCCTTTCCAGGCGTCGGAACGTCTTGATCTGTTTGCCAAGATCAGGATCATCCCGCAACTCCAGCAGTTTCATCTTCGCCTTAGGCGACTTGGAGCGGATCAAGGCGATCAACAGCGGAGCGCGATCCAGCCCGAGACTCTTGTCGCCCAACAACCGGATCACATCGTCCAGCACCGTATCGTCCGCTGCGCCGCTCAAGGCAAGCGCTGCCACGTAACGGATTTCCGGCGCAAGGCTGAGGGTGTTGTTCTCGAAGATCTCTACAAGTTGACCCCAGTATTTGCGTGCATGGGGCGTTGCCAATTCTCGGAGCATTCCTTCTCGCACATCATCCGAATAAGAATACGCCAAGTGTTCAAGTAGCACAGGGACGGCCTCTGGATAAGACTTGCCATCCTCGCCGAGCTCGCCGATTGAATTTACATCAATACCAGCCTGCCTTAATGCAGCAACCACAGGAGCACATTGTTCTGCATATTCCTTTATCGCCTTCTGACGAGCATCCTCCTTGGCCGCCCTCATTGCAAGATAATCGTCCCATTTACCATCAGCCTTAAGTTGCGCGTGATGCTCCTCAAGAGTCATCCAGCCGGATTTATCTTTTTTCATGGAATATCCTTTATCACAATATCGCCTGCCGCTTCCGCTTGACGAAGTGGGGCCGAAAGTTTTGCGCCGGGCCTCACGTAGAGATGAAAATCAAATCCCTTGAGCTTTGCGTAATCAACATAGCCTCTTAGCTGCCTAGTATAGTCTAGGGACTGCGTGTTCTTAACTTCGCTGATTGTCCTGAGATCTTTATTCAAGCCGTCAGCTATTCGAAGCCTTCCATTTACGACAAAAAATCCTTTCCCACCAATATTGTATGTGGCTCGTACGGCATCCTCGCCCATCCTACCAAGCCTGACCGCCATCAAGCCGCCGCCCGCCAGCTTGAAACCAGCCCCTTCCGGCATATCGAGCAACGGGTACCAGAGATCGTGCGCAATGGCACCAAAATCTGTGACACTTCCATCACCCGTCAGCCAGTTCCTGTCGGTGAAGGCGGAGATAAATCCATTGCCTGCGTTCGTCGATTGGTGGCTTCCCGCTGATGCACGCTGTGTGCCGCCACCCGAACTTCCGGAATAGGCGCAGATATTCGAGCCTGTTGGCTTTTCACAACGTCCATCCGGGTCGGTGAATCTGTAGGGATTGTTGGCCGCATACCAATAGCGATTGAAGTTGCCTGCACTTGCCGCGTCGACAGCCATCGCGTCCACCGACAAAAACCGCGGAATCGTCGGATCATAGAACCGCTGCTGCATATAGATCAGTCCGGTCCCCCCATCCATCGCATGGCCGGTATAGCCAATGCCATCGACCGTCTTGCCGATCGCCGCGCCGTAGGGTTCGTACTGCGTGCGCTCGACGACCTGCCCGGCCGCGTTGGTGGTCGCTACCGGGCTGCCTAGTGCATCGGTGTGCCGGTAGGTCACGGCGCCGTTGCTGCGGGTGGCCAGCAGGCTGCCGGACAGATAGATGTACTCGACAGCGCCCTGCCCGCGCCGTTCCTCGTACAGCAGCTGTCCGGCCTTGCCGTAGAGCGCCTTCAACCGGCTTCCGGCCGTATCCAGTGCATTGGTCCGCAGGCCCTGGGCGTCGTAGCGATAGGTTTCCTTGCCCTGCACCTCGCGCAAGCGGTTGCCATAGTCGAATGTATAGGCCTGCGCATTCTTCTGGCGCAAGTTGCCTTGGGCGTCGTAGCTCAGCCCGACGATGGTCGCTCCGGCATCGTCGAGGACATTGGTCAGCCGCTGGTTGGCGTCGTACCAGTAGTTGTGCTGACGCACCCCGGCCAGCTTGGCCGAGGTGATGTTGTCCAGACCATCGTAGGTGTACCGATAGGTCTGGCCACCACCGAAATTCGGCGAGGTCGCCGAGATCAATCGGTCCAGGCCGTCATAGCTCATGCTGCGGCTATAGCCGTCGCCCTGTTGCTGGTCGAGGATGGCCGTCACGTTGCCGACTTCGTCGTAACGATACTCGTAGGCGCTGACGTTGGCATCACGGACGTGGAACGGCATCTGTCGCGCGTTCAATTCCAGCGAGTGGATGACGCCATTGCCGTAGGTGAACTGGCGCAACGCACCATTGGCGGCGTATTGCAGGCCACTGGCATAGAGCGTGCCGGACGAGTCGCGCACGGAGGTTGGCTGCCCCAACGCATTGGGAGCGTAGCTGACCCCGAGGCCGGTCGGATAGGTCTGGCTGGCCAATTGTCCATTGGCATCGTGGCCGTAGCCAATACTCCAGGTGTAATCCGGTTGCTCGACCGATTCGCTGGTCAGCAGGCGTCGCTTGTTGTAGGCATAACGATTGGTCACCAAGACCGTACCGCCAGCATTCGAGGTGGTGACCTGCAGCGGGACGCCATCAGCCGCGTAATGCAGTTCCTGGTCACCATTGCGATCGGGAAATTTCAGCGTGGTCATGCGCCCCAGCGCGTCGTAGCCGCGGTCGACACGCCGCCCGCTGGAATAGGCCGCGTCACGGTCGCACGAACCAGCGTCGGGGAGGTTCAATCCGGTCGCCGACCAACTGAGATTGCCGACGCTGTCGTACCCGATAACGGTGGCGCCGGTTTCCGGCTCAATGGTCTTGCACAAGCGCTGCTGTGCGTCGTACACGTAGCGACGTGTCTCCGACAACGGCGGCGGCATCCGCGGGATCAGGAACTTGCCCGAGTTACCGAGCAAATCGTTCGAACCGCCCACGGGCGACAAGCCATAGATGAAGATCGCCTGCTCGGGATGGGACGCACGCACGGTATCGCTGATCGGAATCGCGAAACGGTAGGCGCTGCCCGACGTCTGACACGCCGAGGCGACGGCGGGTTCGCTGGCGAGATTGGACGTCGCCGCGACGATGAACGTACCCGATTGCCATTCTCCCCCAGCGTACAGATGCACGCCGATGGACGGCGCCCAGCCACTGGAACATGCCCAGCCTAGGATCTTGTAGCTTCCGTCACCAACTCTCGACAATCCGTCGATACTCCCACGGATGACCGATTGCGTGATCGAAACCGAGACAGCCTGGGAGTTTCCGGTATTGCCATTATTGTCTGTGGCGACCGCGGTGATCGTATAGGTCCCTGGCCCGACGTTGCCCCAGGTGACCGTATACGGTGCAGACGTGGAGGCACCGACCGAACTGCCATTGGCGAAGTATTCCACTCTCGCTACGCTACCATCGCTATCAGCGGCATCGGCGGTCAAGGTGACCGTCGCCGGGCCGATGAAGGGCGCGCCCGTCGGCGAGCGCAGTTGCACGGTGGGCCGCAAATTCCCGGGGGCCACGACATGGACGGTACGCACAGGCGTGGACTGGGTTGTCCTCTTATCGGTGCGCACTGCGGTGGCACGGAACTGATAGTCCCCGGCAGGAAGGTTGGAAACCACCTTGGAGATCTGCCCGGCACCGGAACTATAGGCGATCGCCTTCCGTCCTGGTAAAGCGTGACCTGACCGATCGGCAAGATGTCCAACGCCTCGGCAACGACGTTGATGGATGCAGGCGCCGTGAAGCTGGCGTTGTTGCCTGGCGACTGCATGCTGATGTAGGTCTGCGCCAGGACAGGCCCGATCACGAAGGCGAGTAGCACACCAAGCCAGCGACTGGTCCGGTGAGCCATCCGCGGCATGCGCGACTGCGATATCTGCTGGCTCATTGCGCCGGCCCTCCGCGGTCGATTTCGGTGGGTTTGCCGAACGCGTCCCTGACAATGCTTGTGGAGACTCCCTCGGGCCGATCGATCCGTACTGGCCAGTCGTAGCTAGGGGCATCGTAAGCCTGGAACCATTCGGTTTGTTGCCGCCCCTTGGGGTCGCTGGTTTGTCGCTTGAAACCATCAAGGTAGGCGATGCGGGTGACAAGCAAGCCTAGCTCGGAATCCTGCGAAACCGATGTCTGCCGCCCAAGCGCGTCGTACTCGAGCCAGGTTCCGCTAGCGATGCTGCTAGCATTCGCTGGGTAGGACGTGAACACCGTCCTACCCTCGGTGTCGTAGCCGAATCGCTGGAAGCGCTGGGTTCCCGCCTGATCTGAGACATCGTATTCAAGCACCAGCGATGGTCGCCACAGGGCATCCAAGTAGGTCAACTTGCGTTGGTTACCGGTACTGGTGGTCTGCCGCCAATGTCCGGCGCCGATGCCGTATTCCTCGCTCCCCACCTGCTCCATTAGCTGCCGGGTGGCATTCCAGGCCACCGTGTCGCCGTCGGGATAGGTCTGCAGGATCATCCGCCCCATTACGTCGTAGTCGAAGGTACTGGCGACTCCATTGACGTCGATGGATGTGCGAATCCATCCATTGTCGTCAACGCTTGCCGTTTCCACTGAGCCGCTCGGCTGATCGGTGGTTGCAGGGTGCTGGATGCGTTGTGGTACACCGCGCTTCCAGTTGGACATGAGCGTCGTAGCGCCGTTTGCATCGGCAAAAAATGCCAGGGTGCCGTCGGTATTCCAGGCCAGCCGGTGCTTCAAGGCGCCAAAAACATATTCCTCTGACGGCAACGCGTTGGCATCGTAGGATGCGGTGTACATCGAGACCGCGTTAGGTGTTCGCTGCGTCAGCGACGCAGTCTTGCCAATCACCCATAGCGCTGGCTGATCGAAATAAGTCGTGTCCTCGCTTCTGGAATAGCCTAGCGAGCTGGTCTTTTCCGTACGAAGCGGTCAGGCGAATGCATCCAGGCAGTAAGGACCTGTGCCGCAGCCCGTGGCGACCTGCCAGGTGAAGGATGCTCCGTCCTGCGTCACGGTCTTTCTGATCATGGGACGCACGTAGGCAGCCGACGGCTCATCCCCGCCCGGAAGAATCCCGTAACTGGACGGGAACGTATGGCCTGCTACTTCCTCTTCTCCCAGAAAATCGCGCCGCTCTTGCCGCAGCACCGTCGTACCGTTTGCTGCAAGAGTTGTGACGGCAAGCATTCGACCTTCATTGAGCCCCCAAAGGACACCGAACTCATATGCGTCGTACTGACCGCCAGGCTGCAACACCCGGACAATCTTGGATCGAGGACAGGTCTCGGCTGGGCAATGGCCGGCGACGGGCTGACGGGTGCCCAGAGGGGATAAGCCTTTTGTCCATAGTCGTACTTCCAGGTCATGGCCTGGGCGATGCCCGGACCGCTGATGGTCTTTGAGACGAGGCTGAAAACATCGTGGAAATTAGCCAGTAGCAGCTGGTAATTGACGCTTTCACCGGAGCTTGCCGGAAGTGGCTGACAGTTGCTCAAACGAACGCCGCTGCGGTAGTGGCGTAAATGCGAGAAGGAGAATGTCGCCACAGCCGAAGACTGATGCGTGACCGTGACAGCGTATTGGCCGTCAGCAACATCGGGCCCGCCACAGTTGGCAGTGATCGCAGCGTCCCAAGCTTGGTACAGGATGGTCCGGCTTCCACCGTACTGATACTGCCAGCGCGCCTGATCCGGCTGCAGGACAGCGGCCAGATCGCCGTTTGCATCGTAGTGATACGTCCAATCCCTACCGTTGGTTGATGCGCGGATCAGGCGCTCGCCATCATAGGCAAGGATAATCGCTCGGCCGTCGCTTGCCGAGATCGATGTGGGGTGGCCGTTACCGTTGTAGGTGAAGGATACGTAGTTGCCGAATCGATCCTCAATTCGGCTAGCCAACAGGTAGACAGTGACCCGCGGCACCAGTGCGCTGCCAGCGCTAAGGAAGGTCTGATCAA
>NZ_JAGHWU010000063.1:0-21771 GCF_017746145.1 Xanthomonas sp. D-99 | reverse complement strand
TTGATCAGACCTTCCCTAAGCGTGCGCGTTGCAGGTTGACCGTGGGGGATTCCACGCGGTCACTCCACCAGTGGCCTTCGGTGTTCATGTAGAAGTTCTGCAGTTTCTCTCTGGCCTCGCTGCGGTAAATGGCGGCGAGATAATCGAGATTGCCGGTTTGTTCCCAGGCCACATGGTGCGGGAAGTCCGGGGCGCTGCCATCGTCCTTGTTTGCTGCTTCGGTTAACTTGCTGCTCCAGTCGCTGCGCTTGCCCATGACATCGAGAAAGTTTTCGTTGAGCAGCGAGAGGCCATTGGGGCCGCTGTTGGCGACGCGGTAGTTGATCGGTTTGAGATAGCGGTCTTCGCCGGTGAAGCGGTAGGCGGCCCAGAAGGTGTGCAGGGTGTCGGCGCCGCCGCTGCCTTCGAACAGTTCGCCGCCGCGGGTTTTGCCGGTTTGCCAGTTGATCTCGTTGGGCAGGGCCCAGTTGCCCTTGGCGTTGGTGTAGGCGTGGGCGAGATAGCCATCCGCTAACCCGGTGACGATACGGCGGCTGTTGGGGTCGGCGTTATAGCCGCCCAGCAGGATGGCCGGGTGCACGATGGGGAAGGAGTACGGTTTTTGCCATTGCCAGTTGGGTTCGCGGTAGACGGTGCGGCCGCCGAACCAGTTGCTGGCAAACAGCAGGTGGCCTTGCGGGTTGACCTGGATGATGGTGTCGAAGGCCTTGACGGTTTGCATCAGGCGCTCGACGGTGCGTGGGTCGCCCCAGTTGAGGTATAGCAGGGCGCTGTTGAGGTTGATGCCCTCCTCGTAGGAATGCAGCTCGTCGGTTTCGATGGTGGACAGGCCGTTGGTGAACATGCCGTTGCGGTAGTTGGCATCGGACAGCGCCAGCATGGAGGCGTTGAGCATGTCCGGGTCCACGCCCATCAGGGCGACGCCGGGCCATTGCTGCACCAGGTCCGAATCGTCGGAGATGCCGCCGCCGAAATCGCCGTAGGCCACCTGCCGCTGCTCGATCCACCAGCGGATATAGCGGCGCGTGGCTTTGAGGTCTTCCAGCTGCCAGAACGCCCAGGCCGGCACGCCCTTGGGCACGGCGGGCATCTCGACAGGCAACGCGCCCTGGTTGGCGTAGCTGATGTCATTCCAGTACTGGCGGCCGAGGGCGTGATCCGGGTCGACGCGCAGCAGGTCGGTGATGTCCGCATCTAGCCGTTTGTAGAGCAGCTGGCGCTTGGAGGTGGTGTGTTCTTCGACCAAAAAGCCCCAGTTGTCCTTGACCTGGTTGAAGCGGTCGGCGACGTGCTCTTTGATGGCCTCATTGCGCGGTTTGAACACCAGCTGCAATTGGGTGCCGTCGAGCGCGTTGGCGTCGAAGCCGGGTGCGGCGGCGGCGATGCTGAGCATCAGGCTGTCGTTGCTGAGGATGCGGTCGCGCAGGTCCAGCCACAGCGTGCGGGGTTGGCCGGGGGCGACGGCGACCGAGACGTCGATCATGTCGCGTGCGGGCCAGATGGGGTCCTTGATGCGGATATTGAGCGGGATGCTGCCGTTGTGGGTGGCCGGCAGGTTCAGCGCCGGCAGGGTGATGGCGATGCCGTCCAGGCCGTCGTGCATGTTTTCCCAGCCGTAGGACCAGCTGCGCATCAGCGCCTGGTCCGGCGGCGGGTCGCCCAGGCTGGACGGCACCAGGATGTGCACGATTGGCTGCTGCGCGCCTGCTGCGACCTTGTCGCTGGGGCGCTTGCGCGCGGGCGCCTTCGTGGGCAGCGCGATCACGGTCTGGCGCTCGCTCGCTGGGTAGCGGCCGGCGATGACAGCGCGCAACTCGGCGAGGTTGTCGTAGTCGGGCTGGATGTCGCTGCGCACGGTGTAGCTGAGTTGCGCGCTGCCTTTGGGCACCTCGCCTGGCTGCACGTCATAGGCCCAGATTTCCTGGATGGGCGTTTCCTGCGCGGTGTTGGCAAAGCGCAGCGTACCGCCGCGGCGTTCTTCGAACTGATCCACGCTGCGCACCACGCCTTGCTGGCGTGCGAACAGCGGCTGCGGCTGTGCGTTGGGCGCGGCGTAAGTGGCCTGGCCGTAGGCGGCGCCGCGCAGCTCGATGCGGTTGAAAGGCTCGTCCGGCAAGGTGAGATCGAGCGCCTTGCCGCCTTCGACATAAGTGTTCCAGTCGGGCAGCTGGAAGTAGTCGTTGCGCCCGGGCAGACGCGAGCGGTTGTAGACGCCGGGCCAGGTGGTTTCGGCGATGCCGTCGGTGGCCTTCCACATCCATTGCTTGAGATCGCGCGCATCGGTGAATTCCACCTTGCGGATGCGCGTGACCGGTGCGGTCAATGCAGGCGGTGCATGGCCGTTGTCCCAGCCGTAGCGATGCAGGAAGGCAGCGTATTGCGCATCCGCAGCGATGGCCGGGGCGGTGGTGGGTTCCTGCAGGCGTGCGAGTGCGGCGGCACCGCTGCCATCAAGCATGCGGTCGTAGATGCGGATCTCGTCGAAGTCGCTGCCGCGCAGGAAGTTGTAGCGGCTCTGCACCTGGTGCGGCGACATCACCCGGCCGGCCAGGCCGAACTGGTCGAGTGCGGCATCGTAATCGAGCGCGCCACCGTTTGCGCATGGCGCGCCGCAGTCCACGCGTGCGGCTTCCTTGCCGTCCACGTACAGGCGCACGCCGCGGGTTTCGTCCCAGGCGAAGGCGATGTGGGTCCAGTCATTGGGCTTTGGCAGCGTGTCGAGCTTGAAGGAGACACGGGTGCGCGCGAGGTTGGCGTCGGTGACGAAGGCATCGAAGCCGTGGCCGTTCCAGTCGATGCGCAGCCAGGCCATGTCCCAGCTGGTGTGGTCGGCGTAGCCGACGCGGAAAATCACGAACGGCGCTTCGCCGACCGGGTAACGCGCGCGCCAGAAAAAGCCGAGCGTGCCGCGCTGGGTGTAGAGATTGCCGGGCGCATTCCACGACAGCACGCCGTCGTCGGCCCATTCGATGGCGTTGCCGCGTTTGCCGGTGGGCACCAGCGCGATCTTGTCGCGGAAGTTGGGCACGCCATCGCCGCGGGCGACATCGGCTTGCAGACCCTGGTCGGCCGAGACGCGGAACAACAGCTCCGGTGCATCGGCAGCGGCCGCACGCACCGGCAGCGCAATCAACAACAGCACACCCATCCACCACTTCTGCACGCTCACTGCCTGACTCCTCAAAACGCATCGCCGCACGGGATCACCGCGCGGCGAATATTGGATACTGCATGGCGTTGACAGCCCCACGCCGGCACGGGTCTGCCACATGTCTTGCCCGGCGCCGCGATGGCCTGCATAGACCACGCGGTGCCAGGCTGCGCTTGCATCGCACCTTGGTCACCACCGCATGCACGCTGATGACCCCGGCGGCGCGGACGGGTGCAGTGCACACCACTGCATTGCGTTGCAGCAGTGTACGGCCACCGGTGCGTCGTACAGATGCGTTGCAACGTCCATATCACGCCCGCTACGCGATGTGCGTAGCGGGCAGATATCTTTTGGCGCGACTTGGCTGCACTTAGAACTTGTAGCGCAGGCCCAGCAAGTACTGGCGGCCGGTTTCGGTGTACTGCAGCGGCAACTCGCCGGTCTGCGGCGACCACACCCATTCGTCGGACGCTTCGTTGGTGAGGTTGATACCCTCCAGGCTCAGTTCCAGTTGCTTGCTGATCTTGTAGCGCAGCGAGGCGTCGATCATGGTGGTACCGGTCATGCCGTGCACGCCATCGACGTTGAATCCCGCTTCCGTGCCAGGGGCCTGGGTCAGGTAATCGTCGCGATTGGTGGCCGAGATGCGGCCGGCGAAAGACTCGCCCTCGTAGAACAAGGTCGCATTCCACGACGAGCGCGACAGCCCGGTCAGGTCGTTCTTCATCACCGGTGCGCCGGTGCTGGACAGGTACTGGATCTGCGAATCCACCCAGGTGTAGTTCAGTTGCACGCCCAGGTTGGCCCACTTGCCCGGCAGGAACGTAAATGGCTGGACATAGTTCGCTTCCACGCCCTTCAACTCGCCACCGGGTGTATTCAATGGAATGCTGAAGGTGAAGTCGTCGTTGATGCTGGCGCCGGTGCCATCCAGCAACGAAGCCGGCAGGCCACTGCTGGCATACGGGCGCACTTCGCGTGCGGTCTGGATGAAACTTTCGATGTCCTTGTAGAACACGCCGACACCGAGCATCGCGCCTTCGTTGAAGTACCACTCCAGGCCAAGATCGACATTGGTGGCTTCGATCGGATCCAGATCCGGGTTGCCGCCGGACACGGTGCGTGCGCCACCGGCCACGGCCACGGTCACACCGGGCGTGAGGCTGCCCAGCCCGGGGCGCGACATCACCTTGGCCGCGCCCAGACGCAGCAGCAGGTCGGGCGCGAGCTCGGCCACCAGGTTGAACGAGGGCAACGTGTTGTTGTATTTGCGGCCCACCGTGGTCAGCGCCGGCGCGTTGTTGATCAACGCATAGCCGGTGGATTCCTGCTCGGTGCGCACATAGCGCACGCCGAAATTACCCGACAGCGGGATGGAGCCCAGGTCGGTGGAGAACTCGCCCATCAACCAGACGCCGCGGTCCTTTTCTTCGACGCTGCGGGTGTTGTTGGCACGCGGCGCCACGGCGTAGGTGCCGGCGTTGCTGTAGATGCCGAGCTGGTTGGCCACTGCATCCAGGTTGGGAACGACCCAGTTGGACGGGCTGCCGTTGATGCCCTTCAGGCCGGCCTGCTCGGTCAGGTCCGTCGGCACGATGCGGGTGCCATCGGCGAAGGTCGGCACCGCAATTTCGCTGGCGCGACGCAGTTCAACCGTGCTGAAGGTGTAGTCCTTGGCCAGCACGCCACCCTTGAGGCGGAACCCGGGGCTGATGTTCCAGTTGAAGTCGATCTGCGCCGTATCGAAATCGTTGTCCACCGTCTGCGGACGCAGGCGGATTTCGGCCAGTTCCCACCCGGCGGGATTGGTCGGGTCGATGCCGTAGTTCAGCACCGGCGCACGGTTGTTGCCGCGATAGTCGTAGCTGTAGCCGTCGACGTCGTACTTGTCCATGATGATGGTGGTCTGCACCGGGTTCTCGTGCGCCGAGCGCGAGGTACCGACACGGCCGGACACGGAGAAGGCATCGCTGAAGCGGTGCTCCAGATCCAGGCTGACCTGCTTGAACTCGGTGTTCCACTCGTCGTGGCGGTTTTCCGAGCGAATATCGACGTTGTCGAATTCGCCGTACACCAGCGCGTTGTTGCGGATCTCGCCATTGCGCACGATGGTGGCCGGCTTGCCATCGCGGTCGGCGCGCCGCGGCGTGCCGCTGTCGCGACCGCGGCTGAAGGAGATGGCCTCGATGTAATGCTCATCGCGCGTGGCTTCGATCTTGGAGTACAGCGCGTCCAGCGAGATGGTGGTGCGGTCGGTGGGCTTCCACTGCAACGACCCGGTCACGCCCAGGCGCTGCTGGTCGTGTTCCATCTGCACATAACGCGGGAAGCGCGGGTGGTACACGTCGGCCGAGCGTGCGGCCGCAAAGGGCGATGCCGCACTGAAGTTGCCGTTGCTCGTCCCATTGGCCCAGCGGCCGGTGTTGGAGCCTTCTTCCAGCACCTGCCGTTCGGTATAGGCCACCGACAGCAAGGCGCCGAAGGTGTTGTCGGCCCAGGTATTGGCGATCAGCGCCGCTACACGCGGGTTGGCCTTCTCGGCCATGGCGTTGTAGGCCGCCTGGCCGCTGGCGGCAAACGTAAAGCCGCTGTAGTCGAACGGGCGCGCGGTGCGCAGGTCGACGGTGGCCCCCAGCGAGCCCTCTTCCACATCGGCCGAGGCCGTCTTGCGCGCGATCAGCTGCGAGAACAGGTCCGAGGCGAAGACGTTGAAGTCGAAGCCGCGGCCACGGTTGGTGCCGCCGCTCTGGTCGCCGGCGCCCACGGTGGTGAGCGCTTCCATGCCGTTGATGCGGACGCGGGTGAATTCCGGGCCCAGGCCACGCACCGTGATGGCGCGGCCTTCGCCAGCGTCGCGGGTGATCACCACGCCAGGAATGCGCTGCAGCGACTCGGCCAGGTTGAGGTCGGGGAACTTGCCGATGTCCTCGGCCACGATGGCATCGACCACGCCGGCTTCGCCGCGCTTGATGTCCAGGGCCTTCTCCACGCTGGCGCGGTAACCGGTCACCGTGACAGTGTCCAGGTCGACGGCGGGCTCGGCGGGCGATGGGGCGGCGTCTTGTGCGGCAGCCTGGCCGCTCAGCGCCAGCCCGATCGACAGCGCAAGCAAGGTAACCGGTGTCTTCCGGCTGGTGGTCCGAAATTGCATGTCCTCCCCTCCCAAGGGTCCATGAACAATGTGAAATAGCGGGTTGAGAGCGGCAATGACACCGCTAGTCAAAACGACGTTACCAGCTGAATCGTCTCGTAACATCTTGCAGCGCAGCAGAAAACGCCACCAAATTTCCGAAAAACGGGTGCAAGCGGTCACTTCACGTCGCATCATGGCCGTAGCAGCCGGCATTTCGCGCCGGCTAGAATGACACCGATGGTCATCTCAGTGCGCGACGGCGCCCCCACCCGTCACGTACCACCCAGCCGAGGTAATTGCCGCATGAGCCGTGCCCGTATCCTGTGTTTTGGTGAGTTATTGCTGCGCCTGGGGGCGCCTGGCCATGCGCTGCTGCTGCAGCAGCCTCGGCTGGACGTGCACTGCGGCGGCGCGGAGGCCAACGTCGGCGTCTCGCTGGCGCATTTCGGCCATGCCGTGGCCATGGTCAGCACGGTGGCGGACAACCCGTTGGGCGCCGCGGTGCTGGGCGAACTGCGCCGGCACGACGTGGATACCCGCCATGTGCGGCGCGTGGACGGCCGCATGGGTCTGTATTTCCTGACCACCGGTGCGATCCATCGCCCCAGCGAAGTGATCTACGACCGCGCCGACTCGGCCTTTGCACTGGCACCGGCCGATGCCTACGACTGGCCGCGTCTGCTGGAAGGCGTGCAGTGGCTGCACCTGTCCGGGGTGAGCCCGGCATTGGGCGCGGAGGTGGCGCAGGCCACGCTGGCGGCGGCACGTGCCGCGCGTGCGGCCGGGGTGAAGGTGTCGTTCGACGGCAACTACCGGCCCAAGTTGTGGCAACGCTGGCAGGGCGATGCGCGCGGCATCCTGCATCAGCTGTTTGCCTGCGCGGATGTGGTGTTTGCCGATTACCGCGACATCGGCGTGGTGCTGGGCGGCGAGTTCGCGCAGGACACGCTGGAAGCGCGCGTGGAAGCGGCCGCGCAGCAGGCCTTCGCTGCATTCCCGCAGCTGCAGTTGATGGCCTGCACGCAACGCGTGGCGCATCACGTGGACCACCACAGCCTGGGCGCGATGCTGGTGCCGCGCGACGGCGCCGTGGCGCGTGCACCCAGCGAAGAACTCACCCCCATCATCGACCGCATTGGCGGCGGCGACGCGTTTGCGGCCGGCGTGCTGCACGGCCTGATCGAAGGCTGGTCGCTGGAGGATACGGTGCGCTTCGGCCTGGCCGCCGGCTGCTTGAAGCATTCGATCCCGGGCGATTTCAATCCGCTCTCGGTGGCCGACGTGCAGGCGTGCGTGGGGGATGCGCGGTTTGATGTGCGGCGCTGACGCACCGGGATTGGGGAGTCGGGATTGGGATTGGCAACAGCGCCGGAGATTCGGTGCTCTGGCCGGGCGCGTTGCTCCCAGCGCGGTGCGCTCAGGGATGATGCGCCCGTGGCTGACAGCGCTTACGTGTTTCAGGCGAGTGCACGGGTGCGAGGTTTGTTGGTGATCCGTCTGAGTGCTGCGCTCAGCAACACCACACATAGCGCCGCCGGGAGGCTGAAGAACAGCGTGACCAACAAGGCGTGGTTCCAGGGCGGTGCAGAGTCGTCCTGCATCACCGCGGCGCAGACGACGCCGTGGTGATCAACAGATTGGCGATCGCCTTCAATGACCAGTACAACCTGACGGAGCCCAGCAATGCAGCGCAGGCCACGCTGACCAGAAAGGCCAGGACGAGATGGGCGATGCATTTGTCCATTGGGTGCCGTGATTTGGGATTAGGGAGTTGGGATTCGTCACGGCAAGGACAACCAGCATCGCGTGCCGGTTGTCCTTGCGAAAAACGTTCGGGTCCGCTGAAGATCAGCGATGCAGACACCGCTCTTGCGAATCCCCAATCCCGGCAATCACCCCAACTCGATGCAATCGAAGCTGACATCCGTCGCCACATCGGCGTCGTAATCCACGTCGTCGCGCTCGAAGCCGAACAGCTTGAGGAACTCGTGCTTGTAGCCGGCGTAGTCGGTGAGCTCGAACAGGTTCTCGGTCGTGACCTGCGGCCATAGCGCCTTGCAGGCGTCCTGCACGTCGTCGCGCAACTCCCAGTCGTCCAGGCGCAGACGGTTTTCGTCGTCCACGTCGGCCGGTTGGCCGTCTTCGCGGTACAGGCGCTCGCGGAACAGGCGGTCGAGTTGCTCGATGGTGCCTTCGTGCAGGCCCTTTTCCTTCATGATCTTGTAGACCATGGAGATGTACAGCGGCATCACCGGAATGGCCGCGCTGGCCTGGGTGACCACCGACTTGAGCACCGCCACATTGGCGCCGCCACCGCGCCTGGCCAGCCGTGCATTCAAGCGCTGCGCGGTGTGGTCCAGATCGACCTTGGCCTTGCCGAGTGCGCCATGCCAGTAGATCGGCCAGGTGATTTCGGTGCCGATATAGCTGAAGGCCACGCTGCGCGCGCCATCGGCGAGCACGCCGGCGCCTTCCAGCGCGTCGATCCACAATTCCCAATCCTGCCCGCCCATCACGGTGATGGTGTCTTCGATCTCCTGCGCGCTGGCCGGCTCGATCGAGGCCTGGATGATGGTGTCCTTGTTGGTGTCGATGGCGGTGGCGGTGTAGGTCTGCCCGATCGGCTTGAGCGCCGAGCGCTTCACTTCGCCGCTGCCCGGCAGCTTGCGTACCGGCGAGGCCAGCGAATACACCACCAGGTCGACCTGCCCGCCCATCTCGGTCTTGATCAGCTCGATCACCTTCTCGCGCGCGGCATCGGAAAACGCGTCGCCATTGATCGACTTGCTATACAGCCCGGCCGCCTTGGCATGTTTGTCGAACGCGGCCGAGTTGTACCAGCCGGCCGTACCGGCCTTGCTCGCGGTGCCGGGCTTTTCGAAGAACACGCCCAGCGTGTCCGCACCGAACCCGAAGGCAGCGGTGATGCGCGAGGCCAGGCCGTAGCCGCTGGACGCGCCGATCACCAGCACTTTCTTGGGGCCGTCAGTGCGTACGCCACGCGCACGCGTTGCGGCAATCTGCTCGAGCACATTGCGCTCGCAGCCAAGCGGATGCGTGGTGGTGCAGATGAAGCCGCGCACTTTGGGATGGATGATCAACGTGGACTCCTGGTCAGCAAGATGCTGGCGGCATCTTAGTGCGTGTGGCGCGCGCGAAACAGCCTGATGCGTAACAAACGCCGCTGTATGGAAGCACGTGAAGGCCGCCGCACGGCGGCCTGACGCCAGCACCTGCACGCGCAACGCAGCAACGAACAGCGACCGCAATCGACTTACCCGGCAGCGGGCTGTGCTACGTTTCCGCCCTGCCGTGCCGTGCCTGGCCGCGCCTGATGGCGATTGTCGAGGCCCCTTCCAGTTGTGCGACCGGTATTTGAGCGATGTCTCTTCGAAGCGAGCGCGTCACGCAGCTGGGCTCCGTCCCGCGGTTCCGTCTTGGGCCATTGCTGGTCGAGCCGGAGCGGCTGACGCTGATCGACGACGGCCAGACCATCACGCTGGAACCGCGCATGATGGAAGTGCTGATCGCGCTGGCCGAGCGCGCCGGCGAGGTCATCAGCGCCGAGCAGTTGTTGATCGAGGTGTGGCACGGCAGCTTTTACGGCGATAACCCGGTGCACAAGACCATCGCCCAGCTGCGCCGCAAGCTCGGCGACGACAGCCGCCAGCCGCGCTTTATCGAAACCATCCGCAAGCGTGGCTACCGGCTGCTGCCGAAGGTGATGTTTCCCGACGATTACCGCGGTGCGGTGATCGGTCCGCAGGCGTGGGGGCATGGCAACCCGTACATGGGGCTGCAGGCATTCGACCCGGCACATGCAGACGTGTTCTTCGGCCGCAGCCACGCGATTGCGCAGGTGCTGGGCGCGTTGCGCGCGCAATTGCACAGCCAGCGCGGGCTGGTGCTGGTGAGCGGCGCCAGCGGCTGCGGCAAGACCTCGTTGCTGCGCGCCGGCGTGGTGCCGTTGCTGTGCCAGCCCGGCGGCCTGGATGGACTGGAGGCCATCGCGGTGGCGTACTGCAACCTGGCGCAGTGCCGCGGCGGCGATGTGCTGGACACGTTCGCACGCGCATTGGGGCAATGGGCACCGGGTGGGCGCGCGGTGTTGTCGCCAGCGCAGACGGCACGCCTGCCCGAGTGGCTGCAGCAACCTGCGCCGCTGCATGCGGCCATCGACGAAGCGATGCGCCAAACCGGCCCAGCGCGCGAGAACGTGCACACCCGGCGCCATCTGCTGCTGGTCATCGACCATGCCGAAGCGATGGTGGCCACGCCCGGCATCACTGCCGCCGATCGCGCTGTGCTGGCGGCAGCCTTGCATGCGCTGTGCGCCAGCGCGCACGTGGCCGTGTTGATGCTCACCCGCAGCGATTTTTATCCGCGCCTGATCGATGCACTGCCGGACATCGTCGAGCTCAAACGCGGCGATGGGCACGTGGATCTGCTGCCGCCACGCGATGGCGAGATCGGCCAGATCATCCGCGTACCGGCGGCAATGGCCGGGCTGCGCTTCGAAGAAGACCACGGCGGCGCCGGTCGCCTGGACGATGTGCTGCGCGATGCCACCGCACGCCAGCCCGACGCACTGCCATTGCTGCAACATCTGCTGCATGCCCTGCATGCGCAGCGCAACGACGATGGCTTGCTGACGTTTGCTGCGTATCGCGCCCTGGGCGGCCTGGAAGGCGCGCTGGCGCATCATGCCGAACAGACGTTTCGCGCATTGCCTTCCGATGCGCGGGTCGCGCTGGGCGAGGTGCTGACGCTGCTGAGCGTGATCCACCCCGACAGCGATGCCGTCACCGCGCGGCGTGCGCTGTGGTCGGCACTGCCGGCGAGCAGCGCGGCGCGCGTGCTGGTGGATGCGTTCGTGCATGCGCGCCTGTTCGTCAGCGAGCTGGTGGCCGGCGAACCGGGCTTTGCGGTCGCGCACGAAGCACTGTTGCGGCAGTGGCCGCGTGCGGCCGAGTGGATCCATGAAAATCGCCGCCTGCTGCAGGCGCGCAAGCGGCTGCAACTGGCGGCACAGCGCTGGGCTGCCGAAGGCCGGCGCAGCGATCACTTGCTCAACAGCGGCCGCCCGCTGAGCGAAGCACGCGAGGCTGCGCGACGCATGCCGCAGGATCTGGACGCACTGGAACATGCCTTCCTGCGCGCCTGCGAACGCTCGCAACGCCAGCGCCGCGGTCTGTACGCCGCCGCTGCCGCACTGCTGGTGGTGCTGGCCAGCGCCTCGCTGCTGCTCGGCTGGCGGGCGCGCCAGGCCCAGCAAGTCGCCGAACAACGCCGCGATCAGGCCCAGCAACTGGTGGGCTACATGCTGGGCGACCTGGCCGAGCAGTTGCGCACCGTGGGCAACCTCAAACTGCTCGATAGCGTCGGCAGCCGTGCGCTGCGCTATCTGGAAGATTTGCCCAGCGCCGAGATGCACACCGGTGATTTGATCAACCACGCCCGTGCCCTGCGCACCACCGGCGAAGTGTTGATGAACCAGGGCAAGGTGAAAGAGGCCCATGCCGCGTTCACGCGTGCCGCCGCTACCGCCGAACAGGCGCGCATGCGGGCGCCAGATGCATTGGAAGCGGAGGCGGAAACTGGCCAGGCCGCGTACTGGCTCGGCTATTTGGCGTATCAGGCCAAGCAGCTGCCGTTGGCGCGCACGTACTGGTTGCAGTATCTGGCGGCTTGCGAACACTTGGTACGCGCAGCTCCACAGGATCCGCGCTGGCAACTGGAGTTGTCGTATGCGCTGAACAATCTGGGCACATTGTCCAGAAGCGAAGGTCAGGCAACTGCGGCGATCGAGTTCTTTGCACGTTCCATCGCACTCAAGCGCCAGGTGTTGGCGCGCACGCCGGATAACGCGGCAGTACGCTACGAACTCGTCGACAGCCTGTCTTGGCTAAGCCTTGCGCAGGAAAATCAGGGCTTGCTGGTGCCAGCAGAACAAGGCTACCGCGAGCAGATCGCGGTGCTGCGCGTCTTGGTGAAGAACGATCCGGATGCCAATGCGTGGCGACGGCGCATGGCCACCTCGTTGCTACGCACCTCCAATCTGGCGCTGGCGCGCGGCCACCTTGCGCAGGCGCAGGCCGACGCGCAAGCCAGCGTGGACATCCTGGAACCGCTGGTCGCGCAGCAGCCGGACAACCGGACGTGGCAACGCGATCTGGCGCATGCCTACGCGCAGGCCGGTTGGGTTGCCGCGCTGGACGGGCGCGCCGATGCTGCCACACGCCAACTCACCCAGGCGCGGCAGACGCTGGCAGGCTTGCTGCAGCGACAACCGCTGCCGGAGTGGCAATGGCTGGATGCCATCATTGCGCTGCGCTTGAACCGGGTGCAGGGGCTGCATGGCAGCGAGCAGACGTCCAGCCTGGCGGCGATCGTGGCGCGGCTGGACGCCTTGCATCGGTCCAGGCCCGCGGATCTGCTCGGGGTCTCGGCGCTGGCGCATGCCCTGGTTTGGTATGGCGAACAACTGGACGCCAGCGGCGATCACGTCGGTGCACACGCCGCCTGGCAGCGCGCGGTGGCAGTGCTCGGCGCCGATATCGGCAATAGTCGCGACAAGACCTTGCTCGACCCCTGGATTCGCGCACAGATCCATCTGGGTCGGCGCGCTGCCGTGACGCAACAGCTCGGATGGCTGTATCAAGCGGGCTACCGCCACCCGGGATTCGTTTCCCTCTATGCCCCGCTCTTCAAGGAATCACCAACGTCATGACCGATCCCAAGATCATCACCATCACACTGACCGTGGCGCACGTCGAGTTCGGCGGCAATACCGGCAGGGGCGCCTACTTCTACAGCTTCTCGCCGGACCTGCTCATCTGTGGCAAAGGCGAACAGGACGTGACACTGCGCTACGCGTTCTGTAAATCGGTGCCCCACCGCTTCAAGATCATCAGCCTGCTGAATTCCGATTCGACGGGGCAGATCGGCCCGCCGGACATCGCCCATGACGGCAGTTGGGTGAAGGTGGTGAACGCCAACAAACATCCGACGCTGATCTTTTTCACCGTCGTGGTGAAGGACACACACACGGGCGCGCATTTCAGCTGCGACCCCCAGGTCGGCAACGACCCGGAAATTTCGCCGACCGAATTCGGGCGGCACTGATCCTTGAGTCCATTTCCGTCCGACGGTTCGCCTCCGGACGGGAGCCGCCGCGCAATCGAGCGATGGCTCAGTCGCACACGATAAGAGACCCGGCCGCCGCGGACCTCCTGCACGCGCGATGCGCCTGCAGGCAGGTGCTCAGTTGGTGTCCCGAACGTAGGTATCGATTGCCTTGGGCGTCAGGGCAATCACGCGACCGGCAGGAAAACTGGATATCACATAGTTGTCTGGCGCATCGCTTTTGAAAGGCACGTCGAACGTGGACGCTAGAATGCGCGCCCACCCTTCCGGGTAGGCGGTGCCGCTGACATGGACAACACTCATCGAAGGCCAATGCACTTGGCGTTTTGTCTGCGGATCCGTCAGGTCGGCCTGGCCGATCAGCACCCGACGCGATTGGAGAGGATGTGTTTTGGCACGTGCTGCCGGCTGAAGCTTGAAGCTATAGGTTCCGCTTTCAGGGTAATGCAGCTCGATGATCGATGCTGGTGAGGCGACGGTGACTTGAAATTCTTTCTCGTACCCGGCTTTGGTTGACCTGGCGCCCTCAAGCAGGCGCCACTGGCGATCGGCAATCGGACGCGCCGACACGATGACCGCGCCCCCTTGTTCCAGCATCGGCGCGTCGACGGTCACGATCAGTCGCGACGATAACGTCGGCTGCTTTGCACAGCCGGTGGCGGCCATGAGCAAACATGCGATAGCCAAAACGGCGCAGCCAATCCGATACCTGCCCATCGTGTCACTTCCTCAACGCGGCACACCAGCATGGCCGCTCCATGCGGCCTTGCGTCTTTATACGTTCCTTCGGATCGAACGTGTTGCTGCGCATTAGCGCGTGTCGCCCGATCCTGCAGGATGACGGCGTGCTGCTGCCCGCACGCGGCATCGATCTGGCGCCGCATGCACTGCGTGGCGCCTGCTCCTAGCCGCCGCTGCGGGCGTGGTGCATCCCAGGTACCCATAGGAGCGTGGCTAGATGTCGGCCGACCTGCGCAGCCGCTCGTCGCGCTCGGTTCCGTTGCTGAAAGCCGGCTTGATCTGGCCACGGCTCGACCACGTGCCGGCCGTGCCCGTGCCGATGCCCGCGCGTTCAGGGTCATCGGTTTGGCCGACCTGGCGTGGGCGACTCGCCAGACCTTGCCGGCAACCTTCTCCATCGAAGCGCCTGATCAGTCGATCGCAGGCATGGGCAGCGGTTCCCTGCACTGCCGACGCGCATCCCACGACGACCCGCATGTCGCGTTCGGCGACCGCTTGGGTCGGCAAGGCTGCGCGGGGCCAACTGACCGGCAATTCGGCCTGGGTCGACGCCCCCCAGGCGCTGGCGCACAGCATGACGATCAGCACGATGAGGATTCGAACCAGGCGCATGACGGACTCCGCAGCAGACCGGAGCGCGGCGCGTCCCCGGGCGGCGTCGCTGGCCGCCGGATCACCTTCGTGCGTGGGCCCGCGCCTGACCTGACGGCAACCTTACGGTTGCTGGTCGATGCTGACGGCTGCCTATAAATCCTTATGGAACAGTCACCTAGGAAGGCAGGATTGGGCCAGTTCGACGTTGGAGAAAGACTACATGGGGGCGCAACGACACCCATTGGCGTCACCCGCACCCTCACCCCAACCCCTCTCCCGGGGGGAGAGGGGCTTGCTTCGTATCGGGCAGCATGCAGACTTTGGTCTCCTCTCCGTTCGGAGAAGGCAGCGCGTAGTTGCAGGATGACGATGCGCGCTGTTCTGGAATGCAAGGCGGAATCGACCGGTAAGACCGACTGCAAGTTCAGGCCATGGCTGAGCTTGTTCGAGTTGGCTGTCTTCCGCCGTGCCCTCACCCCAACCCCTCTCCCGAGGGGAGAGGGGCTTAGGTTCTCTTTGCTCTAGGCGCATTCCGATCCGGTCCCCACCTGCCCGCTTTTCCGAATCCCGAATCCCGAATCCCGATTCCCGAATCCCCGCCCTCAAATCACCCGCAACGTGATCGCCTTCAAGACCGCCCGCGTGCGGTCGCGGGTGCCCAGCTTTTCCAGGATGGTGGAGACGTAGTTCTTCACCGTGCCTTCGGCCAGGAACAGGGTGCGGGCGATCTCCTTGTTGGAATAGCCGCCGGCCAGCAGGCGCAGGATCGCCACCTCGCGCTCGCTGAAGGTCTCGCGCGGGGCCTGCTGGTCGCGGAACTGGTAGCGGGCCCGCACCGGGTCGGTGCTGACCGGCTGCAGCAGGGTGTCGCCTGCGGCGACGCGCTCGATCGCCTCGCGCAGGTCTTCCGGGGCGGCGTCCTTGAGCAGGAAGCCCTGCGCGCCGGCCTCGCTGGCGCGTAGCAGCAGGTCGCTGTCGTCGAAGGTGGTGAGCAGTAGCACCGGGGTGCGGTCGCCGCGGGCGCGCAGGTGCTCCAGTGCCTGGATGCCGTCCAGGCCGGGCATGCGGACGTCGCTGAGCACCACGTCCACGGTGTGGATGGCGAGCGCATCCAGCAGGCCCTGGCCGTCGTCGGCCTCGCACACCACCTCCACGCCCTGCTGCTGCAGCAACGCGCGCAGGCCGGCGCGCACCAGGATCTGGTCGTCGGCCAGGGCAATACGACGTGAACTCATACCGGTAGTCTCGCGATCAGGTGCATGCCGCCCGTGGGTGTGCGGCCAAGGTCCAGCTGGCCGTGCAATGCGGCCAGGCGTTCGCGCATGCCGGTAATGCCGTTGCCTTCGCGGATGCGCTCGGCGCGGCGGCCATCGTCGCAGATGTCCACGTGCAGCTGTGCGCCTTCGCAATGCAGGTGCACGGCCACTTCATCGGCGTCGGCATGCCGAACGGCGTTGGTCAGCGCTTCCTGCACCAGCCGCAGCAGCAACTCGGCCACGCGCGCATCGGTGACACGCACGTCGGCATCGATCTGCAGGCGCAGCGTCGGGCGCGGGAACGGGGCGGCCAGTGCACGCAAGGCAGTCTGCAGGTCCAGGCCCTGGTCGTCGCGCAGCGATTGCACCACGTTGCGGATGTCCGACAGCAGTTCGGCCGACAACTGTTCCACCACCGCCACCTCGTCGCGCTGCGCCAGGGCCGGGTCGGCGCTGAGCAGGCGCAGGTTGATGCGCATGGCGGTGAGCTTGTGCCCGGCTACATCGTGCAACTCGCGCGCCAGCCGCAAACGCTCGGCATCGCGCGCACTGTCGGCCAGCAACGCGCGGGTAGCCAGCAGATCGACGTTGACGTAGGCCAAGGCGTCGCGCGCCCGCTCGGCACTGCGGGCGTAATGCGCGGTGAGTGCGGCGAAAGCCTGGAAGCCGGCATAGATGCTCACGATCAACAAGGCGCGATCGAAGCCTGCGTGCACCAGCACCGCGTACATGCCCGCGTTCAACGCCAGCGCCAGCAGCAGCACGCGCAACGGCGGCCAGGTCATGCCCGCCTGCGCCACCAGCATCACCAGCAGGACCGGCGCGGTGCCGGCACGCGGCTCCATCCAGACCAGCAGCAATGCCAACGCCGCCTGCAGCAGGGTGGCCACCGTGCGCAATGCATGCGTTTGCGGCAATACGGTGTGCAATACGAACAATGCGGTGAAGCCGGCCAGCACGCCCCAGCGCCAGGCACCGTGGGCCGACGCATCGGGCATGAACGACAGCGCGACCGCGGCAATGGTGAACGCGGCGGCCAGACGCAAGGGGTGCAACAGGTGGCAGAAGGAAGAATTCATGCGGCGATGCTGACCGCCATGCAGGCGCTCGGCAATGGTGCGCAGGCAGAAGGTGACTTCTGGCAGGTGGGATCGATGTCCTGCGGCCCCTGGCATGGCTGCAGTGCGCGCACACACCGGCATCCCACCCACCCCGTCGCCGCACGTCATGCCCTGTCCGCTTCCGTTCTGCTGGCTGCGCTCAATCCGGTGCGGGGCGACGGCCGGCAACGGAGGCCGCCTGCTCCCTGAGCTCCACGGCATACGCCCACAGATCGTCGAAGAGCTGCGCATTGACCCTGGCATCGCCGCTGTCCAGGGAGGTGTTGCTGATCAGCACCACCGCATTGTCGTGCGCCAGATCCGACAGCATTTCGGTGTGCACGCCCGGGTCCGAGCCGCCGTGGCCGATGCGGGTGACGTTGTACTTGGTGGACCAGAAGATGCCGGAGTTCTTCTCGTTCAAGGCGACGTTGTCGGGCGTGTTGGCGGCTGTGTACTGGAAGCGCAGCATCTGTGCGGTGGTGGTGGCGTCCAGGATGCGCACGCCCTGGTACTGCCCGCCATCGAGCAGGGCGATGAACAGCCTGGAAAGGTCGTTGACGCTGGTCCGCACGCCGCCGTCGGGGTAGGTGGTGAGTTCGTACGGCGGGATCGGCACGCTCACGCCGAACTGGCTCACATACAGCGTGGCCTGCGCGGCGGCCGGCAGATCGGCCGCATGCCAGGCGGTGTGCTGCATGCCCAGCGGCGCGAAGATGCGCGTGTGCGTGTAGCGCTCCAGCGACTGGCCCACCGCACGCGCGACGATGTAGCCCGCCAGGCCGGCACCGATGTTGGAGTATTCGCGATGCGTGCCGGGTTTGACCGGCAGGTAGTTCTGCGTCTGGTAGTCGCGCCCGCCGGGCGCCAGGTAGCCGCGCAAGAAGTCGCCCAGCGGCGCGACCGGCAGGCCTTGTCAGCGATAGGTATCGCGATAGACCTCCCAGCGGTCGGTCAGGCTGGAAGTATGCGTGGCCAGTTGCCGCAGCGTGATCGGCACGCCCGGAAACTGCGGGTTGCGCACGGCGAACGGCAGATAGCGGTTGATGTCCGCATCCAGCGCCAGCTTGCCGTCCTGCACCGCCTGCATCAGCGCCACGCCGGTCACGGTCTTGCTGATCGAGCCGATGTTCATGACGGTGTCGGGCGTGAACGGCGTGCCGCGCGCGCGGTCGGCAAAACCGACGCCGCCGGTCCAGACCACCTTGCGGTCGCGGATGATCGCCGCGCCCAGGCCGACGATGCCGGCGGCGTCCATGCGTTGCTGGAGTGTGCGCGTGATGGCGTCCGGCGCGGGCGGCTGACCTGGCCCGCCCGCCCACGCCTGACCACTGCAAAGCGCACCGATCGCCAGCCCGCCCGTACCGCCCATCCCCCTGCTTTGCCTGCACGCATGGCGCCCTCCGTCCGTGATGTGGTTGCTCAGATGCCCCGTGGGCGGCGCCGGCAAGCGCCAGCGCCGCTGCGGCAGCATGCGCAAGTCTTGCAACCGATCCGTGCCGATGCCAGCGCGATGCGACCAAACCGCCCATGCGCCCGACGAAACGCCGCGTGCAGCGCGTGCGACCTGCCGCCGCAGCGGTCCACCTGCCACCGATGGTCTTACACTCGGCGGCTCCCCTGCCGCTGCCGTCCCGTCTTCGATGATCATTTCCGCCGCTTCCGACTACCGCGCCGCCGCCGAAGCACGCCTGCCGCCCTTCCTGTTCCATTACATCGATGGCGGCGCGTATGCCGAGCACACCTTGCGGCACAATGTCTCGGACCTGGCCGATGTGGCGCTGCGCCAGCGGGTGCTGCGCAATATGTCGGATCTGCGCCTGAGCACCGAGCTGTTCGGCGAAACCCTGGCGATGCCGGTGGCATTGGCGCCGGTCGGCCTCACCGGCATGTATGCACGCCGCGGCGAAGTGCAGGCCGCGCGTGCGGCGGCCGCGCGCGGCATTCCGTTCACCCTGTCCACGGTGTCGGTGTGCCCGATCGAAGAAGTGGCGCCGGCCATCGAACGGCCAATGTGGTTCCAGCTCTATGTGCTCAAGGACCGCGGCTTCATGCGCAATGCGCTGGAGCGCGCCAAGGCGGCGGGCGTGACCACGCTGGTGTTCACCGTGGACATGCCCACGCCCGGTGCGCGCTACCGCGATGCGCATTCGGGCATGAGCGGGCCCAACGCCTCGCTGCGGCGCATGCTGCAGGCGGTGACGCATCCGCGTTGGGCGTGGGACGTGGGCCTGCTCGGCAAGCCGCACGATCTGGGCAACATCTCCGCCTATCGCGGCAGCCCCACCGGCCTGCAGGATTACATCGGCTGGCTGGGCGCCAACTTCGACCCGTCCATCGCCTGGAAAGACCTGGAATGGATCCGCGAATTCTGGACCGGGCCAATGGTGATCAAGGGCATCCTGGATCCGGAGGACGCACGCGATGCGGTGCGCTTCGGCGCCGACGGCATCGTGGTCTCCAACCACGGCGGCCGTCAGCTCGACGGCGTGCTGTCCAGCGCACGCGCGCTGCCGGCCATTGCCGATGCGGTGAAGGGCGAGCTGAAGATTCTGGCCGATTCGGGCATCCGCAGCGGGCTGGACGTGGTGCGCATGCTCGCGCTCGGTGCCGATGCGGTACTGCTGGGGCGCGCGTTCGTCTACGCGTTGGCGGCCGGTGGGCAGGCCGGCGTGGAAAACCTGCTGACCTTGATCGAAAAGGAAATGCGCGTGGCGATGACGCTGACCGGCACGCATTCCATCGCCGACATCAGCGCCGATGCGTTGAGCCGGGTGACGCGCGAGCGGGCCGATGCGATCTCGCCTTAAAGCCGCTGAACCGTAGCGCGTAATCGACTGTTGTGAGCGGTTCGCTAGGCAGCAGACCGAAAGTCATCACCGGTCGCGCTGAAGCGCGCGCCATCGGCGGGGATGCCACGCTTGCAGTCCGTTCTGCGAACCTGCCTACCCCGCCTTGCGCCTGGGCGCGGCCGTCTTGGCCGCAGTCTTCTTGGTCGCCTTGCCTGCGGTCTTCTTGACGGCTTTCTTCGCCGCTTTTTTGGCTGCCGTTTTCTTGGCAGGTGCGCTTGCCGTGTCGGCCGTGCTGGATTTCTTGGCTGGCGTGCGCGTATTGGCCTGCAGGCTCTTCTGCAGCAACGACATGAAGTCCACCACGTTGGTGGTGGCGTCTTCGTGCTGAGCGGGCTCGACGTCCACGGTGGTGGTGCCGCCCTTTTCCTGGATGCGCTTGCGCAGGATTTTTTCCAGCTTGCCGCGGAATTCGTCGTGGTAATCCTCCGGCTGCCAGGTGCCGGACATCGACTCGATCAGCTGCTTGGCCATCTCCTGTTCCTTGGGCGTGATGCGATACTCGCCCACCGCACCGGCCGGCAGCTTGAAATCCTGCGGGTCCACCACCTCCTGCTGATAACGCAGCAGCAACAAGATCAATGCATCGCCCTGCGGCATCACCGCCGCCAGATACTCGCGGGTGCGGATCACCACCTTGGCAATGCCCACCTTGCCGGTGTCGCGCAAG
Organism: Xanthomonas sp. D-99; assembly: GCF_017746145.1. Taxonomy (NCBI): domain Bacteria; kingdom Pseudomonadati; phylum Pseudomonadota; class Gammaproteobacteria; order Lysobacterales; family Lysobacteraceae; genus Xanthomonas; species Xanthomonas sp. D-99. The sequence goes on along the minus strand of NZ_JAGHWU010000063.1, from coordinate 1,131 downwards.
GTTTCGCGCAAGAGCACGTACCCTTTTTCGGCCTTCTTGCCCGGCACCAGGATGTAGGGCTTTTCGAAATAGCGTGGGTCGATGTCGGCTGCGTCGACGAAGGTTTCCACCTCCACCGTTTCATGGCTTTCCGGCGCGGCAGAGCGGATATCCTGTTCTTCGACGATGACGTAGCTGCCCTTGTCGTATTCGAACGCCTTGACGATCTCCTTCCACGGCACCTCGTCGCCGGTGTCGGCATTGACGCGTTCGAAGCGGATCGGTTTTTTGTCGCGCGAATCCAGCATCCGGAAATGCAGATCCACCTTGCGCTCGCCCGACATCAACGACACCGGCACGTTGAGCAAGCCGAAGGAAAGGGTGCCGGTCCAGATCGGTCGGGCCATCAGTGCGCTGCTCCATGAATTGCGGCTTCGGGAATGTGGTCCAGGGCAAGCCAGGCATCTTCGACAATGTCGCGCACATGCGGCCAGTCCAGTCGCGAGGCTCCACGCATGCTGTCCCACTGCGCAGCCAGGGCCTGCTCACAGTCGATATCGGCTCCACGCGGCCAGTCGGCGGCATGGGTGATCCGCGCAAACGCATAGGCCGGCGATAAATCGCGCCAGGTGGGCCCACCACGCCGACGGCGGCGCTGGTAGTCGGCCAGGCTGTAGCAGTGGAAGTCCTGCGCCACGCCAGCGGTGTCCGGCATGCGTGCACTGCGGTGCGCGCGCCTGGATGGAGCGGGCTCGACATGGGCACTGAACAGGCGACGGTCGGGACGGCGATCCTGGGGGCGCATGGGCGGCTCCACGGTGCGGCATTGAGGGCTGACATCAGTAACGCCGCTGCCGTGAGCCATGCGTGAGAAATTCGCTTGCACAGCGCGATTTGCGCGCCCTTCACCGCAGGCGCGGTGAACTGCTTGCCCATCTTGCTGTCAGGAGTGCGCCATGTCTCGCGACCCTTTACGCGACCAACCCAGCCAGCCGGGCGAACAGCACGGCAAGCGCGATGCCGAACACTATGAAGATCGCGGCGCTGGCGATGCACCGGGGCGCCTGATTCCAGCCGATGACCGGACGCCGGCCAAGAAGCCGGGAAGCGCGCCATCAACGGGGACCGATGCCTAAGGAAGGTCTGATCAAC
>NZ_JAGHWU010000062.1:0-4758 GCF_017746145.1 Xanthomonas sp. D-99 | reverse complement strand
AAAAGTGGGGGGATTACCCCACATCCTGGCAACCGAGCACCTGTTCAACGGCACCGTCGACGGCTGCGAAGTCCACAGCCGGTGGTCGCACAGCGTGCTCTTCAGCTCAACTCCGTGGCCGTCATCCTCTTCCACAACCACCTGAGTGGAAGTCCCGAGACAAGCGACGCCGACCGCAAGGTCACCGAGCGACTGAAGCAGGCGCTGGCGCTTCTTGACATCCGGGTCCGCGACTACATGGTCATCGGTGGCCAGAAAAGCGTCAGCCTGGCAGCCAGGGGGTAGACATAGCCCCCCCTGCCTACCAGATTGGCCTGCGCCCAAGCGCTGGCGTTAAGCTGTCTAACCTCCCGACACTCGGATGTTGGTCATGGATATACCCAGGCAAGGAATGCGCATCGCCAAAGCCTTTTCAGCAGGCGCGCTGTTGTTGGTAATGGCCGCATGCGCGCAATCGTCAAACGCCCCTCAGGAGAAAGCCATGCAGGAACCGACCTCCGCTGACATTCGGCGCGAGCAGGACCGCGTCGCGGCACTTGTCGACGCCGCGTCCCCTGAGCGTTCGGCACCGATGATGACCTGGGACGGCTATCCCGCGCTGCAACCGGGCGCTGAGCTCACCGCCGACCAACTGCTTAAACAAATCAAAGCGCTCGCCCAGTCCTTTCACGCTCAAGCAGACTCCGACCCCGCCAACGTGGAGCGCGTGTTGGGCATTGCGCTTCCTCCCGACGCCAAGCGTGAGCGCAGAGGGGTGACCGGTAAGGTGGGGCAGGGCACTTACGAGTGGGCGGTGTGGAAGGGCGCGCCCAAGCTCCCCGGGCACCGGGTGGAACTGACCCTCACCCCGAACGCCTGTCTGGCCTACGACACATTGAAAAAGCAAATGGAAGCCGACGGCTTCCGGGTGTATGTGCCAACCTTTGGCGACGACCAGCGCATCACGTTCGACAAGATCGTTGGTCCCTCGCTCGGGCTCTATGTTGCCGTGACTCCTGACCATCGGGATGCGCCGACCTGCGTGACGGTGGTTGTCTTTGAAATGGAGCGCAGCGATGCTTGACCCTCGCATTGAGCGCATGCTCCAGGAGACCGAACAACAATCGTCTCTGTCCCCAGGTGCAGCCAAGGACCTCCGCGAGGCAGTGGAGTCCTCTCCTTACCTAGTCGAGGTAATGACCAAAGCCATCGACAACGGCGACCTTGAGCACATCAAGTTCGCTCGCACGCCCAACGAAGGAGGGCACTATAACCACGGCGAAAAGACGATCAGCGTCAACGCCGATGTATTGCAGCGACCTTCCCGGTCAGAGCGGATAGACCAGTTGACGGGTGTTCTTGGGCACGAGACGGGGCATGCCTTGATGGCCCGCTCCAACGAACTCAGCACCTACAAGCTGTCCTACCGAATCGATGAGGCGCTGAAAGAGGGCGCACGCTACGGCGATGCGACGGTGGACATCACCCCGTTGGCAAAGGAATACATCAACGCTTCCCGGCAGAACGAAGCGCTAGCCGAAATGGTGTCGATGAATTCGGTGGCCAGTCGGGTCAAGCACCAAGACAGCAACGTCAGCGAAGCAGAACTGCTTTATCGCCTCGACCCGACCACGCCTTGCGTCACGAACGGGCGGCTGGCTCCAGGCATCCAGATGGATGTCCAGGGCATCCAGCACACCGACAACCGCATCGACAGCCCGGCCGTAAAAGCCGTGGCGATTTGTCAGTTCGATCAGTCCGGCAAAAGCCTGGGCGCGTTAGGTCAGTCCGACTACAACGCCTTTTACTTGTCCTACGTGGTGTCCGCCGGGGCTGCCGTGTCCCGTGACCTTGACCGGGCCTCCAGCCAGTCGATTCCGAGTCTCGGCCTCAATCTCAAAGAGCTCGGCAGTTCAGCGGAAGAAATCCAGGCGGCGGGGATCTCTTTGGGCGGCCAAGGGAAGGCCTTCGGATTCACTGACACTTCCGACGGGCAGTTACGACCTATGGAGGTGCGGCAGGTTGGGAAAGGCGGTGCCAGCCAACCGGACGTCGAACCCCAAGCCATCGCTCGCAATGAAGCCGTGCTGGCCGACAATCCCGCTCACCCGGACCATTCGACCTACCAGCAAATCCATTTCTGGGTGCGTGGGACGGGTAACTGGAACGACGAGGAGAGCAGGAACGTCGCGGCCGCACTTTACAAGCACCAGTTGGACGACTCGATGGTCATGCGCGTGGACGGGGTTGTCGGAGGCCTGGGGAAGGACGGGGCCCAAAACGTCTTTGCGGTCTACGCCCCACATGGAATGGGGGTCGCACCCATGTTCCATGCCCACGTGGACGGCCGCGTAGCTGCTCAGGAGCCGGCCCAGCAGAACCTGCAGCAGGCCGAAGTCATCAAACAGGATCAGGTGCGCCAACAGCTGATGGAGCAGACCCAACAGCAGACAACGCAGCAGGAGCAGGGGCCGCGGATGACCATGTGATGGGGAGGGGGCGTCTAATGCTTGGGAAAAAGGGCCCTGTAGCAAGATTTAGACTTCCTGTTTTCCATCCTCAAATGAGCGGGATTACCGAGGCTCCATTTGAGGCCACCGAGTTCCCGTATCTGTTTCTCACCGCCTTCGCGAATAAGGACACGACGATCAAGCGCCTGATGAAGGGGGGGCAGCAATGCCACCGACGTCCCTGTTGCCGTCTTACAGCGCAGCAACATCCACCTGATCGCCTGTGTTCCGGGCAAACTCCACGAGACCGTGCAGGCATTGCGGACCAGTCCGCGGACCCTCCCCGACAAAGCCAATTTCATCCCGGCGACCGATGGTAAGACCCTGGAAGCCGAGGACCTGATCGGCGGAGAAGTGCTGGCGTGCGACTTCAACAGCTTCGCTGACCATTTCGGGTTCTTCCTCGAGTTGACCGGGATATCCACGATCAAGTTTGACGTTCGAGCCGACGTCCCCGCCGACAGGACCAGCGGGCGATGCTGGCCTTTTTGTAGCGGTAGCTCTGGCGTCACCTTGCATTGGTCAGTCATTGAACGACCATGAGACCGCCCGTGGATAGAACGAGGCCGAGCAATGGATTCAAGCCCGCTTGCGCCGGTCGCGGTGGCGAACGTTCTTCGCGTTTTGAGCGCCCATCATTTTTTCTGGTGGAAGATCCAAAATCACATTGGCGAGCGTCGCTGCCGCGCTATCAGAGAGCCGGAATGACCGGCGCAAGCCGCCCATTCCGGAATGCTGGTTGTCAGAGACGCCGCTGTGGAGGGCGCGGATGAAATCCGCTCTGGATGGACGCTTGCTCTCGGACATTGCGGCGGTGCGGACATCGTCCGCAGTCACTTCCGCTTTTCCGGCATCCAGGCCGATGACGCGCACCATGGATGCGAGCGATGGCCAATACTTCAACTCGAACCGACCAGTGAGGTTCTCCAACTCGCTCTTTAGGAAGGACTGGTAAAGGCCGTTGTTCGGGCCCGCTTGGTGCATGACATCAACTGGGTGGTAGAGCGTGTCGCAGCTAAAAGGCGACCGATTAGACAGGTCATCGCGCTCGATCAGGACATCCGCCAGCTGCGCGGACAGCGCGCCAATCTTAGCGTTCACCTTTTCTAGGCGCTTCCTGCTGGCGCGGTCCTCGAGATTCTTGTCCGGGGTCCAATACGCCCCTGTTGCCAAGACGCAGCAGTCCAAAAAGACCTTCCATTCCAATCCGTGGAACCCCAATGAGCGCTCCACTTCTTCGTAGACGGGGCGCAACTCGGCGCTTCGGCTCAAGAGTAGCTGGGCGACTTTCGTTTCAGAGAAGGCAATCCGAGTCTCCTCGTTGGTGGCGATTTGCTTTCGGAGATGGTCTTCGCAGACTTGTTGGGCATGAGAGGTGGTCACGGTCGAATGATCCGATGGGGATGTGAGCTGTTAGGCTAGGGCGGTCGAACGGGCCTGTCGGCATCCGAAAAGAAGTTTTTTCGATCCCTTTCAGATCCCGGCTATTCGTCAGCGCCTCAACTACGTCCGAAAGCTCAACGTCACTAAGCCCCAAACATCAACCCCCGTCAGCGGGAACGACGACGGAGGCGTTGGCGTGACTGCCGAAATGGAGCTCCAGGCGACCGCCGTCCGTGCAACCGAGAGGGAGCGTTGCGGCACCATTTCACGCGCCGGCGTCAAGCAAGCCGGCATCTAGGGAGCGTTGAAGGGCGAGCGCTACCTGGGTCGCGGCATGCACCCAATCATCGTCCTCCGCGTAGGGATCGTCTTCATAATCCTCCTTGCCGCCGTGAAAAAGGTTGTTGCGGACCTGGCGCATGGCTTCCACCAACGCCACCGCATCCGATTCCGCATCGAGTGGGCAGGGCATGAAGCGGGCCACCAAGCGGCCCTCATCGTCCAAGATCTTCTGCTTCATGGGCCTCACGTCGCGTTGGCTTAGAAGGCGCTGGCGTGCCCAGCCTGGAACGTCTTTAGCAAAGGCATCGCCAAGCTGGCGAACGCGCGCTTCCACCACGCGCCAGGCGACGTCGGGCGTTGGCTTCCCATCCCGATCTTTCCGGAAGAAGTCCCCGTGCCGTCGAAGCTGGAACTCCAGCTTGCTGACAGATTTGAGGAGGTTGTAGGCGAGATCTTGGTGAACGGGCATGCCTGCATCGTATCCCAGCACTGGGGGATCCACATCGGCACGCGGCGCTGCTAAGGTCCAGGGGCCGCCAGGAAGGCAACTTACAGGGGATGGTTGAATGCGCTTGAGAAATATTGTCACCAGCACTTTTAATCT
>NZ_JAGHWU010000061.1:0-74874 GCF_017746145.1 Xanthomonas sp. D-99 | reverse complement strand
CTTTTTGCGCCGAATTTGAGGAAATGTCCCAGCAGGCAATGTCCTTATGACTCCGGAAGCGGTAGGCGACCAACGTGCTGCAGCAGCGCAGCAAGTGAGATAGCTGCTGAAATTAGCCAGCGTTGGGGACTCAGCGATACGGCTTATACATTAGGCAGGCAAAGCAGGAAGGCGACAGCGATGGCGCACCGGCAGCGTCGCGTTGATTGCATTTGAGTGTTTCGACCCCATTAGCTGCTTTGCCGGTGTGTGCCGGCGTTTGTTGGATGCACTGATGCCTGAGTTGCCCGAGGTCGAAACGACGTTGCGCGGCCTGTCGCCGCATCTGGTTGGGCAGCGGATCCATGGCGTGATCCTGCGTCGGCCCGATCTGCGTTGGCCGATTCCCGAGCAGATTGAGCGCCTGCTTCCCGGTGCCACCATTACCAACGTGCGCCGACGTGCCAAATACCTGCTGATCGATACGGATGCCGGCGGCAGCGCGCTGTTGCATCTGGGGATGTCCGGAAGTCTGCGGGTGCTGCCTGGCGACACGTTGCCGCGGGCGCATGACCATGTGGATATCAGTCTGCAAAGCGGGCGCTTGCTGCGTTTCAACGATCCGCGTCGCTTTGGCTGCCTGTTGTGGCAATCCGGCGCGCAAGCCCATGACTTGCTCGCTGCGCTTGGTCCAGAACCATTATCGGATGCATTTACTGGCGATTATCTCCACGCGCTGGCACAGGGACGGCGCGCTGCCGTCAAAACCTTTTTGATGGATCAGGCCGTGGTTGTCGGAGTTGGAAATATCTACGCTGCCGAAAGCCTGCATCGGGCGGGAATCAGTCCGTTGCGCGAGGCGGGGAAGGTCTCGCTGGAGCGTTATCGGCGTCTGGCTGATGCAGTAAAAGACATCCTGGCGTATGCCATCCAGCGCGGTGGAACCACGTTGCGCGACTTCATCAGCCCCGATGGTGCGCCCGGCTATTTCGAGCAGGAACTTTCTGTTTATGGGCGCGAGGGCGAGGCCTGCAAACAGTGCGGGCGGGTCTTGAAACACGCGACGATCGGTCAACGCGCCACGGTGTGGTGCGGGAGCTGTCAGCGATAAGCGCCATACAAGCTGACGCGGTGTCAGACCGCTGGCGTTGTCGCGATAGTCTCCAGATCGTTCCAGCGGAAGCCACAACAATGCGGCTCGGCTAACGCCGGACATGGCCCACGTTCTGGCGTTTTACACGCGCCTGCTCTTCGCAATGTTGTGACGATCAACATGGCTCTCTTGGGCACCGTGGGTTCGGCATGCACTGGCTGTTTGCGACGCATTGCATTTGGAGTTGCCCGAGGAAGGCGGCTACCTGGCTCGATGAGTCGTCGCGTTCGCTGCCTCGTTCCGGACACCGGCTCCAACCTGTTTGCATGTCCGAGCGCATGCGCCGACTCAACCGGGGCTCCCTTCTGCTTGAGACCGTTGAAACGTCGCCAAACGCTATGCGTGGCCCAGGTCTCCAGGCAGACATCGCGCGGACGGGCGTAAGCGCCTGGCCTGCAGCAACGTTGCGGCAAGCAGACGCGAGCAGCGGTGTTCTGGCGTCCACGCAGGGGGCGGGCCACAATCGTGAAGTCCTTACGTGGAAGCGCTGTATGTCCAGCTCGCGACAGCTAGTCATTCCCCTGGTGCTTACCGGTGCATGTGCGTTGCTCTCGATGACGTCGACTGGCGCGGTGACGCCCTCTTCGGACGATGCAGCTGCCGTCGAGCGGCTGCAGTTGAAGACCAACGCCATAGAACTGAGCGTCACGCCGGCATTTGGCGGGCGCGTGCTGTCGTTCAATCTGCGCGGCCAGCCCAACGTGTTGAAGCTCGGTGCAGCGGTGGAGCAACAGCCTGCGCCCGAGGTCTCGGCCACTGCCGGGGATATTGCTTATTTTGGCCATGATGTGTGGGTCGGGCCGCAGAGTCAGTGGTGGCTGCACCAGCAACTCAATCGCGAGCGTCAGGCGGCGGCTGCGGTGTGGCCGCCGGATCCGTATCTGTCGCTGGCGCAGACGCGCGTCAGCATGCGTCGGCATGACGTGGTGGAATTTGAAGGCGTGCCCAGCCCGCTGACCGGGGTGCAATTACGCAAGCAGATCAAACGTTCCGCAGCGCGTTCGGACACTGTAGAAATCGGTGCCAGCGCACGCAATATCCGCGCGCAGCCGATTGCTTGGGACCTTTGGTTCAACACGCGGGTTGCGGCCACGACGCGGGTGTTCGTGCCGGTTGCCGCTGCTACGGATATTCGACTGCAGCCGCCGCGCGAGCCCGGCACGATTGCGCCGCGTTATCAGCAGGAGCGCGGCCTGCTTGCGCTGCGCGCCGATGCCCGCCCAGATGGATTGATCCAGCGCGGCAAGTTATTGCTGCAGCCGTCTGCAGGATGGATGGCCGGTTTCGTGGGCGGGCAGGTCTTGGTGATTCGCTTCGCACATCAACCGCTGTCGGCGATCCATCCCGAGCAAGGCCAGGTGGAGTTGTATCTGGATGCGCCAGCCCAGCATCCGGAACAGGGATTGCTGGAAATGGAGGTGCACGCACCGTATCGGCAGCTTGCGCCAGGTGCGCAAATGCAGGCACAGGAGCAGTGGACGCTGCTGCGTTACACCGGGCCGGATGAGGAGCAGGCGCAGCGGCAGTTCCTTTGCAGCAACGCCAAAGCGCTCGCGCTGGTGAATGCATGCGGTGCGCCCTCTCCGTCGCCATCTGCGCCTCGCTGAGGTGCGCATTCACCTCAAAGCCGGGCTGTGGCTATGATGTCGCCCATTCCCTGACCAGATCGATGCGCGTGCAACGACGCCACTTCCTGAAGAATGCTGCTGCCGCATTGGCCGCGCTCGGTTTGCCGACGTTGCCGCAATGGGCGCTAGCGGCCAAGGCCGTCGGTCTGCGTCGACTCGGGCAGCCGCAGCCGTTCGACTACGCCTGGTTGAAGGGGCAGGCGCGCGAGCTGGCGAACGCGCCTTACAAGAGCCACAAGCAGCTGTTGCCGGGGCCGCTTGAGGCGCTGAACTGGGATCAGTATCAGTCCATCCGCTACCGGCAGGACCACGCGCTGTGGGCCAATGGCAGCGGCAAATTCCAGGCCAAGTTCTTCCACCTGGGACTGTATTTCCATACACCGGTGCACATTTACGACATCGTCGATGGCAAGGCACAGCAACTGGCCTACGACCCGGCGGCATTCGATTACGGCCGCAGCGGGCTGGGCGGCAAGCAATTGCCGAAGGATCTGGGCTTTGCCGGTTTCCGGCTCAATACACGCAAGGACACCGACCGCGACTTTTCGGCCTTCCTGGGCGCAAGCTACTTCCGTGCTGTCGGCAAGGAAGGCCAGTATGGGCAATCGGCGCGCGGGCTGGCCATCGATACCGGTACCGGCGGGCCGGAAGAGTTTCCGGATTTCATCGCCTATTACCTGGAGCAGCCGGCCGACGATTCGGACACGGTGGTGGTGTACGGCTTGCTGGATTCGCCCAGCGTTGCCGGTGCGTATCGGTTCGCCATCACCAATGGCGATGTGCTGCTGATGGATATCGACAGCGCACTGTACCCGCGCAAGGCGATCGAGCGGTTGGGTATCGGCCCGTGCACCAGCATGTACCAGGTCGGCGAAAACGATAACCGGATGGACTGGGATTGGCGTCCGGAAATTCACGACACCGACGGCCTGGCGATGTGGACCGGCGGCGGCGAGTGGATCTGGCGTCCCTTATGCAACCCGCCGCATCTGCGTTTCAACATGTTCGTCGACGAGAACCCGCGCGGTTTCGGGCTGCTGCAACGCGACCGCAACTTCGACCATTACCAGGACGATGGCGTGTTCTACGAAAAGCGCCCCTGCCTGTGGGTGGAACCCAAGAGTGGTTGGGGCAAGGGCTCGGTGCAGTTGGTCGAGATTCCGACCGTGGACGAGACCTTCGACAACATCGTGGCGTTCTGGAATCCGCAAGCCAAGCCACAGCCGGGCCAGGAACTGCTGATGGGCTACCGGCTGTATTGGGGCGCGCAGCCACCGGCCAGCTCGCCGTTGGCGCATTGCGTGGCTACCCGAACCGGCCTCGGCGGCATCGTCGGGCAAAAACGCAGCCATTTCTCCTGGCGCTTTGCGGTGGATTTTGCCGGTGGCGAGCTGGCCGCGCTGGCGAAGGATCCGAAGGCCAAGGTGGAGGCGGTGTTGCAGGTGTCGCGCGGCACCACTGAAATCGTGTCGGCGCGCCCGCTGCACGAGCTCAAGGGCTATCGGGCGATGTTCGACCTGGTACCGCCGGACGAGGGCACCCAGCAGATCGATATCCGCCTGTATCTGCGCGCCAACGGCAAGCCGCTCACCGAAACCTGGTTGTACCAGTGGACGCCGCCGCCGCCGAGCGAGCGCAAGATTTACTGAGGAGCAGAGCAACGCGTCCGGCGGCGCTTGTTGCTGGCATCCGGTTGCCAGCGCCGCTCAATGCGGCGCCGGAGGACGTGTGGGCGGCATGCCGCATGCGGCTGGAGCGCGACCCGTCGGCGAAGCTGTTTGCGGACGATAGTCGCTGCGTAGCGCTTTCAGGCCGGTGAGGAGGTGCCGACCAGGTGCAGTCGTCCGCGCGGACGACTGCAGGCCAGCTCCACGCGGAAGCAGGTGCCGTCCTTGCCGCTGATGATGCGTAATTCGCCCTGATGGGCCTTTGCGATCTGCGCCGCCATATGCAGGCCCAGATCGACATCCGGTAGCGCACGTCCGCCGGTATGCACATGGGTGGAAGCATGCAGCACATCCAGCCGACGCGGATCGATCCCATCCAGATTGCAGACTTCGATGCGTAACCGGCCATGTTCAGTGACCGCGACCGCCTTGATCAGCGAACTTTGCGGCCCTTGCACGACGGCGTTGATCATCAGGCTGCCGAACATCTGCGCCAGACGGATCGCATCGCCGTGCACTGGCTCGTCGATGGCCACATGCGTGGACAGCACCTGGTTGGGATAGGCGGCGCGGGTTTCGTCCACGACCTGGGAGAGTGCATCGAGCAGGTCGCTCCCGTCGCCATAGTCCAGCTGCAACCAATCGAGTTCGATGCCGCGAGCGAAATCGCAGGCGAAATCGATCAGTTCTTCCATGCGCCGCAGGCTACGTTGCAGCGAGCGGATCGAGCTGCCGTAGCGATGGTTGAGTTGGTCGATGGACAGCATATCCACTACCGCATGCATGGACTGCAATGGGTTGCGTAGGTCGTGCCCGAGAATGCCGATGAATTCTTCGCGCAAGCGCGCCGAGGCGCCAACGCGGCCCAGTTCGCTGCGGGCGCGCCGCGATTCCAGCGCGCTTTCTTCGGCGCGTTGCTCGGCCTGGATCTGGGCGGCCAGCAACTGTGCGAGCAGTTCGACCTTTTCCACCAGCGGTGCGTCCATGACGCGCGGCTGCGGATCCAGCGCGCACAAGGTGCCGAACACGCTGCCGTCGTCGAACTTGATCGGCACCGAGACGTAGCTCTCGAAGCCGTAGAGCCGCGGCGAGGGGTGATCGCGATAGATCGGGTCATCCGATGCATGCCCGAACCACACCGCATTGCCTCGCACCCGTACGCTGTCGCAAAACGTGGTGGCCAGCGGCAGCTCGTCGCCGGGCCGCAGGCCAAAGGACAATGCATCGTGCACCTGGCAGGTGATCCAGCGCGCTTCGGTGACGCGGGCGACGGCGGCAAATCCCATCCCGGTCAGACGGGTAAGGACGCTCAATACGTCGGGGACCGAGGAGAGCCGGCCAACACGCGCGATGTCGGCGCGTAATGCGGGAGGCAGTGGATCCATGAGTGCCTCCAAAGAGTGGACGATTGCCAGTTTACAGGACCGCGGTTGCGCCCGGTTGTGTGGTGCGCCGCTGTCTCACCGACGCCACGATACGCTTGTCTGATGGCGCCCGCGATGCCGCCGTGACCGCATGCCCGCACAGGTCTAGCAGCGCCTGCAAAGCGTATAGCGCGTGGCCGGTGGGGCGTGGGTGGCTGTCGACGAACGCGGCGGTGGGGCCTCTGGGGCTGTCGAACGGCCAACTGCGATGTGTAGGCCCTGCTTCCAGCGCGATAGCGCAGCGCAAACGAGGATGCGCCCGAATGCTGCTGCTCACGGGGTACTGCCGTCCTGGATGCACCACGGGGGCGCGGATGGCTGCGGGTGCGTTACCCGGCCCCGGCGCTAGGCAACCGGCAGCGGCAAGGCGATCTGCAGCGGATCGATGCGGCCTTCGCCGCGCATGATCTTCTTGAACTCGGCCCGGCTGACCGACACATAGCGCTCGTTGCCGCCGATCTCCACCTGCGGGCCGTCCTGCACCGCGTGCCCGTGCGCATCCACGCGCACGGTCATGGTTGCCTTGCTGCCGCTGTGGCAGATGGTCTTGATCTCTTCCAGCTCGTCGGCCCAGGCCAGCAGGAACTGGCTGCCCTCGAACAACTCGCCGCGAAAATCGGTACGCAAGCCGTAACACAGCACCGGAATGCGCAGACGGTCGACCACCTCGCTCAACTGCCAGACCTGGGCGCGGCTGAGGAATTGCGCTTCATCCACCAGCACGCAGTGCAACGCGCCGTCGTTGTGGATGTCGCGTTCGACCAGCTGTTGCAGCTCGGTGTCGCGCTCGAAGATACGCCCGTCCGCGCGCAGGCCGATTCGCGAGGCGACCACGCCGCTGCCGGCGCGGTGGTCGAGCTTGGGCGTAAGGATCAGCGTGCGCATGCCGCGCTCGCGGTAGTTGTGCGCCGATTGCAGCAAGGTGGTGGTCTTGCCGGCATTCATTGCCGAATAGTAGAAATAGAGCTTGGCCATCGGGCGATTTTACCGGCCGGGCGGCAGGATGCGGCACCTGTGTGCTGCGTTGGCGCGGCCAGGCGGGGCCAATGTCCGCCGTCGAGTGGGTGGAAGCGCAGCCCCCGGCCTAAGGCAAGGGCTAGCGGTGCTGGAGACATGAATCCATCGTGCCGGCCAGCCGCAAGCAGCCCCGGTACAATGGCGCGCTCTGTCGGAAGCCACTATGTACGGTCTCAATCCCCCGCAAAGCGCCGCGGTGTTGCACTGCGAAGGTCCCTTGTTGGTGCTGGCCGGTGCCGGCAGCGGCAAGACGCGTGTGATCGTGGAAAAGATCGCGCATCTGATCGCCATCGGCCGCTATCCGGCCAAACGGATCGCCGCGATCACCTTCACCAACAAATCCGCCAAGGAAATGCGCGAGCGTGTGGCCAAACGCATCCGCGGCGACGGTGCCGACGGCCTGACCATCTGCACCTTCCACGCGCTGGGCCTGAAGTTCCTGCAGATCGAGCATGCCGCCGCCGGTTTGAAGCGCGGCTTTTCGATCTTCGATTCGGACGATGCCGCTGCGCAGATCAAGGACCTGATGCATGGCGCCAAGCCCGATGCGATCGAAGACACCAAGAACCTGATTTCGCGCGCCAAGAACGCCGGCCTGTCGCCGGAACAGGCGATGGCGGCCGCACGCAGCACCCGCGAAAAGGAAGCGGCCAGCTTGTACGAGCGCTACCAGGCGCGGCTGACCACCTTCAACGCAGTGGATTTCGATGACCTGATCCGTCTGCCGGTGCAGATCCTGGAAGCCAACGAAGACATCGTGATGGGCTGGCGCGAGCGCATCGGCTACCTGCTGGTGGACGAGTGCCAGGACACCAACGATGCGCAGTACCGGCTGTTGAAGATGCTGGCCGGCCCGCGCGGCAACTTCACTTGCGTGGGCGACGACGACCAGAGCATCTATGCCTGGCGCGGCGCCAATCCGGAAAACCTGCAGCAGATGGCGCGCGACTATCCGGCACTGGAAATCATCAAGCTGGAACAGAACTACCGCTGCTCCAATCGTGTGCTGCGCGCGGCCAACGCGTTGATCGCGCATAACCCGCACGAACACTTGAAGACCTTGTGGAGCGACCAGGCCGACGGCGAGCGCATCCGCGTGTGGGAATGCCGCGACAGCGAGCACGAGGCCGAAAAGGTCGCTGCGGAGATCTCGTTCCTGGGCACCGCCAAGCAGGTGCCGTGGAACGATTTCTGCATTCTGTTCCGCGGCAATTTTCAGTCGCGGCCGCTGGAAAAAGCGCTGCAGCTGCTGCGCGTGCCATATCACCTCCCCGGTGGTACCGCGTTTCTGGAGCGGCAGGAAGTCAAGGATCTGCTGTCGTGGCTGCGGTTGATCGTCAATCCGGACGACGACGCGGCGTTCTTGCGTGCCGTGCAATCGCCCAAGCGCGAAGTCGGCGCGACCTCGCTGGCGCGTCTGGCCGAGCTTGCCAGCGCCAAGTCGGTGCCGATGTCGCGCGCAGCCGAGTCGATGGGCGCCCTGCAGCATTTGCCGCCGCGCGCGGCCAATGGTTTGAGTGCGTTTACCGACATCCTGCGCGACATGCGCGAGCACTCGTCCAGCATGCCGGCCGGCGAGCTGGTGCGCCTGCTGGCCGACAAGTCCGGTTTGCTCAACGATCTGCGCAATCAATCCAAAGACGAGACCGGTTTCCAGCGGCGCAAGCGCAATCTGGACGAACTGGCCGAGTGGTTCGAAGGTGGTCCGCGCGGTGCAAGCGCCAGCGATCTGGCTGCGCAGTTGGCATTGCTGTCGCGCAACGACAAGGACGATGGCGGCAACCAGGTGCGCATGATGACCATGCATGCGTCCAAGGGACTGGAATTTCGCTATGTCTTCATCGTCGGCTGCGAGGACGGCGTACTGCCGCACGAAGTGAGCCTGGAAGAAGGCAATCTGCAGGAAGAGCGCCGCCTGCTGTACGTGGGCATCACCCGTGCCAAGGAGCAGTTGTGGATGAGTCACAGCAAGCTGACGCGCAAGTTCGGTGAGCATGTGCGACTGAAGCCGAGCCGGTTTTTCGATGAGATTCCAGCCGAAGAACTGCAGCGCGATGGCGCCGACCCGGTGGCCGACGCCGAGCGCAAGAAAGAACGCGCCAGTGCGGGATTGGCCGCCATCCAGGCATTGTTCGACTGACGCGCAGTGCGCCGTAGCACGCGCACTGCCGCTCATCGCTTGCCAGTGACGCGCCGGCACGGCAGTCTGGTTTTTCATGATGCCGGAGTGTGCCGTGACCGTTGTGATCCAAACCCCGCGACTACGCTTGCGCACGCTCGACCCCGAGCGCGATGCCGATGCGATGTTGGAGCTGGTCAACGACCCTGGCTTTATCGCCGGTATCAACGACCGCGGCATCCGCACGCGCGAGCAGGCGCGCGCGCATCTGTGCGAATGGGCGCAGGCACATCACGCGCGGTATGGGTTTGCGCATTGGGCGGTGGAGACGCGCGAGGACGCCGCGTTTATCGGCACGCTGGGCTTGTTGTGTCGCGAGACCTTGCCGGTGCCGCACATTGGTTTTGCGCTGTTGCCTGCATATCGCGGCAAGGGCTATGTCACCGAAGCCGGCCGCGCGGTGCTGGACTATGCGCGCGACGTGCTGGGCTTGTCGCAGTTGTGCGCGATCGTCTCGCCGGACAATGCCGAATCGATCCGTGCGCTGGAAAAGCTCGGACTGCAGCAGCAGGGCCTGCGTGTATTGAGCCCGGAGACCGCGCCAGTGCTGTATTACGGGATCGATCTTGGGCCTGTGGGCAAGGCGGGTTGAGCAGCAGGCTTGACGCACCGATTCAACGGGCAGCGCGACCGGTAGTCTTGCGTAGGTAGCTGCAGCGTCGATGCGCAGGGCGTGCTTGGAACGGGGCGCCTGCAACGACGGTGCTTGCCGTCGGGCGGGCGCGGCCATGGCTGGGCACTGGCGCGTCCGCATCCACGCTCCGCGCCCTGCGCGCCGTCCATGCTCCGGACCAGGACTTGGCACGTTTCGCCAGCGGCTTTTGTTGCTGAGGCTGCGCCTGCATCGGCTCTGGTCGACACAGCGCACCACCGCGCGGACGCATGATCGGGTAGTTGGTCGCTCTCCGAAGGATGCTTGCATGTCACTGTTGGTCAATGCCTATTCCACGCTGCGCACGCCGCTGTGGCCGGACTTTCTGCCGCAGGCTGCCGTGCAGCACCGCGACCATGCCGATCCGGCATTGGTCGATCACTTGCATGGCTTCGTCGGCTACGTGAATCAGGCCGGCGATGGGCAGATGACGCAATCGCGCTATCACCTGATGCGGCATGTGCAGCGGGTGCGGCAGCACTTCAGCTTCCAGGTCGATGATGCGGACTTCGGCGCGCTGGCGCAGTGGGCCGAGCAGGCCAATGCGGTGTGTTTCCTGGCCGATGGCAGCGTGCGCGACCCGCACGGGCGGGTGCTGATCAGCCAGGGCGAGCCGGCGATCGACGACGATGCGCAGGTGCCGTATCCGCCCGATGCGTTGCAGCGGCGCGCGCAGCAATCTTCCCTGCTGACCGCGCAAGGCATCCGCGTGCCGCCCAGCCTGCCGCCGGTGCCCGGCGAGGCCGAAGCACGCGTGCGCGATGCGGCAGTCGTCAGTCGACGCATGCTGGCGTTGTTTGCGGTGGCGCTGCGTGCGGAGATCCTGGCAACAGGCGATACGCCGCCGTCGCTGGACGAGGTGGAGACGCGCCTTCCCGGCGTGGCCGCGGCGCTGTCGCCGCAGGAGCGCGCCTTCTTCGCCCAGGCAGCACCGGATGCGCAGGCGCTGGCCAACTTCGGCTGGCGCTACGAAGCCCTGGCCGCACAGCGCGCGCTGGACAACGCGCAAGCCGCCGAGCGCACGACGCTGGCACGACGCCCGCTCCCCGAGTTGCTCGACACGCTGGACCGCCACCTGCGCCTGCACTGGGCGGTCCGCCAGGCCGGCCGATCCGGTCAGCCGCTACCCGCCGGCATCGTGCCGGGCGTGGTGTATGAGCGACATTACGCGCTCAATTGGCTACTGCACTTTGAAGATGCCGAGTGGGACGAGGTGGAGACGCCGACCTGAAGCTGGCGTGCCCCAACCCGGCGTTCGAGCGCGGGCAGTGCGGTTGCACGGACGCGGGGGGACTTGCCGTGCATCCATCCGGCACGTGCACAGACTGACACGGTGCAGCCGGGCGACAAGGGCAAGGTGGATCTGGCGGGCGATGCCGCATGCCTCTGCGTGCGGTGGTGCGTGTTTTGTGATCCGGCGACGGCCGTATCATTAAAGGCAACAGGCGCCGATGCTGCAGCACACCTGTCGCACTGTCATTGCAGCCGTCGGCGGGTGCTGCCGATAGATCAGGCGCCAGCTGCGTCCAGCCGCGCCTGTACCGCCGCGAGCGCTTCCTGCAGTTCGACGACCGTCGCTTCCAGTGCCTGCATGCGCGCTTCCAGCTCGCTGGTGTCGCCGCCGCTGCGCGCGCTCGGTGCCGCTCGCGCGGCGGCGGCCTGCAGCGCCTCCACATCCAGTTCGCCGCTGAGCAGATGCGCGTAGCGATCTTCGCGCTGACCGCTGGTGCGCGGCAGTTGTGCGGCCAGGCCACGCTGGATCAGCCGCTCCAGGTGATGGCGCACGTCGTCGGCGTCGTTGAAACGCGCCAGCCGCTCGCTACGTGCATATAGCTCGCCCAGCGTCTGCGCGCCGCGCAACAACAGCAGGCCGATCAGTGCGACTTGCTGGCGGGTCAGATCCAGCACGCTGCCCAGGCGGTGTTCGTAACGCTCGGCACGCGAAGAAAACTGCTGGCGCACCAGGCCCAGGGTTTCCAGCTGGCGCAGCGCGTGGTGCACCACGCCAGTCTGCAGATTCAACACCGGCTCGCGCGCGGTCTTCTGGTTGGCGGCCACCTGTGCGGCATTGACGGTGAGGGGGTACGCGTCTGGCGTGGTGGCCTCTTTTTCGATCAAACAGCCGAGCACGCGGGCCTGGGCGGTGTCGAGGACGGGCGGGGGCGAGGTCTCTGTCATGGGTGACTCCGGGGCAATCAGCGCACAAGGATATGCCGATCCGCTGCCGGCGTTCTTCCGCTGCGACGCCATGCAAGCTGGCCGACGGCATCGACGGTATCGCGCATGTCAGCGTCGCGCGCCGGCAACGGGTCCGTACATCCGCGAGCGATGCGACGCGAACCGGCTAAAATCGCACGCTTTATTGCCGATCCTGTCCCGGTGGATGCCATGCGCCCCTCGCTTTACGCACCGTTGTCCCTCATCGCTTGCACCGCGCTGGCCCTGAGCGCCTGCAAGCCCGCCGACACGCAGCCAGCCCCGCACGCGCAGAAAGCCACCGCAACTGCCAATGCCGACGCCAGCGTTGCGGTCAGCAAGGCCGCGACGTCGACCACCACCGCACCGGCTGGCGACGACAACCTCAACGCAGTGCTGTGGATGCAGCGCTCGGAGGAATACCGCGCCGTGGCCGAGCAGACCTACCGCGCCGCTGCCGACAAGCTCGATGACGCGCTCAAGCAGCCCAACTGGGATGCGCTGGTGCCGGAAGAACGCGGCAACGCCGCCACCGGACTGAAGCCGGCCGTGGTGCTGGACGTGGACGAGACCGTGCTGGACAACTCGCCGTACCAGGCGCGCCTGCTGCGCGATGGCAAGGAATACGACGAGCTGAGTTGGGACCAGTGGGTGGCCGAGAAGAAAGCCACCGCCATCCCCGGCGTGGTGGATTTCGCCAAGGCCGCCAATGCGCGCGGCATCACCCTGATCTACATCTCCAACCGCGCCGTGCACCTGAAGGACGCCACCTTGGCCAACCTGCGCAGCGTGGGCCTGCCGGTGGCCGACGACAGCGTGTTTCTCGGCCTGGGCACGGTGGTGCAGGGCTGTGAGCAGAACGGCAGCGAAAAGAACTGCCGCCGCCAGCTGGCCGGACAGAAGTACCGCGTGCTGATGCAGTTCGGTGACCAGCTAGGTGACTTCGTGCAAGTCACCGCCAACACCAGCCAAGCGCGTGGCGCGCTGCTGCAGCAGTATCACGACTGGTTCGGCGAACGGTGGTGGATGCTGCCCAACCCCAGCTACGGCGGCTGGGAGCCGGCGCAGTTCAATAACGACTACGCGCAACCCTGGCAAACGCGCCACGACGCCAAGCGCGCTGCGCTGGAGGTGGCCCGATGAGCCGCGCGCCATTGCCGCTGGCCGCGCATGAGCGGCTGATCTTCGCGCTGGATGTGCCCAGTCACGACGAAGCAATCGCCTGGGTGGACCGGCTCGGCGATTCGGTGTCGTTTTACAAGATCGGTATGGAGCTGCTGGCATCGGGCGAGTACTTCCACGTGCTCGATGCGCTGGCCAGGCGCGACAAGCGCGTGTTCGTGGACCTCAAGTTCTTCGACATTCCTGCCACCGTGGCCGGCACGATTCGCCGCCTGGCGCAGTGGCCGGTGAGCTATTGCACCGTGCACGGCTGGCACGCGGGCATGCTGCAGGCTGCCGCCGAGGCCAACCACGGCGACATGCGCCTGCTGGCGGTCACGGTGCTGACGTCGATGGGCCGCCCGGACCTGGCGGCAATGGGCATCGACCGCGAAACGGTGGACGTGGTGGTGGAACGTGCGCTGGCTGCGCAGGCCGCCGGGATCGATGGCGTGATCGCTTCCGGGCAGGAAGCCGGCCCGATCCGCCGTGCCACCGGTCCGGGCTTCTCGATCGTCTGCCCCGGCATCCGCCCTGGCGGCCCGGTCGGCGACGACCAGCAACGCACGGTCGGCGTGGCGCAGGCATTGACCGATGGCGCCGACGCGATCGTCGTTGGCCGCCCGATCCGCCTGGCGAGCGACCCTGCAGCGGCGGCTACCGCCATCCAGGCGGAGATCCGCGCGGCACTGACGCAGAACGGAGACTAATCTCGCTATAACAGTTGTTAGCTCGCAAACAAATCAATGGCTTAGACAGCGACAATTAAAGCATTGCTTTAACGTGAAAGACTCGTTAACATCCCGGCGTCCGATGTCAATCGGAAGCTGTGTCACTCATTGTCCACCGGGCTTGTCCCGGTTTTCGAAGGGATCGCGCCTTGTGCCCGATCCTTTTTTTTTGGCCGTCACGTTGCATGTCGCGGCCACCGACGGCAATGGCTGGTCGCGTGATGGCAGCGAATGGCGGGTTATTGGCGGCACCAGGCGAGCATGCATCGCCTGGACGTCCGAGCGGACTGCGCCGTTAGTGCATGCTTGATCTGTGCATCCGTGATCGGCCATCCGTAACTGCCCCGCCACCATCAGTACAAGCGCAGTGCAAAAAGGCAGTTACGGCAACGTCGCTGCCTTGCAATAGCGGTCGATGAATTGCTGGTGGCTCGGCATCACATCCACGCAATGCGAGATGGTTTGCGCCACGCTGGCCAGGAAGCCTTCGGCGTCGCGGTCGGGCACCTGGTCCACCAGCGGGTGATACCCCTGCGGCAGGATGCCCTGGCCCACCAGTACCTGCACCCAGCTGATCTCGGCGAACATCTCTTCGGCGTTGCGATAGAAGCGCCCGCTGTCGCGGAACAGGTCCAGCGTGGCCTGCAACTCGGGGGTGATCGGCATGTGGCGGCAATGCCACCAGAACGCGCTGTCGTCGCGTTCGGTGGCGTGGTAGTGCAGCAGCAGAAAGTCGCGGATGCGGTCGAACTCGAATGCCAGCCGGTCGTTGTAGCGCTGCACCAGCACCGGGCTGATGCCCTCGCGCGGAAACAGCTCCAGCAACTTGGAAATGCCGGACTGGATCAGATGGATGCTGGTCGATTCCAGTGGCTCCAGAAATCCGCTGGCCAGCCCCAGCGCGACGACATTGCGGTTCCAGCACTGCTTGCGCCGCCCGGTGGTGAAGCGCAGCGGGCGCGGGTCGGCCAGCGGCTTGCCGTCCAGGTTGGCCAGCAGCGTGGCGGCAGCTTCGTCGTCGCTGATGTGTGCGCTGCAATACACATAGCTGTTGCCGGTGCGGTGCTGCAGCGGAATGCGCCACTGCCAGCCGGCTGCGCGCGCGGTGGAGCGCGTGTACGGCGTCGGTGGGCCCACTTTTTCGCAGGGCACCGCCAGCGCGCGATCGCACGGCAGCCAATGGGTGAAATCGTGATAGCCGGTGTGCAGCGCTTGCTCGATCAGCAGCCCACCGAAGCCGGAGCAGTCGATGAACAAGTCGCCATGCACCACCTGCCCGGAAGCCAGCTGCAGCGATTGCACATGGCCGCTTTCCGGATGCAGCTGCACCTGCTCGACCAGCCCTTCGATGCGGCTAACGCCACGCTGCTGCGAATACCGGCGCAAAAAGTGCGCGTACTGCGTGGCATCGAAGTGGTATGCGTAAGCGATGTTGGCCAGCGGCGAGTTGGCCGGCACATCGCCGGCGGAGGTCATGAATTTGCCGCGCGTGGCCGCTACGGTGTTGAGCGTGTACGCCCCCAGCGGCTGCGCTTTACCGCGCGCGTGTTGCTTGATCCAGTATTGGTGGAACGGCAATAGCCCCAGCGGGTGCCCGATCTGGGTGCCGAAGCCATGCATGTACGTACTGCCGGGGCGTTGCCAATCGACGAACTCGATACCGAGTTTGAAGCTGCCCTGGGTCTGGCGCACGAACTCGGCCTCATCGATGCCGAGCAGGTTATTGAAGGCCTTGATGTGCGGCACGGTGGCTTCGCCCACACCGACGGTGCCCAGCTGTTCGGACTCGATCAGCTGCACCTTGAAGGTGGGCCCAAGCACGCGCGCAAACGCGGCGGCCGCCATCCAGCCGGCGGTGCCGCCGCCGACAATGACGATGTTGCGAAGTGGAGCGGGAATCATGTCGATGCATTCCTGAGCAAGACAGCGGACGGACACACGAACGGGGCCAGTTGGCCCCGTTCGACAGACCACACGCCCGTCCCGGCGCATGTGGCAAGGCACGCATCAGAACTTGGCGCCGATCTCCAGTACGACGCTGCGTGGCACGTAGTTGATCTCGCCGCTGGTGTTGATGGCGATGTCCGGAGCGAACTGACCATTGCTACCGAAGCCGTTGTAGGCGTACGCGCTGTAGTTCTTGAAGTTGAATGCGTTGAGCAGGTTCACACGTGCATTGAGCTTGAAGTCGCCGGCCACGGTGAACTCCTTGGTGGCCTGGAAGTCCACCGTGCGGTAGCCCCAGATATCGCCGCCGACCAGGAACTTGCCGCTGCCCGGCGGGGTGACGCCGACCTGCTGGCACGTCGCGCCATCGGGATCGGTGAAGCCGAAACAGGCGATCGTGTTGATCGGCTCGGGCGTGGCCAATACCAGCTTGGCACCGAAGGTCACGCCCCATGGGCCGTCGATCGAGCCGGAAGCGACGAAGCGATGCGCGGCCACGGCATCGGATTTGACGAACGGATAGCCGCGGATGGTGGCCTTGTCGAAACCGTAAGGCTCATCGATGTTGCGGTTCTGGCGCGCGCTGGTGTGGGTGTAGGACAAGGTCAGGCCCCAACCGGACTCCTTGGTGTACGGCTTGTCGGCCGACAACAGCACCTGGCTGTTGCGCTGCTCCAGGCCGTTGCTGCCCAGGATGGTGTTCTGGTAGCCCGGCACCGGCTCGCCCCACGGCACGTTGCCATTCTGAAAGTAGGAGCCATCCGGATAGCGGTTGATCAGACCCATCGCGAACCCGTCGTAGCTGAGGATGCGCTGGAAGGTCACATCGGTCAGCCAGTCGCCCACCTGGTTGGTGATGCCGATGCTGTACTGGTCGCTGTACGGCGTCTTGAGCTTGTTGTTGAACATGAAGAGCTCGGCGCTGCCGGCGACACCGGGAATGGTGTTGAGCTGATCGATGCCGTTGAGATAGCGCGGGTCGAACGCCACGCAGGTGCGATCGGCGCGATAGCAGGTGCCGGTGGCCGGATTTTCTAAATACACCGCCACCGGCGACAGCGCCGCCTTGCTGGTTTCCAGCGCCAACTGTTCGAACAGGTTGCGATCGTAGGAGCGCGCGGCACCGCCATGCACGATGGCGGCTTCGTCGCCGAAGATGTCATACGAGAAACCGAAGCGCGGCGCCCAGGCATCCTTGAAGTTCTTGCGGTTGTTGCCGGTGCTGATGTAGTCGGCCACATTGATGCCGCTGGGCAGCAGACGATTGGCCCAAGGCTGGCCAGGATTTTCTGCATCGTTGGCATACAGCGCGTCGACGAAGGCCTGGGAGGTGACGAAGTTGGTGTAGGCCGGAGTGTCTTCGTAATCCCAGCGCACGCCGATGTTGATCATCAACTTGTCGGTGGCGGCCCAGTCGTCCTGCAGATAGATTCCGTACTGCTTGGACGGGGAGACCACCGTGGCGCGCTGCCCTGGCGTGGTGTAGGGCGCGATGAAGTCCACGCGGTATGGTGTGGCGTCAATGCTGCCATTGCTGACGCGATAGCTGAACTGCGGATTCAACGCCGCCGCATCCTGCGAGGTGAGCTCGATGTCCTTGTAGTTCACACCCATCTTGATGGTGTGTTCGCCATGCCACTGGAAGCTGGTGAAGGTCAGATCGTTCTGGATGAACCAGCCTTTCTGGCTCTTGCGCTGCGCGTTCTTGCCGCCAGCCGAACCGGTGGTGAGGAACGTGCGCTCATCGATATCGGTGGAACCGGAACGCGGCTGGAAATAGGTGTAGACGATGCCGTTGCCCAGGGTGCGCGGGGTCGGGTTGTTCTCCGAATTTTCGGTGCCGACGATGACCTCGTTGAACCAGTTGTCGGCACTGTGCTGCCAACGCAGGTTGGTGCGCTTGTCCTTGTTGATCTTGTCGGTGGCCTGCGCGAGCGTGTTGGTACCGCCGACGTTGGCGGTCTGGGTCTCGTCGCGGTAGATCGTGCTCAGCTCGATGCGATCGCGATCGGTGGGCTCGAAGTCGATCTTGCCGAACAACAGGTCTTCTTCGAACGGCATATTGGCCGGGCCATACTGGCTGGCCAGGTTGGCCGGCAGCTGGCTGACGAACGCCGCCGCCTCGGAACTCGGCTGCACGCTCTTGGGCGCCACGTTTTCCTTGCCTTCGTAGGCAACGAAGAAATGCATGCGGTCCTGGATGATCGGCCCGCCGAGCGCGAAACCGTATTCCTTGGTCTGCGAATCGATCTTGCCGTTGGCTTCTTCGTCGGGCCGCTTGTCGCGTAGATCCTGATCGGTATAGCGATAGAACGCTTCGCCGTGGAACTCGTTGGTGCCCGACTTGGTGGCCGCGGTAATCGCCGCGCCACTGATCTGGCCGTACTCGGCCTTGTAGTTGGAGGTAATGACCTTGTATTCGCCGATCGCCAGCTGCGGGAACGGGTTGCCCTGCGTATCGCTTTGACCGGCGACGCCACCGCTACGCACGTAGCTCTTCTGGCCCACGCCATCGATGTACAGATTGCCGGCACTGGCATTGGACGCACCGCCGCGCAGCTTGGTGTTGCCGTTGCCATCGACCTGAAACACCATGCCCGGCACGGTATCGGCAAACTCCAGGAAGTTACGCGTGGCCTGTGGCAATTGCTGGATCTGACGCGCGCTGATGGTGTTGCCCACCTCCGAGGTCTTGACGTCGCGGATCATCGGCGCGCTGACCGTCACCGTATCCAGCGTGGTCGCATCGCCTGCGGGCGCAGCGGCCGTCTCGGTGCCCAGATCGACGGTGGCGCTGGAGGCCACCGACAGGGTCACCGTGCGGCTGATGCCGTTGGATTCGACCTTGTAGGTGCCCGGCTGCAGCCCGACGATGGTGTAGTTGCCGTTCGCATTGACCGGCGCGCGCCGCACCGAGCCGGTGGCGATGTTGGTGACGACGACTTCGCTGCCGTTCTGCGCGGAAGCGACCTGGCCACGCAACGTGGCGTTGCTGGACTGGGCCATGGCCGGTGTGGTGGCGAACAACGAGGCGGCCAGGGCGCAGCACAACAGGCTGCGCGCCGGCAGGGTGGAGACGGTGCGGTGATTCTTCATGACTTTCCCCCTCCCAGGGGTAAAGCGCGACGCAGTGCAGTGACTGGCGCGTTGGGTTGGTGCTTTGGTGTGGAACACAGGGACAACAGGCAACGACAGCCGCGAGGGCTGCAAGAACAACAAGGGTCTGCGGTGACGGGTGCTTGCTCCTTCAGGCACGGGTCGAGATGGGTGAAGCAGTGGCGGTGCGTGGCCGATGCAGCGCCTCGGCAATCACCGGGCAATGCAAGACCAACGATGCACCAGGATGCGTGCCGTGCGCGGAGGCCAGCACAGGCGGCCTCCCTGTGCTGGCATCGCTGGCGGGGTTGCTAGCGACTTACCAGATGATGCGTGCGCTCAGGAACAGCGTCCGCGGCGAGGTGGACAGCGCGCCGTACTGATTGATGCTGGCGCGCGGGTTGTAGACGCCGTTCTGGCCCCAGTCGATGGCGTACTGGTCGTAGTTGCGGAAGTTGAGCGCATTGATCAGATCCCCGCGCACCTGCACGGTCAACGCCTCGGTGACATGCATATCCTTGGACAGCGACAAATCCAGCTGCCGCGTGCCGAAGATGTCGCCGCCGGCGATGAACTTGCCGCCCGGTGCATCCACCGAGACGATACGGATGTTGTCCGATGGCTGGCCGCCGTACTGGTCGTAGGACACCGCTTCATTGCGCGGCGGCACCGTGGCCAGGGTCAGCTTGGCCGAGGCGCTGATGCCCCAGAACAGATCGTAGATGCCGGTCAGTACCAGGCGATGGCGCGGCACTGCGTTCAGATCCAGGAACGGGTAGTCGGCGATGGTAGCCGCATCGAACCCGTAGCGATCATCGTTGCCACGGTTACCGCGTGCGCGCGAGAACGTGTAGGCCGCAGTCAACCCCCAGCCGCTTTCCTGGGTATAGGGCTTGTCGGCCGACAGCAGCAGCTGGCCGGTCTTGGTTTCCACGCCGTTATTGCCGATCAGCAGCGAACCGAAGCCCGGCGGATTCTCGTTCCACGGCTGGCCGCCATTCTGGAAGAAATCGCCATTGGGGTAGCGGTTGCCCAAGGTGAGGATCAGACCGTCCTTGCTATGGATGTAGGACACCGTGGCCGAGGTGTTCCATTCGCCCAGCCGCGTGCGCAGGCCCAGCGAATACTGGTCGGAATAAGGCGTCTTCAGATCGTTGTTGAGCAGGTCGATTTCACCGTTGCGCACCCCTGAATTGACCAGACTGCCGAGGCTTGCCGGATCGCTGAGGTAGGCCGGATTCCAGTTGACGCAGGTGCCCGGCGCCGGCGTGCAGCCGGGCGCGGCTTCGGCAAAGCGGAGCGTGTACTGCGCCAGCGCCGACTTGACCTGCTCCAGTCCCAGTATGTCGAACAGGTTGCGGTCGTAGCTGCGCCCGGCACCGCCGAACAACACCAGCGATTCGTCGCCGCGGAAATCGTAGGAGAAGCCCAGGCGCGGCGCGAAGTTGTTGTTGTCCTGCTTACGGTTATGGCCGTTGCTGATGTAGTCGTTGATGTTGACGCCGCCCTTGGCCAGTTGCTCGGCGTAGGTGGCGCTCACCGTCGGGTCGGTGCCGGGGCCGTTCAAGGCCGCCACCACTTCCGGCGGGGTCACGTTGTCCAGATACGAAGGAATCTTCTCGCCATCCCAGCGCACGCCCAGGTTCAATTGCAGCTTGTCGTTGACGTCCCAATCGTCCTGGATGTACAGGCCCAGCTGCTTGCTCTTGGTTGTCACCGACGGCGCCGCACCGGCAAACGGCAGATTGAACTTCACCTGGTACGGAATCGCCGAGGTTCCCAGGCCATCGGCCACCGAATAGTAGAACGAAGGATTGACCGCCGCGTTTTCGCTCTGGGTCAGCTCCACTTCCTTGTACTTCACGCCCATCTTGATGACGTGGCTGCCGTGCCAGTCGATGCTGTTGAAGGTCAGGTCGTTCTGGAAGCTCGGGCCTTTCTGCCCCTTGCGCTGGATCGCCAGGCCGCTGGTGGCGTTGTCGCGGATCAGCACATCGTCTTCGGCGACGCCGCGGGTATAGATGTTCTGGTTGCCCAGGGTGAAGGCATTGGGGTTGAACAGCACGTCCTCGTAGGAGACACGCGCCTCGTTGACGTAACGTTCGCCGAAATGCTGCCAGCGCAGGTCGTAGCGCTCTTCGGTGTTGAGGTTGTTCTTGCCGGCGATGGCGGTGTTGCGGTCGCCCACGTCGTCGCGGCTCTTCTCGTCGCGGTACTTGGCGGTCAACTCCAGGCGATCGTTCTCGCCAACGTCCCAGTCGATCTTGCCGAAGTACAGGTCTTCCTTGAACGGACGGGTGACCGAACCCAGGCGGCTCTGCACGCCGGCCGGCAGGTCGTCGCTCAATGCGCTGAAGCTGTCCGGCACCGAGACCGGGTTGGCCGACACCTCGAAGCCCTTGCCTTCGTAGCTGACGAAGAAATGCGCCTTGTCCTTGACGATCGGCCCGCTGAAGGCCATGCCGTATTCGTCCTGGTGGGTCTGGCGCTTGCTACCGTCGGCATTGGGCGCACCGGCGCGCTCGTCGGCCTGACGCGCGCGGAAATCGGTGTTGGTGGTGCGCCCGAAGATCTCGCCGTGGAACTCATTGCCGCCAGACTTGGTGGAGGCCACGATCGCCGCCGACCCCACCTGGTCGAACTCGGCCTTGTAGTTGGACGTAATGACCTTGTACTCGCCGATCGCCAGCTGCGGAAACGGGTTGCCCGCGCTCTGCTCCTGGCCGGAGACGCCGCCGAACAGATAGCTCTTCTGGCCCACGCCGTCGATGTAGACGTTGACCGCCGAGCTGGCCTGCGCGCCACCGCGGATGCGGCTGTTGCCGTTCGGGTCGGTCTCGAACTGCATGCCGGGCACGGTGTCGGCGAACTCCAGGAAGTTGCGCGTCAGCTGCGGCACCGTGTTGATCTGCTTGAGCGACACATTGGTGCCCACTTCAGAGGTCTTGACCTCCTGCAGCGAGGTGGCGGTGACCTTGACCGTGTCCAGGGTGGTGGCGGTGCCATCGGCGGGCGTGGTCGTCTCGCCGCCACTGCCCAGATTCAGGCTCACCGACGAGGCCACCGACAAGGTCACCGTCTTCTCGGTGCCCGGGCCGGCATCCACCTTGTAGGTGCCCGGCGGCAGGCCAACCAGGGCATAACTGCCGTCCGGCCCGGTCGCCACGCTTCGCGTCGTGCCCGTGGCGACGTTGGTGGCGGTCACGGTAGTGCCAGCCTGGGACGCGGCCACTTGCCCGCGCAGGGTGGCGTTACTGGACTGCGCCATGGCCGGGCTGGCAGCCAGCAACGACGCGGCCAGGGCGCAGCACAGCAGGCGACGCGCCGGCAGGGTGGAGACGGTACGGTAGGTCTTCATGACTTCCCCCTCCCAGGGATCAGGCGCGTACCGGCAGCGTGGTCGGCGTGGCGCAGGGTGACGCGTTATTTCCAAGGACGATCGAGCAGCGGTAGCGGCAACGATAGAGTTATAAAAAACATAAGAAAGCGTAAATAATTCGTGAAGATGCGATGTGGCGCATCGTTGTCAATGTCCGGGTGTGCTACGGGCGGCGCTGGAGGCACGCACGATCAGCTCCGGAACCATCTGCGAAAATGCCGGCGGTGCGGCTTCGGCAGGCGGTGCAGGCGCATCGACCAATTGCTGGCCCAGCAACAACTGCAGTGCGCGCGCGCCCAGGCCGGCGATATCCACCCGCATCGTGGTCAGCGCAGGCAGCACGTAGCGCGCCATCGGCACGTCGTCGAATCCGGCTAGCGCAATGTCCTGCGGCACCTTGAGCCCGGCATGGCCGAGCGCGAACAGGCAGCCCAAGGCCATCATGTCGTTGGCGGCGAACACCGCGTCGGGCCGCGTGTCCCGGGCCAACGCCTGGCCGGCGCGGTAACCGGATTCTTCGTCGAAGTTGCCGGACAAGACCCACGGCTGCACGGCCGGGTCCAGCGCCAGTTCGTCGCGATACCCGCGCAGGCGCTCATGCGCATCGAAGTTGTCGTCCGGCCCGGCGATGAAGGCGATGCGGCGGTGGCCACTGTCGCGCAGATGCCGGGTCATGACCCGCGCGCCGCCGTAGTTGTCCACATTGAGCACCGGGCGCTGGCTCGCGCTACCCGCGCAATTGAGCAGCACCGCCGGCAGGCCGCCGGGCAGCGCGTCTTCATGCACGCCCGAATCGCCCAGCGACGGCGACATCACCACCACCCCGTCCACGCGCCCGGGCAGGCGCTCCAGTGCCCGGCGCTGCGCCTGCGGGTCGCCGTGCGAGCTGGACACCAGCAGGTGGTAGCCCTGGTCGCGCGCCACCTGATCGATGCCGCGGATCAATTCGGAAAAGAATTCGCCATGCAGGTCCGGCAGCACCACCCCGATGGTGTGGGTGCGCCGGCTGCTGAGGCTGCGCGCGGCGTGGTGCGGGATGTAATTGAGCGCACGCGCCACCTGCAGGACACGCTCGCGCACCGACTCGGCCACGTGCTGATGCCCGTTCATGGTGCGCGAGACCGTCGCCACCGACACCTGCGCTTCGCGCGCAACGTCCTTGATGGTGACGCTGCCGCCTTCGGACCGTGGCCGACTCATGCTGTGGCGTTCTCCAGGTCAACGCACGTGGCGCCGCGCGCCGGGGTAAGGCGCACGGCCTGCTGGCACCGAGCGCCCGTGTCGGACAGGCACATGCATGACATCAGCCCCATCTGATGGTGACCCCCAAGCGAGATGCAGCGCACGCTAGCAGGAACTGCAATCGCTTACATGATGCGCCGCAGCATGAGGTCAAACGCAAGTGGCGCAAGGGCTGCAGCCCGCTCGCTGGACAAGTTTGTCCGAATAAGACATCGGCAGCCAATGTCGGACACTGGTCGACAACATGCCAGGAACTACGAAAACGTAACATCTGCGCACCATACCCTGGCGCACGGTTCAGGCCCGCCTTGCCGCCAATGCATCCAGACAGCAAGATGCGCCGATCGATCAGGGGGAACATCGTGCGCATGTCGCTACCTACCGCCCGCGCAGGGCGGTTCCACTCCGCTGCGTGGCTGCTGCTGGCCGCGCTGTGCGTGAGCGGCTGCCAGCGCAACCAGACCGCGCCGGCACTGCCCGGCGCCAAGGCCGAGCCGGCCGCGGCGATGCAGGCGATGACCCTGCCGCTGCGGCGCAACGATCTGGTGGCATACGCGCGCATCCGGGTAACGCCTGCGCAATACACCCAGCTGGAGGCGGCGTGGCGCGGCGGTGCAAGCCGCTGGCCGCTGACCGAACTGCCGCTGCCCAATGAAGTCGGCGCGCTGCTCGGGTCGTTGTCGGCGCCCAATGCCGAACGCCGCCTGCAGCAGGCCTTCGATGCGCAGCTGGCCGGCCAGGCGCAGGGCATCGCCCAGGCCGCGCAATCGCTGGGCCAGTTCGGCGTGCAATACCTGCGTAGCCGCAACGACTACCAGCCCGAGCAGCGCGCCCATTACGTGCAGTTGGTCGACGCCTTGAGCGCGTGGGCTGCCACCGCGCCGCTGGCCGATCGCCCCCGCGCCAAGGCCAGCATCGCCGACCTGACGACCGCCGCGCGCGCCACCGGCATCACCTCCGATGCCGACCTGCAGCGGCTGGGCATGGAAGAAAGCCTGCGCCGGCTCGGGCCGTTCTGGGAAACCTGCAAGAAGGTGCTGGAGCGCTACGACCTGTCGATCGACAGCAGCCTGGACGCGCTGCGGACCGGGTTGATCAAGCAGGATGCCGACACCGCCCAGGTACGGCTGCGCTATCCGCTGGCCGCCCACGATATCGATCTGAACGTTGCGCTGATCAAGCGCGATGGCCACTGGTACCAGCTGCAGACCCAGAACGAAGTACAGGCGCTGCTCGATGCCCAGCCCGCGCCCCTACCCAGCGCCACTGCAGCGCCCGACACCGCAGCGGCCGCGCCGGCGAAGCCTGCCGACACCGGGCACCGCCCGGCTGGGCGATAATGACCGTGATGCCAGAACAGAATCCCCTGCCGTTTCCGGACGGCCAGCCCAGCCCGCCCAGCACTGCCGCAGCCGACACCGGCGCCACGACGGCGGCATTGCCGCTCGCCGAGCCGGTACCGCCAGCGGTTGCGCCATCGATCGCCCCCGGCGTTGCCGCTGCGCGCAGCGCCAAGCGCCCCTGGTGGGCGCGCCTGCTCGGCCGTCTGGCAGACCCCTGGCTGAGCCTGACCATCGAGCCGGACCAGCCCGGTCGCTACGACGACGGCCGCCCGGTCGTGTACGTGCTGGAAGACTACGGCATGTCCAACGCGCTGATTTTGGACAAGGCCTGTCGCGAAGTCGGCCTGCCGTCGCCGCTGGTGCCGTTGCCGGGCGACCCGCTGGAGCGCAAGCGCGCCTACCTGGCGCTCTCACGGCGCAGCAGCAGCAATTCGCTGATTCCCGAGCAGCGCGGCGGCAAGACCCATTCCGATTCGCTGGCCAAGCTGCTGCAGGCGCACCGCGTGCGCGCCGACCTGGACGTGCATCTGGTGCCGGTGTCGATCTTCGTCGGCCGCGCGCCGGACAAGCAGAGCGGCTGGTTTGCGGTGCTGTTCTCCGAAAACTGGGCGCTGGTTGGCCGCTTCCGGCGCCTGCTGTCGGTCTTGCTCAACGGCCGCACCACCATCGTGCGCTTCGCTCCGCCGATTTCGCTGCGCCAGACCATGGCCGAAGGGCTGCCGCCCGAGCGCACCTTGCGCAAGTTGCAGCGCGTGTTGCGCACGCACTTCCGGCGCATCCGCGAAGCGGTGATCGGCCCGGACTTGTCTACCCGCCGCTTGCTGGTGGACCAGGTGCTGGCCGCCGAGTCGGTACGCGAGGCCATCGCCATCCAGGCCAAGCGCGACAATTCCAAGCCGGTCGATGCCTGGCGCAAGGCGCATGCCTATGCGTGGGAAATCGCCGCCGACTATTCCAGCCCGGTGGTGCGCTCGGCCAGCTTCCTGCTGACCCATGTGTGGAACCGCATCTACGCCGGCGTGCTGGTGCATCACCTGGACAAGCTTAAACAGGCCGCACCCGGACACGAAGTGGTGTACGTGCCCAGCCACCGCAGCCACATGGACTACCTGCTGCTGAGCTACCTGCTCTACGAACGCGGCATCGTGCCGCCGCACATCGTGGCCGGCATCAACCTCAACCTGCCGGTGGTCGGCACGCTGCTGCGCAAGGGCGGCGCGTTCTTCATCCGTCGCTCGATCAAGGGCAATGCGCTGTATTCGGCCGTGCTCAGCGAATACGTCGCCCAGCTGGTGGCCGGCGGCTATTCCATCGAATACTTCGTCGAAGGCGGGCGTTCGCGCACCGGGCGTTTGCTGCAGCCCAAGGGCGGCATGATCGCGATGACCCTGCGCGCGTATCTGCGCCAGCCGCGCAAGCCGGTGCTGTTCCAGCCGGTGTACATCGGCTACGAAAAGTTGATGGAAGGCAACAGCTACCTGGACGAGCTCACCGGCCGGCCCAAGGAGAAGGAATCCATCTGGGGCCTGCTGTGGTCCATTCCCAAGGTGCTCAAGCAGAACTACGGCCAGGTGGTGGTGAACTTCGGCGAGCCGATCGCGCTCAACGACGTGCTGGCCAAGCACGCGCCCGACTGGGACGGCCAGCCGCTGCCGGAAGACGAAAAACCCACCTGGCTGGCGCCCGCGGTGGACATGCTGTCGACGCAGATCCAGACCCGCATCAACTGCGCCGCCGACGTCAATCCGATCAACCTGCTGGCGCTGGCCTTGCTGTCCACGCCCAAGCACGCGATGGGCGAGGCCGATCTGATCGCGCAGATCGAGCTGTGCAAGAAGCTGCTGGCCGAAATGCCCTACTCGGACCGCGTCACCGTCACCCCGCATACGCCCGCGCGCATCATCACCCACGCCGAAGAGATCAACGTGCTCACGCGCGTGTCGCATCCGCTGGGCGATGTGCTCAGCGTCAGCGGCGATACGGCGGTGCTGCTGAGCTACTTCCGCAACAACGTGCTGCATTTGTTCACGGCCTCCTCGTGGGTGGCGTGCTGTTTCCAGAACAACCGCCGCATGAGCCGCGCCGGTCTGTTGCGCCTGGGTCGCACGGTGTATCCGTTCCTGCAGGCCGAGTTGTTCCTGCCGTGGAGCGAAGACCGCTTTGCCGAACGCATCGAACAGACCATCGACATGTTCGTGCGCGAAGGCCTGCTGCTCAACGTCACCGACGACGACGGCGGGATCCTGGCACGCAACACCGGGCAGACCGACGAAGTGTTCCGCCTGCGTGCGATCGGCCACTCGCTGCAACAGGCCTTCGAGCGCTACTACATCGCCATTTCGGTGCTGGTGAAGAACGGCCCCGGCGTGCTCGGTGCCGGCGAACTGGAAAGCCTGTGCCAACAGGCCGCGCAGCGTCTGAGCCTGCTGTACGCACCGGCCGCGCCGGAGTTCTTCGACAAGACGCTGTTCCGCGGCTTCATCCAGAAACTGCGCGAGTTGCGCCTGGTGTGGCCGGACGAGAACAGCAAGCTGATGTTCGACGAGCGCCTGGATGCCTGGGCCAAGGACGCCAAGTTCATTCTGGGCCGCGAACTGCGCCACACCATCGAACGCGTCAGCCCGGCAGCGGCGAAGCCGGACGTGGTCGTGCCACCGCAGTAAGCCGTTGGCGAACGCCTTCAAGCCCTGTGGGAGGCGTTGGGCGCGTGGCGGGGTGTTGGCGAGACGCCTGCCGCCTTCACGCAGCGGTTCCGTTCGTTTCATCGGGCGCTTGCAGCGCTCCCGTTAGCATCGCAGCACCCTTCACTGTGATCGGCTGCGTTGCACCACGGGCGTCGCCGGCAGGAGACTTGCATGCGCGCAGCCATCCACACCCGGTTCGGCGACCCGGCCAAGGTGCTCGAACTTGGCGAGCGGCCCACACCGCAACCCGGCAAGGGCCAGGTCCGCATCGCGATGCGGCGTTCGCCCATCCACAACCATGACCTGTGGACGGTGCGCGGCAACTACGGCTACAAGCCCACGTTGCCGGCGATCGGCGGCAGCGAAGGGTCTGGCGTGATCGATGCGCTGGGCGAAGGCGTCCAGGACCTGCAGGTCGGCCAGCGCGTCGTCGCTGCCGGCGTGCACGAGAGCTGGGCCGACTACTTTCTGGCCGAGGCGACCGGCGTGGTCCCACTGCCCGGTGCACTGGATGACGACCGTGGCTGCCAGCTCATCGCCATGCCGCTGAGCGCGTTGATGCTGATCGAGTTCCTGCATGTCCAGAAAGGCGACTGGATTGTGCAAAACACGGCCAACGGCGCGGTTGGCAAGACCGTCGCCATGCTCGCGGCGGCACGCGGCATCAACGTGATCAATCTGGTGCGTCGCGATGCCGGCGTGGACGAACTCAAGGCATTGGGCATCGGCAATGCGGTGTCGACTGCGCAAGACGGTTGGCAGGACCGCGTGCGCGCGCTGGCCGGCGATGCGCCGATCGTGCGCGCGATCGACTCGGTTGCCGGCAAGGCGGCAGGCGAGCTGATGGGCTTGCTTGCCGAAGGCGGCGAGTTGATTTCGTTCGGCTCGATGACCGGCGAACCGCTGGAGATCGCCAGTGGCGATGTGATCTTCAAGCAGGCCACGGTGCGCGGTTTCTGGGGCAGCAAGGTCATGGCCGCCACCAAGTCCGAGGACAAGCGCCGCATGATCGGCGAACTGCTCAAGGCGGCCCTGGATGGCAGCCTGGCCCTGCCGGTGGAAGCGGTGTACGACCTGCAGGACGCCGCCAAGGCAGCCGCCGCCAGCGCCGAACCGGGGCGTCGCGGCAAGATCCTGTTGCGCGCAGGCTGAGCCCCCGCAGCCGACGGACACAATCACACGCGGCATCGTCGAAAGCCAGACGGTCAACTTAGTGGAGGAGCGCGCCCGAGCGCGACGAAGCCTTCCCGGGAAGGCCCGTCGCGCTCGGGCGCGCTCCTACGGGATCGAGGACGCCAGCTGCTCGAATGCCGCCAACTCACTCCCTTCCCCCGCATGCCGCGGAAGGGGCGAAGGGCGGATGAGGGAGCGCCGCGCCGGCCATGCGTGGACCGCGCCGCCGCAACGAGTGCCCGCGCACCACAAAAAGCAAACCCAACCGCAGGCGCGTGCTATGCCGGCTCGTCGGGAACCAGCTCCATCTCCAGCCGGATGATGTTGTCCTTGATCTGCAGCTTGCGCTTCTTCAGGCGCTTCATCTGCAGCTCGTCTTCCGGATTGGCGGGCACGCGCTGAATCTCCTCGTCCAACGCGCGGTGGGCGCGTCGCAACTCGGCGATCTGCTCGACGATCTCGGCGGTTGACAGGGTGTCCACCCCCCGAGCATACACAACCCCGGGCTGCACGCGTCACCCGCGCTTGCCAAGCGGCCCGGGGCTGCGACAATGCCCGCGCGCCGCGGGGAAACGGCGGCGCGCCTCGTCCATCATTGCCGCGCGGCCACGGCCGTCGAGAAAGGAGTCTTTCGATGCGTCTGCATTCGTCCCTGCTGGCCCTGGGCCTGTTGACCGCCGCCAACCTGGCCAGCGCCGCCGATGTCGCCAAGTACGACGGCTTTTTGTGCTGCAACCTGCGCACCGACGGCAGCTGGATCAGCGACAGCAACTACGCCGAAGACGGCAAACGCATGCTCCCGGTCGGCACCCCGGTCAGCGTCACCGGCTTCGGCCGTAACCGCGTCAACCTCAAGATCGCCGGCGAAAAGCAGTCCATCGGCAACGATTACAGCCGCGACCTGGACAACACCACCTTCGCCGCCCGCTATGTGGTCACCGCCGACCCCAAGCTCAAGCTCG
This sequence comes from Xanthomonas sp. D-99, assembly GCF_017746145.1. Lineage (NCBI taxonomy): Bacteria > Pseudomonadati > Pseudomonadota > Gammaproteobacteria > Lysobacterales > Lysobacteraceae > Xanthomonas > Xanthomonas sp. D-99. The sequence continues at coordinate 45,261 of NZ_JAGHWU010000061.1, read as the reverse complement.
CCACCTTTCCGCCCAAGATTCGCCAGGCCATCGCCGATGGCAAGCTCACCGGCGGCATGACCCGCGAACAGGTGCTGATGGCGGTCGGCTATCCGATCAGCAGCGAAAACCCCAACCTGGACGCCTCGCTGTGGCGCTACTGGCGCGACAGCTTCTCCGAGTACCAGGTGCAGTTCGGCCCCAGCGGCAAGCTGGTCAAGGTGACCGCCGATCCGCAGGTGATGAATTTGATCTGGGTGCCTTGAGGCACTCGGTGGAGCAGCAGGCGCCTGCCTGAGCCGGCATCTGTTATCGCCCCACTGCGACTGATCACTGATGTCGCGCGTGCGCGCGCCGGCGAATGCGAGGCGGCGACCACACCGCGTGAACGTTCGCCCCCGACGAGCGAAGACATGCACGATGGAGAATTGATTGTCCCGCCCGGCGCACTGGCCGATCCGGAGGCCTTCGAACTGCTGCGTCTGTGGGCAGCGAATGAACAGCTGCAGGTGAGCATCAATCGCGAGCTGGGCGGCGGTGCAGAGAACTTCGGCGAACTGCTCGCGGATCTGTTCGAGCACGCCTCGCGTCGCGCAGCGCGATGGCATGCCGGTTGCGCGATGTCGCTCGCGGATGCTGGATGACTTCCTGCGACGCGTTGCCGATCCGAGCGGCCGGCGAGAGGGAGCGCTGCCAGTCGAGCACTAGCGGCGCCGTTCAAGACCCTTGTTGCGTAATCGCGTGCCTCCTCTCCACGGGCGAGCTTCTCCTGATTGCGATGACTCGGTCAGCAGGGAGCCGGGCAGGGACGCATCGCCGTGGCGCCTTTTGGAACCATCGACGCTGGCTTTCTCGCCCGACGGCGAAGATCCTGGCGTCACAGGCCTTCCCGACCAACACTTGATGAGAGCATCATGCAGCGAGATCTGATTCTGTATCCCAAAGACGATAACGGCGACACGCTCTGGCATATCGCACAGCAAGGTGTCGAACTTTCAAAGCCGCGGGAAATCGCTTTTTCAGTCGTCTTCCCCAGCAAGGAATCGGCGCTTGAGTTCTCGGTGAAGATGCTTCGCTTCGAGCAGAAAGTTCGCTGCTGTCATTACCCGGAAAATACGGCGTTTCCCATGGATGTGACGGTCTATCCGACCATGGCGCCGTCGTACAAGGCGATTTCGGCATTCGAGGACGACTTGGCAACCGAGGCCAAGCCCTTGGGCGGCTTGAACGATGGATGGGAACTTTCTGTGGACGCGAACGACGCCTGAGGCGCTCGGCCGGCTCGAGGACTGCACGGCGTGCAGATTCCCCATGGGCGCTTTTGCATCAGCGCGCCGACTGCGGCACACGTCGTAGCTGTGAGACGTCGTAGCCCATTGCGGCAATGCGTTGAACGGCCTGCTGATAGTCGGCATCGGAGACCTGTGGGGTACGCGCCATGTACCAGACGTAATCGCGCTTGCTGCGCGCCACGATGGTCTGCGCATACTCCGCATCCCGCCAGGCGATCACGTACTCGGCCTTGAACGGCCAGAAGAACTGCATGCGCCAGAGCGCGCCATTGCCCTGCTTCGCCACCTGGCCGATCGGATGCATCGACTTGAGCGGCGCCTGGAAGCTGCCCTTGCGATACGTGAAGGTGGTCTGGATGCGACCATCCGGTCGCAGCGCGTAGCTCTCCACCGCGTCGTAGGCATTGCGTTCCGGGCGGGTCGGAATATGCGCGATGACGTACCAGTCGCCCATGAAGCGCGGTACATCGACGCTATCTGCACGGGGCAGGGCGGCACGCGACTCGCTCCCACTCGCACTCCCATAGACCGCTAAGGTCAGCAACAACAGCATCGAACCACCTCGCATGGCAACCTCCACCTGAAGAATCCGTAGACAGGCCTACGGCATTGCAGTGCGTCCGGATGCGACCCCATGCGATGCAGTTCCGGACTGGGCGCACGCTGGCCCTCTCGCCAGTGGGACGACGGTAACGCTCGGTACGTCATGGCGGCGTTCAAGAGCCGCGCCGACGCCTTGCGCATGCCAGCAAACGCGCGCTCACCGCGCGGTGAGCGCCGGGTCGACGATCAGCCGCAACGAGGCTCACGACGCGCCCTGGAAGCGCAGCGGTGACGGGACGTGTCGTTCAGCCACGGCGGTCGAGTCATGACGACTGGTTGGAGTCGCGGCAGCCGGTTACCCAACAGCACTCACCAAGGCGACACCGCATCTTCCCCATACGGATAAATCGTCGCGATCGTTCCATCTGCAGCATGCGCCAGCGGCGCCATCTTGATGCTGCGCAGATGCGTCTGACCGCCCGAGAGCACGCTGTCGTGATAGAACAGATACCACTGCTCCTGGAACAGACAAATGGAGTGATGCGTGGTCCAGCCGACCACCGGTGCGAGCAGCACGCCTCGATAGATAAACGGGCCGTAGGGTGAGTCGCTGGTGGCGTAGCAAATCTGGTGGGTGTCGCCGGTGGAATACGACAGGTAGTACCGGCCGGCGTGTTGGTGGACCCAGGGGCCTTCGAAGAAACGGCGGGCGTGGTCGTCTGCGCGCAGTGGGGTGCCGTGCTCGTCGAGGATGACGACTTCGCGGCTGGGTTCGGCCAGTTCGGTCATGTGCTCGTGCAGGCGCGCCACGCGTGGGCCGAGTGCGGGTGCGTCGCCCACCGGTTCCTGATGCGTTTGCGCATAGGCATTGTCGCGGTAGTGCTGCAGCTGGCCGCCCCAGATGCCGCCGAAGTAGAGGTAATGCGCGCCGTCGTCGGCGGCAAGCACGGCCGGGTCGATCGAGTACGTCCCGGCGATGGGCTGCGGCTCGGCGACGAACGGGCCTTCGGGGCGATCGCCCACCGCCACGCCGATCTGGAACATGCCATCGGCGCGTTTTGCGGGAAAGTACAGATAGGTCTTGCCGTTGCGTTGTGCCGCATCCGGTGCCCACATCTGCCGCTGCGCCCAGGGCACATCGCGCACGTGCAGCACTTGCCCGAGGTCTTCCACCGCTGCACCCGGGTGCGCCATGCGCAGCACGTGGTAGTCCGCCATGTCGAAATGCGAGCCGTCGTCGCTGAAGGCCACGCCGGCATCGAGGTCGTGCGAGGGATAGATATACAACGCACCGTCGAATACATGTGCGGACGGGTCGGCGGTGTAGAGATGGGTCACCAGCGGTGCGGAAATGGCGGTGCGCGCCAGCGCCTGCAGATTAGCGGCTTGCAGTTCATCGGACATGCGCGTACCTGTGCATGAAGTGGGAGGGGAGGTCAGACGGTGGCGAGCGGGACGGTGTGTCGGCGCACGCCCAGTTCGTGTTCGATGCGGGCTTCCAGCGCTTTGTCGATCTCGTACAGCGCCAGCAGTGCGGTGCCGAGCAGAAACGGGAGCGAGGCGTACACGCTGATGGCCAGACGGATGCCGTTGGTGACGGCCGCGCTTTGCTGAGGCAATGCTGCGTCATAGCCATACAACGCCAGGACGCCGGCGACCAATGCACCGCCTACGCTCAGGCCGATCTTCAAGCCGCACAACATCGCCGAGAAGATGATCGCGGTGGCGCGGCGGTGGTTCTTCCACTCCGAGTAATCGGCCACATCGGCGATCATCGCCCACAGCAACGGAATGGTGATGCCGTAGAAGTACCCATGCAGGACGTAGGAGGCGAACACCCAACCGATCGCATTGGGTGGGTACAGATAGAACGCCAGCAGGAACAGCGTGGAGATCAGCAGCGCGCCGCCGAACACATTGCGCTTGCCATGGCGGTCGGCCAGGCGTTTGGAAAAGCCGATGCCCACGATCATCGCCAGGATGCCGCCGGCGCTGAAGACGCTAAATGCGGAAGTCGGTGCATCTTGTGGCCACTGCAACGCGCTCATGCCGGCGCCAGTCAGTACGCTGTTGATGCCGGCGATGAAGCGGTTGAAGCCGGCGTGATCGAGAAACTGCGTCAACGCATTCGCGTCGAGGTAGTACTTGAAGTAGTAGATGTACATCCCACCCTTCATCGCCAGATTGATGAAGACCAGGATGGTGAGCGCCAGCATCACCAGCCAGGGTTTGTTGCGGACCAGATCGGTCAGGTCCTGGCGCACGCTGTTGCGTTGTTCGCTGATCGGCAGCACCCGCTCGCGCGTGGTGAAAAAGGTGATCAAAAAGCACAGCGTGCCGATCGCAGCGAACAGCGCCATGGTGTTGCGAAAGCCCTGCGCCTTGTCGCCATTGCCCAGAATCAAGACCAACGGCAGCAACAGCACCTGGATGATGAACTGCGCAAAGGTCACCGCCAGAAAGCGATACGCCGACAAGCTGTTGCGCTGCTCCATGCTGCCGGTGAGCACGCCGCTCAAGGCCGAATACGGCAGGTTGTTGGCCACGTACACCAGCATCAGCAAGGTGTAGGTGGCAAACGCGTAGGCGATCTTGCCCTGCTCGCCGAGCGTGGGCGTATTGAAGGCGGCCAGCGACAACGCCCCGAAGGGCAGCGCCGTCCACAGGATCCACGGGCGGAACTTGCCCCAGCGGGTGTGAGTGCGATCGGCCAGGATACCGATGACCGGCGTAAACACGAATGCGCCCAGCATGCCGACCACAAAGATCAGCGTCGCTGCCACGCTTGCAGGAATGCGGAACACATCGGTGTAGAAGAACGCCAGGAAAGTGACCAGCGTCTGGAAGATCAGATTGGCGGCCAGGTCGCCCAGGCTGTAGCCGATCTTTTCGCGCAAGGAGAGCTGCTGTGACCGATCGTTCATGAGGTGGGGCGGACTCGAAGGATGCTGCGGAAAACGCCGCGGCGCGCATTGCGCCACCGGTCGCCGCTGGGAGGAACGGCGACCGATGACGACAACACTCAAAAGGTACCGCGGATGCCGAGCATGACGGTGCGCCCGGGCTCATACAGGTCGTAGGTGGCGTTGGGCCAGGCGAAGGTCGTGCGCAACGGTTCGTTGGTGATATTGGTGACGTTGAGCGTGATCTGCGGCTTGGACGGCAGCCAATCCAGTGCGTAGCTCGCCGACATATCGAGCTGGCCGCGCGCGTCGGCATTGAGGCGGGCATAGGGGATGCCGTTCTGGTTGGCGCCGGAGATCACCATGTCGTCGTTCCAGGTGTAGGACAGGCGGATCGAGGCTGCATCCTTTTCCCAGTAGACGGTGCCGTTCCAGAGGTTGGGCGCGACACCGACGGCCACCGCCGGCACGCCTTCGCCTTCGGACTGCTGGTTGACGTGGGTGTAGTTGAGGCTGAAGCCCAGGCCATCGAACAGCTTGTCCAGCGGCTGGACCCAGATGGCCTCGGTGCCGCGGATATTGAGCACACCATCGGCATTGACCTGCGTCTGCACATCCACGGTGGCCGCATTGGGGCCGCCGCGCTGGGCCAGGCCGGCCTGCTGGATCGGCAACAGGGTGTCGTAGTTCACGCCCAGGTCGTTGAACGGGATGCGGCGGATGCCGTTGACGGTGAAGCCGGTGATGCGCTTGTTGAACAGGGTCAGGCCCACATAGCCTTCGCCGCCGGTGTACCACTCGCCGCCGAAGTCCACATTGGTCGATAGATACGGCTTGAGGTTCGGATTGCCCTGCGTGGCGGTCTGCGCGGAAGGGTCGCTGAAATTGGTGTTTGGCAGCATCGCGCTGGGATCGGGGCGGGTCAGCGTGCGCGAGCTGGACAGGCGCACGACCACCTTGTCGGCCACGTCCCACGCCACGTTGAACGAGGGCAGGGTTTCCTTGTAATCCGAATCCAGCACCTGCACGCTGCGGACACCATTGATGGTGACCGGGCCGGTAATGGTCTGGTCGGTGGTCACATAGCGCACACCGGCGTTGAAGCGCATGGTGCGGTTCCAGACGTCGGCTTCGGCGTTGGTCTCGATGTAGAAGCCCAGATTTTTTTCGCGGATGCCGCCGGTCGAAGCGCCGGTGTTGGCCGAGTTGCTCTCCGGTGCGGCATCGCGCAGCGCGTAGTAGTTGGTGTCGGCCAGGAAGCGGGAGAAGTCGGCCGTGATGAAGCCGTCTGGGCCGGGTTTCAGATAACTGGCCAGGGCCGAGTTCGGGATTGCCGAGCCGGCGCCGCCATTGCACACGTTGCCGCCGTTGCCGCGGCACACCACCTGTTCCCAGGCGGTGCTGTTATCGAAACCGCGGATGGTGCGCTCGGCCATGTCGTAGGACGCGCCGATCTTGACGTTGCGCTTGTCCTCGCCGAACTGCAGATCGGCGCGCGCGCCGCGCGTTTCGGTCTGGCGCTTTTCGTTCTGGATATTGACCCGGCCACCCGTCCAGCCCCAGCCCAGATTGGGGTCGTTGAGATCGAGCGGGCTGGTGATGCTGGGGCGGTCGCCGCCTTCGTTGCGGTAATCCACGGTGGTGAACGGCGAGGTGACCAGGATGCTGGGCGATTCGCGCGCTAGCCAGCTACGGGTGGCATTGGCCTGCACATTGAGCTTGATGTCCTGCTCGGCGCCAAACAGCAGTTCCGCACCAGGATTGACGCTCCAGAACTTGACGTTTTCATGGTACGGGCGCGCTTCCAAGAAATATTGCGCATTGGCGAAGGTGGCGCTGGTCACCACGTTGTTCTGATCCACCTGCATGCCGAGCGGGATCATGTTGCCGTTGCGGCCGATCAGATTCATGCTGATCCGCTCGGTGGTGCGCTCGGCTTCGGAGTACAGCGTGTCCAGATAAAAATGCATGTTGTCGGACGGGCGCCATTCCAGCGACATCACCGACGCATCGCGGTCGCGATCGCCGCTCATGTAGACGCTGCGGCCCAGACGCGGGATCAGCGCATCGCTGATCTGGTCGATGCTCAGGCCCGGGTTGCGCGCCAGCAGCCAGGCGGCGTCGATGGTTTCGCCGGTGGTGAGGCCGCTGCCGGCAGTGGCGGGCACCGTGTCGGGAATGCGCCAGTTGCCGCCGCCATTGACGTTGCACGCCGCCGGTTGGTTGGTGGCCGGCGTACCTGCCGGCGGCGCGAGGCCGCACTGGGTGTAGGTGAGGCCGGGATTGGTCCAGCCCACGCTCTCGAAACCGCGCACGCCAAGTTTGCTGCGCACCGAAGCCACCCCAAACAAGGCGCCGAAAGTGCCTGCTTCATTGGTCCAGCTGCCCATGAAGGCGCCGCGTGGGGTGGTTTTTTCGCTGGTGCTGTTCCAGTCGGCCTGCGCCTGATAGGTGAAGTGCACGCCGGGGCGATCGAACGGCCGCGCGCTGCGCATGTCCACCACACCGGAAACGCCGCCTTCGAGCATGCTCGCGGTGGGTGTCTTGCTCACCGTGAGCTGGGTGAAGAATTCGGTGGGGAACAGGTTCAGATCGACTTCGCGGTTCTGGTTCTGCGCATTCAGGCCGATCGAGGCAGTGGCAATGCTGGCGCCGTTGAGCGTGGTCTTGGTGAAGCTAGTGCCCAGGCCGCGGATGGCGATATTGAGACCTTCGCCATTGACGTCGCGCGCCAGCTGCACGCCGGGAATACGGTTGAGCGACTCGGCGATATTCATGTCCGGAAACTTGCCGATATCTTCGGCAAACACCGTGTCGGCAAAGCCGACCGAATCGCGCTTGGCGTCGGTGGAGAACTGGATGCTGCGTCGGTAGCCGGAGACGGTGACAGTGTCCAGCTGGGTCACCGCATCGTTATTGCCGGCAGTGGTTGGCGGGGTTTGCGCCGTGCTCTGGGCATCGGCGGACTGTGCCCAGGCGGCGGTGCTGGACATGCCCAGCAGGATGGATCCCAACGCGCAGGACAACGCGGTTCGTGCGTAGCTGTTCTTCACCGTAATCCCTTCCCTAACAGGTAGCAGATGTCCCACGCATCGCCCCTGCGCAGGGAGTGCCGCTGCCGTTGCGCGGCGCGACGATGGTGCGATGGGGGAGACGGACGATCAGTGCTCAGGATGTTAGCGCTACCAAATTCGGAACATCACGCTGCAGGGCAGCATAGATGCGTGGAGCGCCGGCAGGCCGCCAGCCAACCCACGCCATCGTGCAAGACTCGCTTGCGTAAGGTGGCGCAGTGCTGCACTGCGCGATGGATTTATCGCGATGCCGTGGTAATGGTAGCGCTATCATCCGTGGCGCGAGGCCACCTTCGTGCAGGTGCAGTGGTCGATGAATCGAACCGAAGAACACGGCAGCGACGGGCCCGGCCGGCCTGATGGATGCATGCATGCACCACATCAGCCAGGCCGCCAGCGCGCTGGCGCGGTTGCACGGGCCACGCGCATGAGCAACGTGCCCACCGCAGCGCCGGAAGCTGCATCGGCAAGGCTCGGCCGCGTGCGCTGGCGGGTTTGCGCCTTGCTGCTGGCCGCCACCACCATCAACTACGTGGACCGCCAGGTACTGGGCGTGCTGGCGCCATTCCTGCAGACGCAGATCGGTTGGAACGAAATCCAGTACGGCTATATCGTCACCGCATTCCAGGCGGCATATGCGCTGGGTCTGCTGTGCAGCGGTGCGGTGATCGACCGCTTCGGCACGCGACTCGGCTATGCGCTGGCGATCGGCCTGTGGAGCCTGGCGGCGATGGGGCATGCCCTGGCCACCAGCGTGGTGGGGTTTGCGATTGCGCGGTTTTTCCTGGGCCTTGGCGAATCGGGCAATTTTCCTGCAGCGCTCAAGACGGTGGCCGAATGGTTCCCGCGCCGTGAGCGTGCGCTGGCCACCGGCATCTTCAACTCCGGCTCCAATATCGGGGCCATTGTCGCCCCGTTGCTGGTGCCGTTGATTGCCACAGCCTGGGGCTGGCAGGCGGCGTTCCTGTTCACCGGCGTGCTCAGTGCAACCTGGTTGGCGGTGTGGTGGTTCAGCTATCACCCACCCGAGCAACAACCCCGGTTGTCTGCCGCAGAACTGGCGCATATCCGCAGCGATGCGCATGAGCCGGTGCAACGCCGGCTGTCGTGGTTACAGGTGCTGCGGCATCGGCAAGCCTGGGCGTTTGTGCTGGGCAAGTTCATCACCGACCCGATCTGGTGGTTCTTCCTGTTCTGGCTGCCGAAGTTCCTGCATGCCGAATATGGCTTGAGCCTGCTGCAGTTGGGCGTGCCCCTGATCGTGATCTTCGTGCTGGCCGATATCGGCAGCATTGCCGGTGGTTGGGTGGCCGGGCGTTTCATCGCGCGTGGCTGGAGCGTCAATCGCGCACGCAAGAGCGCGATGCTGATCTGCGCGGTTTCGGTGGTACCCATCGTCTTTGCCGCACGCGCCGACAACCTGTGGCTGGCGGTTGCGCTGATCGGGTTGGCGACCGCCGCGCATCAGGGCTGGTCGGCGAACCTGTTTACGCTGCCTTCGGACATGTTTCCGCGCCACGCGGTCGCCACCGTGGTGGGCATCGGCGGCTTTGCCGGTGCGGTGGGCGGCATGTTGATCGCCACCTTCATCGGCTTCCTGTTGCAAGCCACCGGCAGCTATGTGCCGGTGTTCCTGATGGCAGGCTCTGCCTACCTGCTGGCATTGGCCGTCGTGCACACGCTGGTGCCGCGGCTGGAGCCGGCGCAGTTGCCTGCCGATCCAGCGCCGACATCATCCTGAGGTGAGCTTATGCACATGCGCGCAGTAACACTGGGGCTGTTGATGGCGGCGGGCATGGCTGCGCCAGCACACGCGGCACCGCTGGCAGCGACCGCGTCCAAGTTCCTCGGAAGTGCGTACGGCGCGCAGCAGGCACCGGGGTTTGCGCAGTACTGGAACAAGCTCACCCCGGAAAACGGCGGCAAATGGGGCAGTGTGGAGGCCGTGCGCGACAAGATGGACTGGAGCACGCTGGATGCGGCATACCGGTTCGCGCAGGCCAATCAGATGCCATTCCAGATGCATGTCATGGTGTGGCGCAACCAGCAGCCGGAGTGGATCAAGACCTTGCCGCCGGCCGAGCAGCGCCGCGAGATCGAGCAATGGTTTGCCGCCGTTGCGCAGCGCTACCCGGATATCGCGCTGCTGGAGGTGGTGAACGAGCCCCTCAACGATCCGCCCAGCAAGGCCGATACCGGCGGCGGCAATTATCTGCAGGCGTTGGGAGGCAGTGGCGACAGCGGCTGGGAATGGGTGCTGCAATCGTTTCGGCTTGCGCGCCAGCATTTTCCGCACACCAAGTTGATGATCAACGACTACAGCATCACCAATAGCGCGCAGGCGACGCAGAAGTATTTGCAGATCGTGCGGCTGCTGCAGGGTGAAAACCTGGTCGATGCCATCGGCGTGCAGGAGCATGCCTTCGAGACCACGCCGGAGGTGGCGATGTCGGTGCATCGCGACAATCTGGATGCATTGGCCGCCACCGGCCTGCCGATCTACATCACCGAGTTCGATCTGGACGGGCCGACCGATGCGCAGCAGCTGGCCGACTACAAGCGGGTGTTCCCGCTGTTCTGGGAACACCCGGCAGTGCATGGCATCACCTTGTGGGGCTTTCGGCCCGGCTTGTGGCGCAGCAAGGAAGCGGCGTATCTGATCCGCGCCGACGGCACCGAACGTCCCGCGCTCACGTGGCTGCGCGATTACGTTGCGGCCCATCCCGGGACACCTGCACCATGACAATGGCCGATGCGCGCCGCGCCCACAGAGGTCTGCGTGGTGTCCCGGCCTCGTGCCGATGGCCTCACGTTGGCGCGCGGGCTGCATGCACTACGTGGCTGGTCGTCGTGCTGATCGGGCTGACCACCGCCGCGCGACAAGGCTGTTGGGCGTGTCTTTTGACGCCGCTGTCCGACTCGCCTGCCTGTCATGCAGGTGCAACAGTCGCCGGCCTCGGCGGCATGGCGATCGCCCTTTTCATTGGTTTCGTTTTGCAGGCCATCGGCAGCGACATTCCGATATTTTTTTGCGGCGGGTGCGGCCTACTTCCTGGCGCTGGCGCTGGCGCTGGCGCTGGCGCTGGCGCTGGTGCACCGCCTGGTGCCACGGGGCAGCCGGCGCGAGTGGAGCAACCGGCCTAGACGCGGTTCACAGGTGTCTGCGCACGTTGGCGTCGATCCGGCGCACGTCAGCGTACCTGGCCTTTCCGTGACTGCCTTGCTCACTTATCGAGGATGCAAACATGTTGAAACTTCGTTACCCACTCACGCTTGTGCTGTTGCTGGGCGCTTGTGCGTCCGCTGTTGCCGGGCCGATCGCTGCCGGCAAGCAGCGCGCCCTGGGCAGCGCCTACAGCCCACAGCAAGCGCAGGGCTTCACCAACTACTGGAATGCCGCTATTCCCGAAAATGCGGGCAAATGGGGCAGCGTCGAAGCGGTGCGCGGCCAGATGAATTGGGGCCCGCTCGACGAGGCCTATCAGCTGGCCAAGCGCAACCATATGCAGTTCCAGTTCCACGTGGGTCTTTGGGGTGCACAGCAGCCGACGTGGGTGCGCACCCTGCCGCCAAACGAGCAGCTTGCTGCGATCGAGCACTGGTTTGCCGCCATTGCGCAGCGCTACCCCGACATCGATCTGATGCAGGTGGCCAATGAGACGCTGCCGAACCACAATCAGCCCGACAACCGTAACGCCAATTCGGGCAATTATCTGCAGGCGCTGGGCGGTACGGGGGCGACCGGCGTGGACTGGGTGCTTGAGGAATTCCGCCTGGGACGCAAGTATTTCCCGCATACCAAGCTGATGATCAACGACTACGGCATCACCGGCGATACGGCCGCTGCCAAGCAGTATCTGCGGACCATCCAGCTGTTGCAGCAAGAACACCTGATCGATGCGATCGGCATCCAGGGACACTCCTTCGAGACGTCCTATGCATCGGTGTCGGTGCAGCGCGGCAACCTGGACCTGCTGGCCACCACCGGGCTGCCGATCTACATCACCGAGTTCGACCTGGACGGGCGTACCGATGCAGAGCAGTTGGCCGCTTACCAGCGCATCTTCCCGCTGTTCTGGGAGCACCCGGCCGTGCGTGGGGTGAACCTGTGGGGCTTCCGTCACGGTCTGTGGCGCGACAGCGAAGGTGCGTATCTGATTAATTACGATGGGAGCGAGCGCCCGGCATTGACCTGGCTACGCAGCTACGTTGCCAGCAAGCCCTGAACAGGCTTCCTCCTCACTGTCCATAGGGCTGATATCGATCATGCGTTCTTCCGTGTTGTCCTTGCATCCCGATCGTTTGCTGCCGGCCGATCCCGGCACGCGCGCGATCGCCCGCCGCCTGTACGCACAGGTGGCAACGCTGCCGATCATCAGCCCGCATGGCCACACCGACCCCGCCTGGTTCGCCACCAATGCAGCGTTCGCCAACGCGACCGAACTGTTGTTGGTGCCAGACCACTATGTATTCCGCATGTTGTACAGCCAGGGCATCGACCTCGATGCCCTGGGCATCCCGCGCGCAGATGGAACCCGCGCAGCAGTCGACCCGCGGGCGGCATGGCGCGTGTTTGCCGAGCACTACGCGTTGTTGCGCGGCACGCCGTCGGCGCTGTGGCTCAATCATGTGTTCCACGACGTTTTCGATTTGCGTGTCCGCCTCGATGCCGGCACCGCCGATCACTATTACGACCACATCACCGCCGCGCTGCAAACGTCGGCATTCCTGCCGCGTGCGCTGTTCGAGCGCTTCAATATCGAGGTGATCGCCACCACCGAATCGCCGCTGGATCGGCTGCAGCACCACGCGGCCATTGCCGCCAGCGGTTGGCAGGGGCGGGTAGTGACGGCGTATCGCCCTGACCCGGTCGTGGACCCGGAGCACGAGCAGTTTGCCGGCGCGCTGGAGCAGTTTGGCGCGCTCACCGGTGAGGACGTGCTGACCTGGGATGGCTACCTGCGTGCGCATCGGCAACGGCGCGCGTTCTTTGCCGCGCATGGCGCCACCTCGACCGATCACGGGCACCCCAGCGCCGCGACCGCCGATCTGTCGCGGGCCGAGGCGCAGCGCCTGTTCGATACGGCGGTGCGCGGTGCGGCCACGCCGGAGCAGGCAGAACTGTTTCGCGCGCAGGTGCTGACCGAAATGGCGGCAATGAGCCTGGACGACGGCCTGGTGATGCAGCTGCATCCGGGCTGCTTCCGCAATCACAACCGGCAGCTGTTCGAGCGGTACGGACGCGACAAGGGTGCCGATATTCCGATGCGCACCGACTATGTGCATGCGTTGAAGCCCTTGCTGGACCGGCATGGCAACGATGCACGCTTGCGCCTGATCGTGTTCACCCTGGACGAAACCAGCTACAGCCGCGAGCTGGCGCCATTGGCCGGGCACTATCCCTCGCTGCTGCTCGGCCCGGCGTGGTGGTTCCATGATGCGCCGGAAGGCATGTGGCGCTTTCGCGAGCAGACCCTGGCCAGCGCCGGCTTCTACAACACGGTGGGCTTCAACGACGATACCCGCGCATTCCTCTCGATTCCGGCGCGGCACGATGTGGCACGGCGCGTGGACAGCGCCTTCCTGGCCAAACTGGTTGCCGAGCATCGGCTGGACGAGGACGAGGCAACCGAGGTGGCGATCGACCTGGCCTACCGCCTACCCAAGCAAGCGTACAAGCTGTGAGGTGGCGCAAACGGAGGGCGGCAGCACCGACGTGTGCGCACGCCGCATGCCTACATCCTGAGCAGCGGCAGGGTCGGTGAACTGATGCGTGTACATGCGATGCACAACATCACGCGACTACGGCGCGTGGCTGACGCAGCCCGTGCCTGCACGGCCATTATCTTGCTCTGCAGCGCATTACCCATCATCGCAGCACCGCACGCTGCCAGCGACGCCTCGCGCGAACGTATTTCGCTCAATGCGCAGTGGCGCTTTCAGCGCGGCGACCCACCCGCAAACCATGAAATCCTGGACTACGATGTACGGCCACAGGTGGTGCGCAGCGGCGATGGCAAGGTGGCCGATGCGCAGCCGGAGCAAGCGCAGCTCACCGAAGCGTCGGCCGCGCGCGTGCTCAAGCCGTGGATCCTGCCGACCGCCAACGGCTTGATCGCAGACCCGGCCCAACGCCACACACGCCCCCCAGGCAATCCGGGCAGCACGGTGGCGTATGTGCAGCCGCACTTCGACGACAGCGCCTGGGAAACCGTGGACCTGCCGCACGACTGGGCCATTGCCGGGCCGTTCCTGGCAGACGGGCCCTACGGTGGCATGGGCCGGTTGCCGAGCTGGGGCATCGGCTGGTATCGCAAGAGCCTGGACATCCCGGCCAGCGATCGCGGCCGCGCGTTGTTTCTGGATCTCGATGGTGCGATGTCGTACGCCACGGTCTGGCTCAACGGCAACCTCGTCGGCGGCTGGCCTTACGGGTACAGCTCCTGGCGCGTGGACCTGACACCGTATGCGATTGCAGGCAAGCGCAACCAACTGGTCATTCGCCTGGATAACCCGCCCGAGTCGGCGCGTTGGTATCCGGGCGGCGGGCTGTATCGCAACGTGTGGCTGACCAAGACGGCGTCGTTGCATATCGCGCACTGGGGCACGCAGCTGACCACGCCGTACGTCTCGGCCGATGCAGCGCAGGTGCAGCTGACCATCACCTTGGACAATGCCGCCCGCAGCGCCGGCCAGGCGCAGGTGAGCACAGCGATCTATCTGCTCGACGATGCCAGCGACCAGCCCAGCGGCGAGGCGGTCGCACGCATTCCAGCGCAGCCGATCACCGTCGCTGCCGGCGGCACGGCGCAGCTGCAAGGCAGCACCCGGATCGACGCACCGCGGCTGTGGGGGCCTCCACCCACGCAGCAGCCGCATCGCTATGTGGCCATCACCGAAGTCGGTCAGCAGGGGCACGTGGTGGATCGCTACGAAACCCGCTTCGGCATTCGCAGCATCGTGTTCGACGCCGACAAGGGCCTATTGGTCAATGGCGAGCACGTGCCGATCCGCGGGGTGAACAATCATCATGACCTGGGCGCGCTCGGTGCGGCGTTCAACAGGCGCGCCGCCGAGCGGCAGTTGCAATTGCTGCAGCAGATGGGCGCCAACGCCATTCGCATGAGCCATAACCCGCCTGCGCCCGAATTGCTCGACCTGACCGACCGCATGGGTCTGCTGGTGGTGGACGAGGTGTTCGACAGTTGGGAGA
This sequence comes from Xanthomonas sp. D-99, assembly GCF_017746145.1. NCBI lineage: Bacteria > Pseudomonadati > Pseudomonadota > Gammaproteobacteria > Lysobacterales > Lysobacteraceae > Xanthomonas > Xanthomonas sp. D-99. The sequence goes on along the minus strand of NZ_JAGHWU010000061.1, from coordinate 30,257 downwards.
TGAAGAAGACCCCGCTGGATTTTCATCTGGTGTTTGGGCAGTGGCATGCCGCCGATCTGCGCGCGATGCTGCGCCGCGACCGCAATCATCCCTCGGTGATGTTGTGGAGCGTGGGCAACGAGGTTGGCGAGCAATACACCGGCGAACAGGGCGCGGCGATTGCGCGCACGCTGCGCGCGATCGTGCATGCAGAAGACCCGACGCGCCCGGCGACGGTGGCGATGAACTACGCCTCGCCTGAGATGCCGCTGCCCGCTGCGCTGGATGTCGTCAGTCTCAATTACCAGGGGGAAGGCATCCGTGATGCAGCCGAGTTCGAGGGCACCGAGCGCATCCGTAAACCGCCGCAATACCCCGGGTTTCATGCACGGTTTCCACACACGGCCATTGTCAGCAGCGAAACGGCCTCGGCACTGAGCAGCCGTGGCGTGTACCTGTTTCCGGTCACTGCCGACAACAGCGCACCGGTACGCGATGGCCGTGGCGGCGATTCTGTGGCGCATCAGGTCAGCGCGTACGAACTGCATGCGGTGGACTTCGGCTCCAGCGCGGACAAGGTGTTCGCTGCGTTGGATCGGCACCCGTACGTGGCCGGCGAGTTCGTCTGGACCGGTTTCGATTACCTGGGCGAGCCCACCCCGTATTACAGCTCGCGCAGTTCGTACTCGGGCATCTTCGATCTGGCCGGCTTCCCGAAGGACCGTTACTGGCTCTATCAATCGCGCTGGCGTCCGGAAGTGCCGGTGGCGCATCTGCTGCCGCATTGGAGCTGGCCAGGGCGCGAGGGACAGGTCACGCCCGTGCATGTGTTCACCTCCGGCGACGAGGCCGAGCTCTTCGTCAACGGCGTCTCGCAAGGGCGCAAGCGCAAGGCGCCACTGCAGTACCGGCTACGCTGGGACGCGGTGGTGTACCAACCGGGCGAATTGCGGGTGCAGGCCTACAAGGATGGCAAGCCGTGGGCCAGCGAGCGCGTGCAGACGGCAGGCCGCGCCGCGCGCATGCAGCTGACGCCGGATCGGGGCAGTATCCGCGGCGACGGACAAGACCTGAGCTTCATCACCGTGCGCCTGCTCGATCGCGACGGACGTCCCGCACCGACCGCGGGCGACCGCCTGCGCTTCCGCATCGAAGGCCCTGGCGAGTTGGTGGCCACCGACAACGGCGACCCTACCAATCTGGAAACGTTCGCCTCTTCGCAGCGTCATGCCTTCAATGGGCTGTGCCTGGCGATCGTGCGTGCCAAGGCCGGGGCGCGTGGCACGATCACCGTGCATGTGGAATCGGACACGTTGCAAGCCGCACAGACACAGGTGGCGGTGCAGTGATGCGATCCAGTGCAATCGAAACCTGTGGCCTCTCAACGGACCTGCACATGCACATCAACCGCGCCAACCTCACCAAACGCCTGGGATTGCTGATCGCCGGGATGAGTGCAGTGTGCACACTGCAGGCCTTCGCCGCGTGCGGGACGCCCGGCAGCTCGCTCAAGCAGGCGTATGCGCAAGGGTTCCTGCTCGGGACTGCCGTCAATGCCGATATCGTCTCCGGCAAGGACGCAGCCGCTGCTGCGCTGGCGGCCTGTCACTTCAATGCGGTTACCGCGGAAAACGTGATGAAGGCCGAAGTGGTGGCGCCGCGTCGTGGCGTGCAGGATTTCAGTGCGGCCGATGCATTCGTGGCCTACGCACGGCGCAATCGGCAGTTCGTGGTCGGTCACACCCTGGTCTGGCATAACCAGACACCGGAGTGGTTCTTCACCACCGCCGATGGTCGGCCCAATACGCCGGCACAGCAATTGGAGCGCATGCGTGCGCATATCGCAGCGGTGGCCGGGCGCTACACGGGCAAGGTGCAGGCCTGGGATGTGTTCAACGAAATCATCGACGAAGACGGCAGTTACCGTTCGACCAACTGGGTGCAGCGCGTGGGCGACGGCGACACGGTGGTCCGCAATGCCTTCACCTTCGCGCAGCGCTATGCACCGGATGCGCAGCTCTACTACAACGATTTCAATGCATGGCGGCCGGCCAAGCGCGAGGGCATCGTGCGCATGGTCAAGATGTTGCAGCAGGCCGGTGTCCGCATCGATGGCGTGGGCATGCAAGGCCATTGGGGACTGAACTACCCCAGCCTGCGCGATATCGAAGACGCCATCGATGCGTACGCTGCGCTTGGCGTGAAGGTGATGATCACCGAGCTGGACATCGATGTGTTGCCGCTCACCAAGGAAGGCCAGATCATCGGCACCGGCATGGCGCACAAGCAGTTTCAACTGCCGGAATTCAAGCGCTTCCTCGACCCCTATCGGGATGGGTTGCCTGCCGACGTGCAGGCGCAATTGCGCGACCGGTATGCCGAATTGTTCGCGCTGTTCTGGCGCAAGCGCGACAAGATTGCGCGCGTCAGCGTGTGGGGCGTGAGCGATGACATGTCCTGGAAGAACGATTACCCGGTGCCTGGACGCACCAACTATCCGTTGCTGTTCGATCGCAATCATCAAGCCAAACCGGCGTTGGATGCGGTGTTGCCGGTGCCCACCGCGGCCGCTGCACGCTAGCGGCTGCCGGCCGAAGGGCAGCTGACAACCAACGCCCCGGCAACAGGCGGGCACGGCCGATGTCCGTGCGGCATGGATGGCTCGGACGCCGCATTCCTGCGTGCTGTGCACGTCACAGATGCGTGCGCGCGACGCGTTGGTCGGCGCTACGGCAGTCGCCTGCACACGCAGGATGGCATCATGCCCCGACCATGAGACAGGACTGACCGATGCGCTTGCCGCCTTATCTGCTGTTGGCCGTGCCGTTGCTGGCGGTGCTTGCTGCGTGCACCAAGCAGACTCCACCGACGCCGCGTTTTGCGGCCATTGGCCAGCTGCAGACATTCGACCGCCGCTTCAGTGAAGCGGTCGCAAGCGATGCGCGCATCGAGAAGCTCACCGAAGGCTTCACCTGGTCCGAAGGCCCGGCATGGGTGCGCAACGGAGGCTATCTGTTGTTCACGGATGTGCCGGAAAACAAGCTGTATCGCTGGTCCGAACAGGCCGGCCTGTCGGTCTTGCTGTCGCCCTCCGGCTACACCGGCCCGGAGCTGCCCACGCTGCGCGAAGCCGGCGCCAATGGTCTGTACGCCGAGCCCGACGGCACGGTGCTGCTGGCCGATTCCGGCACGCGCATCCTGGCCCGGCTCGATCCGGTCACGCGCAAGAAGACGCCGCTTGCGACCACCTTCGAGGGCCACCGTTTCAACAGCCCCAACGATGTCGTGCGGCGCAGCGATGGCGTGGTGTTCTTCACCGATCCGCCGTACGGGTTGAAGGACCTGGATAAATCGCCGGTCAAGGAGCTGCGCTTCAATGGCGTCTATCGCCTGGACACCGATGGCAGCGTGCATCTGCTGGACGACAGCCTGAGCTTTCCCAACGGCATCGCCCTGTCGCCGGACGCGCGCACCTTGTACGTCTCCAACTCCGATCCGCAACGGCCGATCTGGATGGCTTATGCACTGGATGCGCAGGGCGCCGTCACCGGCAAGCGGGTGTTTGCCGATGCGTCGGACCTGATTGCCAAGGATGTGCCCGGCCTGCCCGACGGCATGGCCGTGGCCGCCGACGGCACGCTGTTTGCCACCGGCCCTGGCGGCGTGATCGTCTTCAATCCCGCCGGCCAACGGTTGGGTCGCATCGCCACCGGCGAGGCCGTCTCCAACTGCGCCTTCGGCAACGATGGCCACATGCTGTACATGACCTCGCACGCGATGCTGGCGCGCGTGCGCGTGAAGTCGCTGGGCCTGCAGTTCGCGCGCTAGACGATCGCGGCGATGCCGCTTCATCGCCTTGCGATCGCGATGGACACGCACACGCCTGACCACGTGCGTGTCTGACCGCAGCGCCGATCGCCTCGTGCAGCCGTTGCATCGGCTGCGCTGCGCACTGCCTCGGTCAGTCGTCGAGCCGCCACGGGCCGCGCCGTTGCAGACAAGAACAGCGGCCATGACGCGCGCCCGCACTGCGCGTCCTCGCCCGTAGCGCCGCCGCCGCTGAGGGCCTTCCCGAGCAGCGAGGTGCGCGCGGGCCCGCCCTCCGACCGCCGGGTGCAGCGCCCGCGAGCCAGGCCATCCACCTGGCTCGCTGCGCGTCGTCAGCCACCGCAACCGTGGTGCGCCGCGTCAAAACAGGCGTGCACCGCATCCGTCTTACGCCGCCCAGCGCCTGCTGCGCCAGGGCGTGCAGCGGTCCAGGCAATCGCCACGCTTGAGCCTGTTGCAAAAAGGTAATCATCGCTATGCGGTAGTTTTCACTACTGTCATGAGCGGGTTGCCCGCGGGGTTGCGGCAATGAACGAAGCTTGCGTTTCCCGACTGCTGCGCACCCTGGCGTGCGTTGTCGTAGCGGCGCTGCCGCTGATGCCTGCGCTGGCGGCGGCGCCCTCGCCGGTACAGGGCCTATGGCTGACTGCGGCCAAGGACGCCGTCATCGCATTTGCACCGTGTCCCGAGGCCGCCAGCGCGATGTGCGGAAAGGTGGTGTGGGACAAGGATGCCGGTACGCCGAAGGACACCTGCGGTGTGCAGATCGCGCGCCTGGAGCGCGACGACAACGGCACCTGGCGCGACGGTTGGGCATTCGATCCGCGTAGCGGCAAGCGCTACAAGGCCACGCTGCGTCGCAAGGGCGACAGCCTGACCCTGCGCGCGTTCATCGGCGCCGAAGTGCTCGGCGAAAACATGCTGTTCACCCGCGTGCAGGTCCTGCCGTCCGCGCCGGTGTGCGCCAGCCACTAGCTGCGTCCAGCGCGGCATGCGCGCGCAGCACCGACCGCCGCGCTTGCGACGGTTCTCACTCACATCCACCGGGGGAATCCAGATGGCGAAGATCCATGTCGGCGCGGTTGTCGCGTGTGCGTTGCTGCAAGGCGCGGCTTGCCTGCCGGCGCAGGCGCAGCAAGCCGACCCGGTGAGCGAAGGCAGCGTGGCCACCTATCAGTTCGACAACCAGCTCAAGCTGATGAGCGAACAGCGCACGCGCGGCATCTCCGATTCGTTGATGCGGCCCTCGGCCAAGTGGAGCACCCAGTTCGTGCATGCCAGCGGGCTGGTCGCCTTGCTGGAAGTGGCAGGGGTCAGCAAGCAGCAGTTCGTCAATGGCGACGGCCTGGGCGTCACCCTGGCGGGCGGGTATCGCTTCGGCAACCCGGACGGCTGGCACGCCGGCGTGGGCCTGGCCACCGAGCGATTCCCGGGGGCGCGCTTCATGGCGCCGCATCGCATCGACCTGGAAACCGGCACGCCGACCGACGTGCGCACGACCAACTACAACAGCGATTTCGCGGTGATGGAGCTGGGCTACGGCATCGTCGAAGGGCGCGTGTTGTATGTGGTGTCCAAGACCTACCGCGGTGCCGATACCGGCGGCGTGTGCGGGCAGATCCTGCGCTTGTCGATCGATCCGACCGCCGCATTGCAGTGCTACGCGCGCGGCGAACAGGATTCGCGCGGTACCGTGTTGGCCGACCTCAATACCCAGTTGCCGTTACTGCCCTCGCTGCTACCGTCCACGACGCTGCGCCTGCATGCCGGCTACCAGAAACTGGCCAACTTTCGCGAAGGCAACTTCGCCGATTACCAGATCGGCATCACCCATCGGCGCTGGGGTCTGGACTGGAACCTGGACTGGCTGACCACCAACACCAACGCGCATCAGTTGTACTGGGTGCAGGATGGCGAGCGGATCCGCAAGACCGACGGCGATGCGCTGGTGTTCTCGATCGGCTACACGTTCTGATGCGCACGCAAACGCTCGCAGACGACACCGGCGGCAATGCGCCGCTGGTGCTGGCGGTGGATCTGGGAACCTCCGGCTGCAAATGCGCGTTGGTGACGCTGGACGGCAAGGTGTTCGCCTGGGCGTTCGAACCGGTGCAACTGCACGTGCAGGGCGTCGCTGCCGAACAAGACCCGCACGCGTGGTGGGACGCGTTCTGCGCCACCGCCGCGGCCGTGGTGCAGGGCGATGCGGCGCTGCGCCGCCGCGTGGTGGCCGTGTGTTGCTCGACCCAGGGCGAAGGCACCGTCTGCGTGGACCACAACGGCCAGGCGCTCGGGCGCGCCATGCTGTGGCTGGACATGCGCGGCCAGGCCGCCATCGCCCGGCGTCTGCAGGGGCGATGGCTCAATGTGCGCGGCTACGATCCGCTGCGCCTGTGGCGATGGTTGCGCCTGAGCGGCGGTGCGCCTGCGCGCAGCGGCAAGGATTGCGCCGGACACATCGCCTATCTGCGCGATCACCAGCCCGTGCGCTATGAGCGCACGCACAAGTTTCTCAACGTGCTCGACTACATGAACCTGCGCCTGACCGGGCGGTTCTGCGCCACCCCCGATTCCATGCTGACCACCTGGGTCACCGACAATCGCGACCCGCACCATATTCGCTACGACGCAGGCCTGCTGGACATGGTCGGGGTGGAGCGCGACAAGTTGCCGGACCTGCTGCCTTCCACTGCGGTGCTGGGTCCGCTGCTGCCGCAGGTGGCCGGGGCGCTGGGCCTGTCGCCGCAGACCGTGGTGGTGGCCGGCGCGATCGACACGTCGGCAGTGGCGGTGGCCGCAGCGGTGGAAGATCACGCCGCGCACCTGTACCTGGGCACCTCGTCGTGGCTGGGCGCGCATGTGCCGCGCATGAAGACCGACGTGCGCAGTACGATCGCCGCGGTGCCGTGCGCGGTGGAAGGGCGCTATCTGGCGATCGCCCTGCAGACCACCGCCGGCGCCAACCTGTCCTTTCTGCGCGACCGCATCCTGTTCCATGCCGACGAGCTGCTCAGCGACGAGCAGCGCCCGGACGTCTATGAAGTGCTCAATCGCATCGCCGCACGCGTGCCCGCAGGATCCAACGGGTTGATCTACATGCCCTGGCTGTTCGGCGAACGCACGCCGGTGGAAGACCCGAGCCTGCGTGCCGGCCTGATCAATCTCTCGTTGATGCATAGCCGCGAGGACATGATCCGCGCGGTGATGAAAGGGGTGGCGTTCAACACGCGCTGGATGATGGAGCCGTTTGCACGCCTGCTTGGCTGCGACCCAGGCACGATCGCTGCGGTCGGCGGCGGCGCCCAGTCGGATCTGTGGTGCCAGATCATTGCCGATGTCAGCGGCCGGCCGATCCGGCAATTGCACAATCCGATCCAGGCCAATGCGGTCGGCGCGGCCTTTATCGCCGGGGTCGGCCTGGGTCGGCTCGGCTTCGGCGACCTGGCGGCACTGCAGCGCCCCCGGCGGGTCTACGAGCCGGATGCGGGCACGCGCGCGCTCTACGACGACCGCTATGCGGTGTTCAAGGACCTGCAGCGCACGTTGGCACCGATCTACCGACGGCTCAATCCCTCCACGCCCGCTCCCGCCCAGGAGGTCGCCGCGCATGTTTGCCCATGAACAACGCCAGCGCGTGGTCGCGCTGTGCATCGAACTGTCGCGCCGCGGCTATCTGGCCGGCACCGGCGGCAATGTCGCCTTGCGCATCGATGCGGAGTGTTTCGCCGTCACCCCCTCGGCGATCGACTACCTGAGCATGCAGGCCGAGGATATCTGCATCGTCCGCACCAAGGACCTGCACCAGCTCGACGGCACGCGCACGCCGTCGGTCGAAACCGGCCTGCATGCGCAGGTGATGCGGCGGCGCGCGGACGTGGGCTGCCGCATCCACACCCACCAGCCGGTCGCCAGCGCCTGCACCCTGCTGGGCGCGCCGCTGGAGGTGACGCAACCGGCGTTGCGCCGGCTGCTTGGCGCACGGATTCCGATCGCCGGCTACATGCCGTCGGGCACCGGCCTGCTGGCCCGGCAGCTGCAGCCCACCGTCAACGCCTATCTGCTGCGCAATCACGGCGTGGTCTGTTGCGGCACCAACCTAGAGGCGGCCGTCACCGTGGTCGAGGCGTTGGAGCTGGTCGCGCGCAGCCACCTGCAGACGCAGATCCAGGCGCGTGCGGCGCGCCAGCCTGACCTCGCTGCGGGCCTGCAGCGGGTGCTGACGGCGCTGGATTCTCACCGGCACACGTCCGGCGCGTCTTCCCTTTCCCAGACATGATGGCACCGACAATGAGCGTGACTTCCGCGATTTCGCAATGGCCCGATGTGGACCAGCTGTATCGCCGCTTCGATGCGTTGGTCAAACAGCCGATGCGGCCGATCCGGCGCGATGGCATGGACAAGGTGATGCGCTACTTCGAGCAGCGCTGCCAAGGCTCCAAGCAGCTGGGCGATGCCGCGCAGCGGGTGATTCCCGGCGGCGTGCAGCACAACCTGGCCTTCAACTACCCGTTCTCGCTGGCGATGCGCAGCGCCGAGGGCGCCTACCTGACCGACGTCGACGACAACCGCTACATCGATTTCCTGCAGGCCGGCGGCCCGACCTTGCTCGGCTCCAACCCGCCGGCGTTGCGCGCACGCGTCAACGAGGTGCTGGACCAGTGCGGACCGGTGACCGGATTGCTGCACGAATACGAGGTCAAACTGGCCGAGCTGGTCTGCGCCAGCATGCCGGCGGTGGAGATGGTGCGCCTGCTCGGTTCGGGGACCGAGGCGGTGATGGGCGCGGTGCGCCTGGCGCGCGCGTATACCCGCAAGCGCTGGATCATCAAGATCGGCGGTGCGTATCACGGCTGGAGCGACCAGTTGGTGTACGGCCTGCGCCTGCCCGGCACCGGCCGCATGGAAGCGATCGGCATTCCGCGTGGGGCGACCGCGCAGACCCAGGAATGCCCGCCCAACGATCTGGACGCATTGCGCCGCAAGCTGCAATTCAATCGCCTGCGTGGCGGGACCGCCGCGGTGCTGCTCGAACCGCTGGGGCCGGAGAGCGGAACCCGCCCGGTGCACGCGGACTACAACCGCCAGGTGCGCGCGCTGTGCGACGAGTTCGGTGCGCTGCTGATCTTCGACGAAGTGGTCACCGGTTTCCGGCTGGGCCCCGGCGGTGCGCAAGGCTACTTCGGCGTTGCACCGGACATCACCGTGCTGGGCAAGTGCCTGGCCGGCGGCTACCCGATGGCCGGGGCGATCGGTGGCCGCCGCGAGGTGATGATGAGCTTGGTGGGCGGCATCGGCACGACCGCGCGGCGCGCGTTTGTCGGCGGCACGCTGTCGGCCAACCCGCTGTCCTGCGTGGCCGGCTATTACGCGTTGCTGGAAGCGCAGCACAACGACGCCGCCGGCCGCGCCGGCCGCGCGGGCGATCGCCTGCGCGCCGGTCTGGAAGCGATCATCCAGCGCCGTGGCCTGCCGTACGTGGTCTACAACATGGGTTCGATCGTGCATTTGCAGACCTCCGGCGTGCTGCTGCTGGACACCGGCAACCTCTACAAGCTCTGGCGCGTGCGCAACGACGCCAAGGCGCGCAAGCACATGATGGAAGAGATGGGCGCGGCGTATTCGGCCCACGGCCTGATCACCCTGGCCGGTAGCCGCATCTACACCAGCATGGCCGACACCGATGCGGTGATCGACGAGGCCTTGAACCGTTTCGACGATGTCTTCGCACTGGTCTGAGCCGATGAACGCCACCGATGCCCTGCGCGACACCTGGCTGCAGACCCGCGAACGGCTGCAGGCCTCCCACTTGCTCGGCGACGATGACGCGGCCTTGTCGGTGCGTTGCCCGGGCGCAACGCTGATGTGGATCGGCAGCGCCGCTGCCTCAACGCCGCTGCTGCTGGATTGGCGCGAGGATGTCGCGCTGGAGGCGGCGCAGCGCCTGCATGCGCAGGTCTATGCGCAGCGTGGCGATGTGGGAGCGGTGGCCTGGTCGGCCGGTGCGTTCGGCCACTGCCTGGCCGACGTCGGTGGCGCGTTGCCGCAGGTGTTCGACGAACAGGCGCGGCATCTGGGGCCGATGCCGCCGCCGGCGCGCGCGGCCGACGCGGCGGCCGCGCTGGCCGGCGGGATCGGCAACGCCGTGCTGGTGGCGCGACGGCCGTTGTGCCTGGGTACCAGTGCGCGTCGCCTGGCGCTGAACATCGCGTTGTTCGAAAAGTGCGCCAAGGCGTATGTGCTGGCGGCGGCGACCGGAGGACCGACCCGGCAGCTGCCGTGGTGGGTGCGTCGCATCGCCAACGGGCGTCTGCGCAAGGACCAGATGGGTGCGGCGGCCGCATTCGCCAAGGGCGCCCTGCCCACCGAAAGCACCGCTTACTGAAGGCATCTCATGCGCAGCAGTCATCCACCCGCATTGTCCGCCGTGGACGTTCCCGCGTCGCAGGGGTTGCCGTCCGGTCTGTCGATCGGTTCGATCGCCCTGCTCATCCTGGGCGTGCAGCCGATCCTGCTGGGAACATTGGTCGAGCAGAAGCTGATCACGCTCTCCGGCGTGGGCATCGTGGCGATGGGGGAGATCGTCGCGCTCGGCCTGGGCGTGGCGCTGGGTGATGCGTTGTTGCCGCACCGCTGGCAACGTCAGGTTGCGGTGCTGGCGGCGCTATTGGCGGCGCTGCTGGATCTGGCCACCACCCAGGCGGTCGGCGACACCGCATTCGTGCTGGTACGCGCAGCTGCCGGCCTGGCAGAGGGGCTGCTGCTATGGGTGGCGACCCTGACCATCGTGCGTGCGGCCAAGCCGGATCGGGTCACCGCGGTGTTCATGCTGACCCAGGCGGTGGCGCAGATCGCACTGGCGAACCTGCTGGCGTGGTGGGTGCTGCCGTCGACCGGCTGGAAAGGCGGCTTCGCGGCGCTGGGGGCGGTGACGCTGTGCGCGGCGCTGCTGACACCATTGCTGCCGGCGACGTTGTCTGCCGTGAGCGCCATTGCGCCGGCGAGCCGCGTGCGCTGGTCGCCGACAACCCTGTTGCCCTTGCTGATTGCCTTCGTGCAGATGGCCGCGACGGGCGCGCTGTGGGCGTACCTGGAACCGTTGGGGCTGCGCGCCGGCCTGGATGCCGGGGCGGTGCAGGCGCACACCTCGCTGGTGCTGGCGATGCAGATCGTCGGCGCGCTGGCGGCGATCTGGTGGGTGCGCCGGCTCGGTCACGCGCGCACCCTGGTGGCCGGCAGCCTGGTGCTGGCGGCGGTGGCGGCCACCATGGCGCGTGCGGCGCCGGCCGGCACTGCCGCATTCACGGTTGCCTGCGTGGGCTTTGGCCTGGTCTGGATGTTCCTGATGCCCTTCCACGTGGGTCTGGCGTTCGATGCCGACGCGCATGGCCGGGTGGCGGTGCTGGTGCCGGCGGTGCAGTTGCTGGGATCGGCAGCCGGCCCCTTGCTCGCTTCGCTGCTGCTGCAGCACGATGATCCGGCCCCGGTACCGGTCTTCAGTCTGGCCGCCGCACTGCTGGCGGCCGTCCTGGCGGCGGCAGCCGGCCGCGACCAGCGCCACCGGGCGCCGCCGACCGGGGCGCAGCCGAGCAAGGGGGATCGATGATCGACAGCGTGTGCGGGATGGGCCGCAACGTGCCGGCGCGTCTGGCGCGACGGCCGCGGTGTCGTTTTCAGTGGTTGCGCTTGCAGCAGGGGCGCGCGCGTCATGCACGCTGACCTGGACGTCTGCGCCGAGGGCATCGCGGCATTGTTCGCTGCCCAGCAGCCGGTGGCCGCGGCCTGGCGCAGCTCCACCGCCGCGCAGCGGCGCGAGCGCCTGCGCGCGTTGCGCAGCGCGCTGCTGGCGCGGCGGCAGGCCCTGTATGCCGCATTTGCCGGCGACTTCGGCAAGCCGGCGCTGGAAGTGGAGCTGAGCGAGCTGTTGCCGGTGGTCGACGAAATCGCCGCCGCCATCGCCGGGCTGCCGCGCTGGATGCGCCCTCGCAAGGTGTCGCCCACCTTGCTGACGCTGGGCACGCACGCGCAGATCGGCTACCAGCCCAAGGGCCGCTGCCTGATCATCGGCCCGTGGAATTATCCGGTTGCCACCGTGCTCGGGCCGCTGGTCTCGGCGCTGGCGGCAGGCAACACCGCCATGCTCAAACCGTCCGAATTCACCCCGCAGGTCAACGCGGTGCTGCGCGAGCTGCTGGCCGAGGCATTCGACCCTTCCGAAGTGGCGATGGTGCAGGGTGGCGTGGCGACCGCGCAGCGCTTGCTGGCCTGCCCGTTCGACCATGTGTTCTTCACCGGCTCGCCGGCAGTGGGACGGCAGGTCATGGCCGCCGCCGCCGCCCAGCTGGCCTCGGTGACGCTGGAGCTGGGCGGCAAATCGCCGGCCATCGTCGACCGCAGCGCCAACCTGGAGCGCGCCGCGCAGGTGCTGGTGTGGGGCAAGCTGGTCAATGCCGGGCAGACCTGCATCGCGCCCGATACGCTGTTCGTGCATCGCGAGGTCCGCACGGCGCTGCTGCAGCGGTGCCGTGAACTGCTGGCGCAGCGCTACGGCAGCAGCGCCGCGGCAGTGGCTGCCAGCCCCGACCTGGCGCGCATGATCCATGTCGGCCATGCGGCGCGCTTGGCGGCCTTGATCGATGAAGCGCGCGCTGCCGGCGCCGAGCTGGTGGCCGGCGGCGAGCATGACGTGGGCCAGCGTTTCATCGCCCCGACGGTATTGGCCGATGTTCCGGAACACGCGCGCATCGCGCAGGAAGAAATCTTCGGCCCGGTGCTGCCGGTGGTGACCTTCGACCATCTCGACACGGTGCTCGCCGGGCTCGACGCCGCCGCCAAGCCATTGGCGCTGTATCTGTGGAGCAACGATGCCGCACAGGTCGCCCGCGTGCTGGCGCGCAGCAGCTCCGGCAGCGTGGTGGTCAATCACTGCCTGCAGCAGTTCATGCACACCGGCTTGCCGTTCGGCGGCATTGGCCAGTCGGGAATCGGCAGCGCGCATGGCGTGCATGGATTCAAGGCGTTTTCGCACGAGCGTGCGGTATTGCGCGGCGGCCGCCTGCTGACCGCCCGTGCCTTCTTTCCGCCGTATCGGGAATGGCAGCAACGCGTGGCCACCGCATTGACCGCCTGGCTGGCCCGCCGATGACGCGCGCGCCACAGATCGCCCGCGACGCAGCGCGTATGATGTGGCTCTGGCAAACACCGGCCGTGCACGCGCATGGCTTGGCGGTGGCATGGCGCTACTGCAGACGATGGACGCCGCCTGGCCGGCGCGATGCAGCAGCGACGCAACGGCTCAGGTGCAGTCGCGGTGGTCTGGCCGACGCATCACTCCGTGTTCGAGGAATCCCCCGCCCATGTCCACGACCAAGTCCCGTCCGCGCGCGCCGCTCAAGGCGCCCGCGCCCAGGCTGACCGGCAACAAACTTCCGGCCCAGCATCGCGCGATCGAGACCTACGAACATATCCTGGCGGTCACCGCGCAATTGCTCGGCGATGTCGGCGTGGAACGGTTGTCCACCAATCTGGTCTGTGCGCATGCCGGACTGACGCCACCGGCGCTGTACCGCTACTTTCCCAATAAATATGCCCTGTTGTCCGAGCTTGGCACGCGCCTGATGCAGCGGCAGAACGCGCTGGTGCCCAAGTGGATCACGCCGCAGGCGATGTCCGGTTCGCGCGAACAGGTGCAGCAGGCGCTCACCGGCCTGGTGCTGGACACCTACCGGGTGACCAAGGCCACCGAGGGCGGGGTCTGGATCCTGCGCGCGCTGCGTGCGGTGCCGGCCTTGCAGCAGGTGCGCCTGGACTCGCACGCGCAGGTCACCAGGGCGCAGGTGCGCATGCTTGCCGATTTCTTTCCCGATGCAGACCCGCGCCAACTGCGTCTGGTCAGCCGCATCGTGGTGGACCTGATCTATGCGACCGTGGAGCTGCTGTTCGATGTGCGATTGAGCAGCCGGGCAGTGGCCGAGACAGTCGGCACGATGATCGCCGGCCACGTCGAGCAGCTGCGCGATGCAACGGCCGATGTGCCCAAAGGCAGTGCTGTGGAGCATCGGCGACATTCGCCACCGGCACGGCGTTCAACCCGCGCTGGGTGATGGGCCGGCAGCGGGCGCGGTCGTCAGAGCTTGCGCGAAGGACGCGCCTTCCACGTACTGAGGCGTTTGCCGGGTGCAATGCGGTACTCGCAGGTGGTGCCGAATGCCGCAGGCAAGCCCGCGCCGCATGCAACGCTCAGGGCACCGGCGGCAGCACGAGCAGATCCTGCAGTTCCGGTCCGCCGCCGCGGTTGCCGCTGCCCGCGGCGATGTAGAGATCCCCGCCCACCTGTGCCGCCTGCGTGCCGTGCCTGCCGCGCGGCAGGGCCGGACCGGTCTCCCACCGCGCCGTGGCCGGGTCGTAGAACTCCACCTCGGCATGGCCGGCGACCTGGGCTGTGCTTTCACCGCCCAACAGCATGACCCGGCCGTGATGCGCGACGGTTGCCGCGCCCGCGCGCGGGGTAGGCAGCGTGGCATCGGCCACCGACCAGGTGGCCTGCCGCAGATCGTAGATATCCAGCTGCGGGATCGTTTGCGACAGCGTGTCGCCGGTGTCGTGCGAAGACCGGCGCCCGCCGCCCGCGTAGAGCTTGCCGTCGAGCACCACCGCCTGGAAGTGATCGCGCGCATGCGGTGCATCGGGCAGGCGCGTCCAGCGCTGGGTCCGGGTGTCGAAGGCGTCCAGCCAGGGCACATAGCCGCTGTTGTGGCCACGCGTATTGCCGCCCACCAGATACAACACCCCGTCGTGCGCGACGGTACCGGCCGAACCGCGGCGGCGATCGGCAGGGATCTCTGCGCCCACCTGCCAGCGGTCGGTGGCCGGGTCGTAGATCAGCAGATGCGTCAACGCCGCTTCGTTGGGATAGTCGCCGGTAAACCCGCCCACCAGGTAGAGCTTGCCCGCCCAGACCGCTGCCTGGGCGTGGTTGACGGCCAACGGCGGTGCGCTGCCGCGCGACCAGCGCCGGGTGCGGATATCGAAGATATCCAGCGGGCGTTCGCCGCGACCGCCGAGCAAATACAGTCGCTCGCAGATGGCGGCCATGCTGTTTTCGTGGCGTGCGTGCGGCTCGCCCTGGGCCTGCACCGAGCGCCATTGCCACTGGTCGATTGATCCGGCTGGTTCGAGGTCATTGGCCTGGCCGCTGGCAGGCACGCTTGCGGTCACCACGAGCAGGAACACCGCGCAGAACGACGTTGCCAAGCGATGCATCGATGTTCCTTTGGTGACCAGGAGCGGCCAGTCTACTCACCTGTCAACGCACAGCCACAGCAGAAAGCGGACAGAGCCGCGACGCACGTGGCGACCACGACGGGTGCAGCGCTGCCACGGTCGACGATGACAGTGGTCGATCATCTGCACTGCTGTGGTCCTGCCGGATACGCAGCGCACTTCACCAAGCGCTGCGCCTACGCGACTGACAGGTGCCCGGTAGATGCCGCCTCTTCACGTCCAACAGCACCGCGTATGCGAACACTACCGCTACCGCAATGACAGGAGATCTGCGTGACGCGTTCCTCGACACCTTCCCGCTCGGCGACAACGCCGCCCAAGAGCGTCGCCGCTGCAGCGGCGCGTGGACTGCGCCTGCGCGAGCGGCACGGCCGTGGCGGGACCGCCGTTGGTGTGGCGCGTGCGCGCGATCTTTCCGCGCAAAAGTCGCTGTCTGCACAGACCATTGGACGCATGCATTCGTACTTCGCGCGACACAGCGTGGACAAGAGCGGCAAGGGCTGGGCGGATGCCAAGGCGCCATCGGCCGGCTACATCGCCTGGCTGCTCTGGGGCGGCGATGCAGGCCAGCGCTGGGCAGCGCGTGTGTACGCGCGCCTGCAGGAGGCAAGGGCGAAAAAGGGGGCCAGCAGCGGAGACGGCTCGAAAAAGACCGCAGCAAAGAAGACCGCAACCAAGCAGGCCGCGGCAAGAAAAACCGCGACGAAGAAGTCAGCAAAAAAGACGGCTGCGAAAAAGACCACACCGAAGAAGCGCGCCACGAAAAAAACAGCGGTCGCGAGCGCTTCTGCCAGAAAGACTTCAGCGTCCAAGGTCGCACGCAAGGCAAGCGAGAAAGCTGCAGCACGGAGCCGCGCGGCTGAGAAGAACAGCGCGACCAAGAAAGCGCCATCAAGGCGCACTGCGGCCAAGAAGAGCACCTCCACAGCTGCCAAAAAGCGTGCAACCAAGACGTCCGCGCCCTGGAACACGTCCAGCCCGAAGGGCGCTTCGCATTCCAAGCCACTGTCTCCATCGCAGAAGACCCAGGCCCGCAAGCGCGCAAAAGCCGCAGGCCGGCCATATCCGAACCTGGTGGACAACATGGCCGTCGCCAGCAAGCGCAGCACGAGCAAGCGTGCGGCCAAGTCCAGCGGCGCGAAAAAGCGTGCAGGAACGAAATAGAGGTATCGGTAAAGCGCGTTGCACAGTGCATGCTGCGCTCAGCGGCGTGCGGAACATGCCCGTGTCGTGTAGGCATGCTGCCGGGCCTGAGGCAGTGCCGACTAAGCTGTGGAGCGGTGGCGTTTGCTGTCGCCCCGGCATCGGTCCGAGCAGTACTTCACCTCGTCCCACACACGCTCCCACTTCTTGCGCCACCGAAACGGCCGCCCGCATTGCGCGCAGACTTTCTCCGGTAGATCCTGTTTTTTGCGCGCTGCCATAGGCTGGGAGGATCAGGACATGTGTCGGTGAAGCGGGGTGCAAGCATGTCATAGCGATGTCCAATGCAACACGCCGTCTCGGACTTCATGCAGGCAACTGCTGGAGCACAGCGGTACAGGGCGTTGGGAGACAAGCGCACGCGCTTTGTTATGGTTTGCGGGAAGCGGTTTGGCGGCACGTCTGCGACATCGGAAGGCGGCACGCTCACAGCGACCGAGGACGGTCTGATCCCGTCACCGCCCGCCAGCGCTTTTGAGGCGCGTGTGCGAGCGAGCCTGTCACTTCCATCGAGCTGCTCACATGAGCGCTTCTGAAACGTGGACCCATGGAGATTGGTAATGGACACCAGCATCAACGTAGAGGCGCAAACCATCCCAACCCTGCCGAGCCGCTCGATTCCGCAGACGGTGGCGTTCTATCGGCAACTGGGCTTTGTCGGCGATGCGCATCCGCATGATGCAGGTTACGCAATCCTGCGACGTGGCGATGTGGAGCTGCACTTCTTCGCGCATCCGGATCTGGAGCCGGCCGACTGTTATGCGGGCTGTTACATCAGGGTGGGCGATGTGGATGCCGTCCACGCAGCGATGCAGCTCGCCGCCTTGCCGGAGCGAGGCATTCCACGGCTCGACCCGGTTGGCGACAAGCCCTGGGGCATGCGTGAGTTCGCCATCGTCGATGAGAGCGGCAATCTGCTGCGGATTGGGCAGGTTATCGCGTCAGGGTGATGCATTGCGTGAGCGAGGCGACTGCAATGCTCACCGAACCGATGGCTCCCGCTGGCGCAAGAGATGGCTCTGCGCACCGTCCTACGCGTCACCCATCGATCCAAGTGCCCGTGTCACTTCAGTCGGGGTGGCAGTACCGAGCGCTGCATAAGCCGCCTGCAAGGACGCACAAAAACGCGCGTCCGCGGGCAATGATCCGAACACCGCCTCCAGTGTCAGAAAGGCGGCAACATCATGATCGGCATCGCCAGTCGCATTGCGACCACGCGCGCTGAGGGCATCGTTCATCGGGTCGGCCAGCGCAACGCCGTGCTGTGCCTGCCTGCGGACGAAGTGCAGCCACGCGGCAACGGCCAAGCATAGGTGCTGGATCGGTTGGTCGGTAGCGAGGGCATCGCCGATCGTGCCGAGCAGTCGCACCGGGATTTTCTGCGAGCCGTCCCAGGCGATCTGGGCGAGCAGGTGGCGGATGGCGGGATTGCGAAAACGGGCGAGGATGGCGTCGCTGTAGCCTTGCGCATCAAAGCCGTCCATGGTCTGCAAGGTGGGTGCGATCTCCGCGCGGATCAACGTTTCCAGGAAAGCGGCAAGTTCGCGGTGACGCATGGCGTCGGCCACGGTTTCCAGGTTCAGCAGGCTGCCGAGATACGCCAGCGCCGAGTGCGGCGCGTTGAGCAGACGCAGCTTGGCGCGCGCATAGCCGGCGATGTCTTCGCTCAGGGTGACGCCTGCGCGCTCGAATGCGGGGCGACCATTACAGAAACGGTCTTCGATCACCCACTGGCTGTAGCGCTCGCGCTGGATCGGCCAGGCATCGTGCACGCCAAGCTGATCGTGGATGCGCGCGCGCAGCGCTTCATCGGTGGCGGGCGTGATGCTGTCGACCATCGAGCGCGGGAAGGCGGCGTGCTGCGCGATCCATTCCGCAAGTGCCGGGTCGACCTGCGCTGCGAGCCGCACGACCGCGCGCTGCAGCAGCGTGCCGTTATCGGTGAGGTTGTCGCAGCTGAGTGCAGTGAATGGCGCGGTGCCGTCGTGCATGCGTTGCCGCAGCCCGGCCACGAGGTAGCCGATGGCGCTATGTGGCGTTGCGGGATGGGCGATATCGTGCGCGATGTCCGGATGCGAGAGGTCGAGCGTGTCGCCGGCCAGGCAATAGCCTTTCTCGGTGATGGTCAGCGTGACCAGGCGCACTGCCGGGTCGGCAAGGCGCGCGAGCACGGCAGCGTGTTCGTCTGCGGCGCAGAGCACCTCGCCGATGGCCCCGATGACGCGCAGTTGCGGGTGCTCGTCGAGCAGGGCGAGGGTGTACAGGCCCTCTTGCGGACGTAAGGCATCGCGCACCTGCGGGCGATGCAGCGAGACGGCGCTGATGGCCCAGCTGGGGTCTTCGGCAAGCAGGTCATCGACATAGACGGCCTGGTGAGCACGGTGGAAGGCGCCTGCGCCGAGATGCACGATGCCGATGGTGGTTCTTGCCAGGTCATAGCCGGGCGTTGCAACCACCGGTGGCAATGTGGCAAGGGTGTCGAGCGAAAGACGTGGTGCGTGCATCGTGTCGCCTGCGAGGTAGGAGTGTTTGGAGGAGGGGCTGCGCCGAACCCTCACCCCAATCCCTCTCCCGAGAGGAGAGGGGTTTTGAAGCAATCGCGGCCGAAGGGATTGTTTACCCACGGCCGCATGGCGAGAGTGTCAGCGGCTGCTACTTGTCGGTCACGGTAAAGCGCTGCCTGGCGCGGATATCCGCACTGGAGGCGCCGATCTGCACTTCATAGGCGCCTGGGTCCACCACATACGCCTTGCGCTGCTCGTCGTAGAGTCGCAGTGCATCCTTTGCGTTGATGGTGAAGCCTAGCTCGCGCTGCTCGCCAGGCGTCAGGGCGATACGTTGAAATCCATGTAATTCCTTGCCGGCACGTTCGCGTTGCGGGGTGAGCGGGTGCAGATACAGCTGCACCACCTCATCGCCCGCGCGTTGGCCGGTGTTCTTGACCGTGACCGTGGCAGTGAGCGAGCCATCGGTTGCGATGGTGGTGCGGTCCAGGCGCAGACCGGAATAGGCGAACTGCGTATACGACAAGCCGTGGCCGAACGGATACAGCGGCGTGCCGCCGAAGTAGCGGTAGGTGCGGCCGCGCATGGCGTAGTCGTCGAACGCCGGCAGCGTTTCGCTTTCCTTGTAGAACGTCACCGGCAACCGGCCGCCAGGATTGGCGTCGCCGAACAGCGTGTCGGCCACGGCAGTGCCGCCGCGCTGGCCGGGATACCAGGCCAGCAGGATCGCCGGCAGGTGCTGCTGCGCCCAATCGATGGCCAGCGCCGAACCGGTGGTCAACACCGCCACCACCGGCTTGCCGGTGGCGTGCAAGGCTTCGAGCAGGTCGCGCTGCGGCTTGGGCAGGCGCAGGTCGGTGCGGTCGCCGCCGGCAAAGCCGGGATAGTTCACCTTCATCTCCTCGCCTTCGACATCGCCGGTCAGGCCGCCGACGAAGACCACCACCTCGGCGCTGCGCGCCACGTCCAGCGCTTCCTGCAAGGGCGGCTTGGCCCCGGGTTGGCGCCAGGCCAGGCGCACCGCGGCATCGCGCTCGCCTTCGAAGTATTCCAGCCGCACCTCGTAGGCACGGCCGGCCTGCAGCTGCACGTCGACGCCATCGGCGTGCAGGCGGTCGCTGGTGCTCCAGCGGTCGATCACCGGCTTGCCGTCCAGGTACAGGCGCACGCCGTCGTCGGCTGCCGCTTCCAGGTGGTAGGTGCCGGTGGTCGGCGGGACCAGCTGGCCGCTCCAGCGGATGCTGAAGTTGTCCGCCGGCACCGCTTGGCTTGGCCCGGCTTCGCCACGCGCCAGCAGATTGTCGGTTGGCGAACCACGGTCCCACTTGAAGCCGATCTGCGCATCCACCCGCACCAGGGCCGGCTGACCCGACAAGTCGCGATTGCGGAAGTACTCGCCACGCAAACCGCGCTCGGGCGAGTTGGCCGATGGCCGCAGGTATTGCGGTTCGATCAGCGGCGTGGCGGCCGGATCGTCGCGCCCCTCGACCAGATCGGCGCCGCGCGCATACAGCACCTGCGCATTCGGGGCGGCGGCTCGGATGCCTTGCAGCACGGTGACCGGCGCGGCCGGCGTGCCGTAGTAATTGCCCAGCAGCGCCATGGTGTCGTCGGCGGTGGGGCCGATCACCGCGATGCGCTTGAGCCTGGCGCGTGACAACGGCAGCAGGCCATCGTTCTTCAGCAGCACCAGCGATTCGCGCGCGGTGCGTCGTGCCAGCGCATCGTGCGCCGGCGATTGGTTGACCGAGGCGGGAATCTGCGACCACGGCAACTGCCCGGGCGGATCGAACATGCCCAGGCGCATGCGCGCGGTCATCAAGGTCTTCAACGCGGTGTCGATCTGCGCTTCGTCGATCAGGCCCTGGCGGACCGCCGCCGGCAGGGTGGAGTACTCCTCCCCGCATTCCAGCTCGGTGCCGTGCTTGACCGCCAGCGCGGCGGCTTGTTCGCGGGTGGCGACGATCTTGTGGTGCTTCCAGATATCCACGATCGCCCAGCAGTCGGACACCACGTAGCCCCTGAAGCCCCATTGGTCGCGCAGTACATCCTGCAGCAGGAACTTGCTGGCGCTGGCCGACTCGCCATATACGCGGTTGTAGGCGCCCATCACCGCATCCACCTTGCCGTCCTTGACCAGCGCCTCGAACGCGGGCAGGTAGGTCTCGTACAGGTCGCGCTGGGAGGGGCGCGCATCGAAGTGGTGACGATCGGCTTCCGGGCCGCTGTGCACGGCGAAATGCTTGGCGGTGGCGTCGAGCTTGCGGTAGCGCTCGCCCTGCGCATTCTTCGGTGCGTCGCCGCCCTCGCCCTGCAGGCCCTGCACGAAGGTCACGCCCATGCGCGCGGTGAGGAAGGGATCCTCGCCGTAGGTCTCCTGGCCGCGGCCCCAGCGTGGATCGCGGAAGATATTGATGTTCGGCGACCAGAAGGTCAGCCCCTGATAGCGCTCGTGCTGGTTCTGGCGCAGGAACTGATGATGCTTGGCACGCGCCTCGTCGCTGATCGCGGTGGCGACCTCGTGCATCAGCGGCAGGTCGAAGGTGGCGGCCATGCCGATCGCCTGCGGGAACACCGTCGCCCCGCCGGCGCGCGCCACGCCATGCAGCGCCTCGTTCCACCAATCGTAGGCAGGCACCTGCAGCCGTGGAATCGCCGGTGCGGCGTTCTGCATCTGCGCGGCCTTTTCTTCCAGGGTCATGCGCGACACCAGATCGGCCGCGCGTGCCTCGAAAGAGCGCTGCGTGTCCAGATACGGCGGCGTGGCGGCCTGGGCAGCGCCTGTGGCGCACCCCAATACGAGCAGGACACCCTGCGCGAGCGAACGAAACGGGGTGGGCGGATGCGAAAGCATGGTCAGTCCTGTGAAGGGCGGTCGGGATGCGATTGGGCGAATGGCCCGATCACGCTGCCGACGAAGCCGCCGGCCTTTTCGGTGCTGAGAAAGCTGGCATCGTCGTTGCGGCGTAGCGATTGCCAGCCGCGGCCATCGGCATCGAAGGCGAAGCTATACGCACCGCCATCGCCGCTGATCTGCAGCCGCAGCTGTGCAGTGGCCGGGATGCGGGTCTGCGCCAGCGTGGTGGTGGCCGCGCCATCGCGCTTGTCCAGAAACACCTGCACGGCATCGCCATCGCGACGAATGCCGAGTGCGTACCACGCGGTCGAATTCTGAAATGCCGCCAAGCCTGCACTGACGCCTGCCTGGGTCGGCACCTCCAGTGCGGTGCTGGCGGTGAAACGCATATGTTGTTGGCGGCGTGCGAGAAACGCGGGTGTGCCGGTACCGTCCAGCCCCTGGCTGCTGGCATGCAGCGTCAACCAGCCTGCCCGCGTGCGCAGGTCGGCCACCTCGTGCTTTGGCACGCGCACGGTCAGCCATTCGCGTTGCAGCATGGTGTGATCGAAATCGTCGTGCCAGACGAAGTTGCCCGACAACGGCGCCTGCGTGGCAGGTGCCTTCATGCCAGCGGGCGCCCTGGCGATGTAAGGAATCGGCTGACCGGCCGGCAGGATCGAGGGCCAGCCATCGCGCCACTGCACCGGCAGCAAAAACGTTTCGCGTCCGGTGTTGTAGCGATCGCCGCGATACGGACGGCTGGCGAGAAACACCGCCCACCACTGCCCATCGGACGTATCCACCAGATCCACGTGGCCGGCATTGCTGATCGGGTGTGCGCGCTCGGCCGGCAGGTCGCGTTGGGTCAGGATGGGGTTGTTCGGTGCGGGTGCATACGGCCCCCACACGCTGCGGCTGCGCAACACCACCTGCGAATGCTGCGGCCCGGTGCCGCCCTCAGCGCACGAGAGGTAGTACCAACCGTCGCGTTGATACAGGTGCGGGCCTTCGATCCAGATCGGCTTGCTGGCCAGGTCCACGCCGCCGTTGAGCAACACCTTGCGCGGGCCGACAGGCTGGTTGGTGGCAATATCGAAGCGCTGCATCCAGATGGCGCGATGCCCTTCGTACAGCGGCGTGCCTTCCGGCGGACCATTGTTGAGCAAATAGACGCTGCCATCGGTGTCGAAGAACAAGGACGGGTCGATGCCGTCGATGCTGGGCAACCACGTCAATGCCGACCATGGGCCCGCAGGGTCGCCGGCACTGGCGATGAAATTGCCACCGCTATCGACCGAGGTGCCCACCACGTAAAAACGCCCGTCGTGATGGCGGATGCTGGCGGCATACATGCCGCGCGACATGCGCAGCCCGTCGTAATCGAGCTGCTCGCGGCGGTCGACCACGTTGCCGATCTGCGTCCAGTGCACAAGATCGGTGCTCTCGAACACCGGGATCGCCGGGAAGTACGTAAACGTCGAATTGACCAGGTAATAGCGCTCGCCCACGCGCGTGATGCTGGGGTCGGGGTAGAACCCGGCCAGCACCGGATTGCGGTAGTGCCCGGCCGGCAGCGGCGTGGCGAACACCGCGTCGTCGCCGCGGTACTCGAACCAGTCGAACGCGACATCGGCAGACGCCTGCGCCTGCGCGTTCGCAGGCGCCGCCAAGGCCATCAGCAGCGCGGCACACGTGGCAGAGAGCGCGCGCATCACCAGTCCCACATCGCGCCGTCTTCCAGTCGCGCGATCGGCAGCTGCTTGGGCACGTATGGATACTTCGCTGCGAGCGCTTCGTCGATGTCCACGCCGTGCCCGGGCGTCTCGCCGCAGTGCAGGCGTCCATCGCGGAATTGGTAGTCGTGCGGGAACACCGCATTGGCTTCGTCGGAGTGGAACATGTATTCCTGGATGCCGAAATTGGGTACCCAGGTGTCGAAGTGCAACGCGGCGCCCATGCACACCGGCGAGAGATCGGTGGCGCCATGGAAGCCGGTGCGTACCTGATGCAGCGCGGCGAAATCGGCCAGCCGGCGCACATGCGTGAGACCGCCGGCGTGGACAATCGTGGTGCGGATGTAGTCGATCAGCTGCTGCTCGATCAGGTGCTTGCAGTCCCAGATCGAATTGAACACCTCACCCACTGCCAGCGGCGTCACCGTGTGCTGGCGAATGATCTCGAACGCACGCTGGTTTTCCGCCGGGGTGGCATCTTCCAGCCAGAACAGCCGGTACGGCTCCAGGTCGCGGCCCAGGCGTGCGGCTTCGATCGGGGTGAGCCGGTGGTGCGCGTCATGCAGCAGCTCGATCGCGTCGCCATGATCGGCGCGCAGTTGCTCGAACAGGCGCGGCACGACGCCGAGGTAGCGCGGCGTGGACCACACGGTTTCGGTCGGCAGTTCGCTTTCCGCCGGTTCGTACGGCTTGCCGCCGACGGAAATGCCGTAGGTCTTCTTGATGCCGGGCACGCCGCATTGCGCGCGAATGGCGATAAAGCCCATCTCGCGGAAGCGGCCCACTTCGTCGCTGGTTTCGGCGATATCGCGGCCGTTGGCATGCCCGTACACCAGCGCACCTTCGCGCGAGCGCCCACCGAGCAACTGATACAGCGGCATGCCGGCCATCTTGCCCAGGATGTCCCACAACGCCACATCCACCGCGGCAATCGCGCTCATCGTCACCGGGCCGCGTCGCCAATACGCGCCGCGGTAGAAGAACTGCCAGATGTCTTCGATGCGCCCGGCATCGCGGCCGATCAGATTCGGCACCAGGTGTTCCTGCAGATACGCGGCCACCGCCAGTTCGCGCCCGTTGAGCGTGGCATCGCCCACACCGGTGATGCCCGAGCGCGTGCGGATCTTCAAGGTGACGAAATTGCGCCCCGGACAGGTGACGATGACGCGCGCCTCGACGATCTCGCGGTCGCGGGCAGAACCTTGCAGCGGTGCAGGGGAGTCGGAAGTCTGTGACATCGTGATCTCGCTCAGGGGGAAGAGGTGGCAGTGATGGGAAGTTCGAACGGGCCGGCCGGCAGGCCGCTGCGGTCGTACAAGGTGCACACGGGGCTGTCGGCCCAGCAGTAACGCACCCGGGTGGCCTGCACGCCGGCGGAAAGACGCAGGCGAATCTCGCGCCCGGACAGCGTGGCACTGGCGTAATGGCAGCTGCCGGCCCCATCGCCGCAGAGCTCGAAGCCGATCGGCGCGTCGTTGCCGTAACTCACCAGCGCGGTGTCGACATCGTCGAAGCCGATACGCACGCTCTCGCCGGCGCGACGTGCGCTGCGCGGCACCGGCCCGGAAGGCGCAATCGCCTCGCCATACACCACATGCCGCGCCACGCGCGCCAGGCGCCGGCCCAGCTCCTGCTTGTTGGCCGGATGGATGTCGTAGCGGTCGCCGATATCGATCGCCACCGCCAATCCTGCGTGCGCGTCGCTGGCGACGAAACGCCGCTGCGCCTCGCGCAATTGCGCCCAGCCGCTGTCGGTCGGCTGGGTAGGCGGTGCGCCGTAATTGGCCAGCTGCACCACCAGCAACGGCAGGTCTGCGCCGAAGCGCTGCCGCCAGTCGCGCTGCCAGGCAGTGAGCAAGGCCGGGTAGCGCGCTGCATCGCCGGTATTGGATTCGCCCTGGTACCACAGCACGCCGCGCAGGCCCAGGTGTTCCAGCGGTGCGATCATGCCGTTGTACAAGGTGGTCAGCCCGGCCGCCGACGACCACGGTGCGCGCGGTGGCGTGCCCGCTGCCCGCGGCACGATGCGGTATTGCCAGGGCGCGTCCAGCGCCACTGTGCTGCCATCGGCAAATTGCAGTGCGCGCGATGGCGCATCGCCCAGCAGCCCGCCGCGCCGGTAGGTGTTGAGCACATTGAGCACGATGCTGTTGCGCCCGGCATGCAGCTGCCCGCGCGGCAACGCGTAGCGACGCGGCTGGTCCGCGCCATAGCTGCTGCCCACGCCGTGTCCGTTGACCCAGGTCTGGTCCAGTTCGTCTACCGGCCCCAGCAACAACGTGGCGTCCTGTGCGGCCTGTGCCGGGGTCAGTTCGACGCTGGTGCGGTACCAGACCATGCCATTGAAGCCGACCAGTTGCGGCACGCCCCAGTCGTCCCATGCGCCCAAGGCCGACGGCGCGTTCTGCCAGTCGCCCGGCGCATCCGGCTGCCACGGTTCGCCTTCGCCATGGGCACGCCACCAGCGTTCCCATAGTGCGGCCCAACGCGGTGCGGCCGCGACCGGGTCGGTTGCATAGCGGGCCAGCACATCCAGTGCCGGACCATCGTCGCCGGCGGCACGCAAGGCCTTGTCGCCGATCCAGGCCTGCAGTTGCGAACCACCTCACGACGCATTGATCAATCCCATCGGCACGTCGACCTTCTTCTGCAACTCGCGTGCGAAGTAGTAACAGGCAGCCGAAAAGTCTTTGACCGTCTCCGGTGTGGTGCGCTGCCACGTTGCAGTGCCGCCGAAGCCGCGTTGCGGTGTCGGACTGGATTGTGCGGGCACCTTGAACATGCGGATGCTGGGGTGGTCGGCATCGGCGATCTCGCTGCGCGAATCCAGCGTGCGATGCACCTGCAATTCCATGTTCGATTGCCCCGAACACAGCCAGACATCGCCGATCAGCACATCATCGATCTGCTGCACCGCACCGTTGGCAGCGCTGGCCTTCAGGCGGTACGGGCCGCCGGCGGCGTGCGCGGGCAAGCGCGCCTCCCAGTGGCCTTGCCGGTCTGCGCGAGCCTGCACCTGCGCACTGTCCAGCTGCACGGTCACACGTGTGTCCGGCGCCGCATCGCCCCACAGGCGGATCGGCGCATCGCGTTGCAGCACCGCGTGGTCTTGAAAAATGGGATGCAGCAGCGGCGCATCCGCTGCGCGCGCAAGTTGCGGCAGCAGTAACGCCGACAACGTGCCGATCAGTATCTTGACGCGACATGCGCTCACTTCGGATTCCCCGGTGCATACGGAAATGTCAGTGCCTGGTAATACGCCAGCGGGTGCGCCGGCGGGCTGACGCCTGCAGGCAGCGGGCGCCCGGACACGTTCTGGAAATAGGCGATGCTGGCATCGCGCCACCACTGCGCTTCACGCTGCTGGATCGCCAGGAAATCGGCGACCTGCTGGTAGCGCTGTGCATCGATCTTGCCGGCCAGGCCTTGCCAGGTCGTGCGCATCGCAGTGACCTCGGCCACACCATGGTCGTAATGCCACACCAGCTCGTCCCACAGCGGCCTGCCGGAGGCCATGCGGTGATCCCACCGCACATGATGGAACCACAGCAGCAACGGCTCGGGCGCGCGCTGCACATCGCCGAATACACGCGCCACGGGCGGCGCATATTGCGCAACGGCATTGCTGCCGCTGGCGCTGCGGTCGAAGCCAATCCCGTTGCGGTCGGCGCGGTGGTAATACACCGGATCCCAGTCCGGACGTTCGCTGCCGGCATCCCACGGTGCCGGGCCGTAATGGTGGCCGCGCCCCATCAGGTGATGCAGACCGAGCGGAGTCATGTAGTCCACCACCGCCTCGCGCGAACGCAGCATCATGCCCACCACTGGCTCGACCACCGCCGGATCGTTGGAAAAGGTCATGCGCGTCCATTCCTGCGCAATGGCCTGCGGCGACAGCTGCGGGTCCCACGCCAGCCGCCCGTACGCGTACCAGTTGGCCTGATCGAAGATCGAGCCGCTCCAGTTGCGATCGGCGCCAATATTGGCCACGCCGGCAATACCGGTCAGCCGTGTGCGTTTGCTCTCGGTGAACAGGCGGCCATCCACCGTCTTTGCAACGGTCGAGCCCTTGCCGCGCGCATAGGTGTCGGCTTGCAAGGTCTCGGAAAATAGCGGGCCCAGATACGCAAGGTGAGTGGAAAAGCCGAGATATTCCTTGGTGATCTGAAACTCCGGCATCAATGGCGTCTTGCGCATCGCACCGAACAACGGGTGAAATGGTTCGCGCGGCTGGAAGTCGATGGCCCCGTTTTTCACCTGCACGATCACGTTGTCGCGAAATGCACCATCCAGCGGCACGAACTCGCTGTAAGCCTGCTTGGCGCGATCGTCCGGCTGCTCATGCGAGTGGACAAAGGCGCGCCACATCACCACCCCGCCATGTGGCGCCAGTGCATCGGCCAGCAGGTTCGCGCCGTCGGCGTGGCTGCGTCCATAGTCTTGCGGGCCGGGCTGGCCTTCGGAGTTGGCCTTGACCAGAAACCCGCCGAAATCCGGAATGCGCGCATAGATGGCGTCGGCGGTATCGCGCCACCAGCGCCGTACCTGCGGGTCCAGCGGGTCGGCGGTTTTCAGGCCACCGATTTCGATCGGTGCACTGAAGCGCGCGCTGAGGAATACGGTAATCCCGTACGGACGAAACACGTTTGCCAGGGCTGCCGCCTTGTCGAGGTACTGCGGCGTCAGACTCCAGGCCTTGGCATTGACGTTGTTGAGCACGGTTCCATTGATGCCCAGCGATGCATTGGCACGCGCATAGTCGGTGTAACGCGGATCCAGGTAGCCGGGCAGGGTCTGCCAGTTCCACAGCGACGCGCCCGCATAGCCACGTTCCACCAGACCATCGAGATTGTCCCAATGATTGAGCATGCGTAGCTGCAGGCGTGGCGATGTGCGCACATCCACCGCCGCAAGCGACTGCCCGGTCTGCAGCAGACGCAACAGGTGGAATGTGCCGTATAACACCCCGATATCGCTGCCCCCGACAATGGCGGTGACGCGATGCCCGTCAATTTCGACGCTACGAATGAGATAGCCGTCGCGGCGCAACTGGCCGGCATTGAGCTTCAGGGCCGCAATCTGTGGCGCGCTGGCTGCGCCCAACACGAGTGCGCCATCCTGCGTCACTGCGTCCACGCGCGGCGGTGTGGTTCCCAATAATCCCTGCAGGCCGCGCGCCAGTTCATCGCGTGCTGCGTGCAGGGTGGGCGAGTCGCCAACGACGACCAATTGGCTGGCACTGCCGCGCAATTGCGTGGCATTGGCGAGCGGTTGGTAGCGCAACCATAGATCGTAGCCATCTTCGGCATGCGCGCTTGCGGTGACCAGCAGGCCACTGCATAACAGCGCCAGCCACATCGATGCCGGCAGCGTAAATGCGCCGACACCGATGCCATGTCGCTTCATTGCAGACCCGCTCATGCGGCATGCTCGAGCGTCACGGGCGCATGCAGGCGCATATCGCCGCTCTGCCTGCTTCCCGGTACCATGGCTCGCACCGTCATACCTGCACTCGGCGTCCGTGTTACCGCAGCAGCGCCCGTGCATCCCGCAGCTTTCGCACGCATTTGAAGAGGCCACGCTTGGAGAAGGTCAGGAAATCGGTCCGCCGCACCAGCCGCGCGACCACCATCGACGAGGTGGCAGCGCTGGCAAAGGTCTCGCCGATGACGGTCTCGCGCGTGGTCAACAACACCGGAAGCGTGCGCGATGCCACCCGCGAACGGGTCATGCGCGCGGTCGACAAGCTCGGCTATACGCCCAATCTTGCCGCCAGCGCATTGGCGGCCGCGCAGAGCACGCGGATTGCGTTGATCTACAGCGATCCCAGCGGCGCCTACTTGCGCGAGTTGCTGCTGGGCGTGTTGCGGGTGGCATCGCGTACGTCGATCCAGCTGGTGATCGACTGCTGGGACGATCTGGACGCCGATGCCGAACGCAAGGCGGCGCGCAAGCTCGCCAAGGGCGTTGCCGGTGTGATCCTGCCGCCGCCGTTGTGCGAATCCAGGGCCGCAGTGCTGGAGTTGGTGCGCGCCAAGGTGCCGGTGGTGGCGATCGCCTCCAACCATTTCAGCCCGGATGTCGCATGTGTGCGCATCGACGAATTCGCTGCAGCCAAAGAGATCACCGAACACCTGATCGCACAGGGGCATACGCGCATCGGCTACATCGCCGGGCATCCGAATCTGTCGGCCAGCACGCGGCGCTTCGAAGGCTTTCAGGCGGCGTTGGCCGACGCCGGGCTGCGTCTGGATCGGCACCTGGTGCAGCCGGGCGATTACACCTACAAATCCGGCCTGGTCGCCGCGGAGAAGTTGCTGGCGCGCAAACGTCGCCCCAGCGCCATCTTCGCAAGCAACGACGACATGGCCGCCGCGGCAATCTCGGTCGCGCACCGGCGCGGTCTGGATGTGCCGCGCGATCTGTCGGTGGTCGGGTTCGACGACACCTCTGCCGCCACTGCGGTGTGGCCGGAAATCACCACCGTGCAGCAGCCCATCGCCGCCATGGCCGATGCCGCGCTGGACATCTTGCTGAAGACGATTCGCGCCAAGGAGCGTACGGCAAGGATGGTCGATCATGTGGTCGCGCACCTGCTGGTCAAGCGGGATTCGGTAGCCGCACCGACAGCGGACGATGCGGCCGAGTAAACGTAGCGATCAGATCACTGCATGCCGCAAGCCGGATGTGATCGTCTCGCAGGCCTGCATGCAACACGCCAGGGTTGCCGGTGTGCGCTCACGTCGCTGTGGCCGCGCATCACATTGGCAGCCAGTGCTGGCCGCCGCAGTGTGGTCGCAGGCCCACCGTCGCGATGCAGGCAGTGCTTGCACGCGCCAGGTGAGGCGAAGCGCGTGCAGTGGCAATGCTCAACGCGTCAGATACTGATTG
>NZ_JAGHWU010000060.1:0-10265 GCF_017746145.1 Xanthomonas sp. D-99 | reverse complement strand
CTAAAAGTGGGGGGATTACCGTCGGTCACCTCGGGCATGGGCGCGGCGCAGGGGTCGAAGGCGCTGCCTGCATCGTGCATTTCCAATACCAGCGCCTGGGCGTCCAGCTGCAGCTGCAGGCGCAGCGGCTGTGCGGCGCACTGGCCGTGGGTCAGCGCGTTGCAGCCGAGCTCTTCCACGATCAACCGCACCTGGCCGATGCGCTCGGCGTGCAGGCCCTCGAGCGTGAGCGACTGTTCCAGCGCATCGTTGGCGCCGGCCAGCTGGGCCAGCGATGGCGCGATGGCCAAATCGAGCTTCATGCAGTCGTTGCCTTTCCGGGCGCGTCCCGGCCAGCGTGTGCGACCCGCCCAGCATGCTCCTGGCGCAGCCGGATCGCCAGCAGCGTGATGTCGTCGTACGGATCGGCCGTGCCGGTGAAACGGGCGATATTGGCGATCACCGCCTTGCATTGCGCCGCCGCGCTGCGGCGCGGGTGCAGCGCCGCCAGCAACCGCTCCAACCCGTAGCTGGCGCCGCGCTCGTCCATCGCCTCGGTCACGCCATCTGTGTAGCCCAGCAAGGTCTGCCCGGCGCTCATGCGGCCCTGCAGCACCGGATAGGACTCCTGCGGCTCGATCCCCAGCGGCGCACCGGTTTCCAGTGGCAACGGGCGTGCCGTGCCGTCGATATCGATCAACAGCGGCGGCTCGTGCCCAGCGCTGGCCAGCCAGTAGTCGCCGCTCACCACGTTGATCAGGCCGCACAGCACGGTGGCGAACATGCAGGTCTCGTTGTTTTCGGCCAACCGCGTGGACGCGGCAATCAAGATCGCGTCCGGGCGCGTGTACCGGCGCGCGGCAATCTCCAGCACGCTCACCGCGCGCGCCATGAACAAGGCCGCCGGCACGCCCTTGTCGGAGACATCGCCCACCACGAACCACAGCAGGCCCGGTTCGGTTTCCACAAAGTGGTAGAAATCTCCGCCCACCGCCTTGGCCGGTTCCAGCCAGGCGCAGGTTTCCAGATGCGAACTGGCGCGGTCGAAGGTGCGCCCGGAAGGCAGCATCGCCTGCTGGATCTCGCGCGCGATCTGCAGCTCGCTGTGCATGCGTTCGCGCGCGGCGGTCATCTCGCCGATCTCGGCGATGTGGTGGCGGATCGCATCGCGTGCGCTGTCGAAGGCGCGTGCCATCACGCCCACCTCGTCGTCGCGTTCGATGTGCTGCAACGGGTACTCGAATTCGCCACGACGAAAATGCTCGGCGGTGTCTGTCAGTTCTTCGATCGGTCGCGTCAACTTGCGCGTGATCCGCCGCATCAACCACCACCACACCATGGCGCCCAGCAGCGCGGCCAGCGCCACCCATGCCGCCAGCCAGTTCAGGTCGGCCAGCACGTAGCCTTCGGAAGCCGACAACACGAAGGTCCAGCCGCTGCGCCCCACCGCTGCGCTATGGGTCAGAAAGCGCTCGCCGTCGGGCGCGGTATGCGAAAACGAAATCGGCTGGCCGGCCGCCACCGCGCGTTGCAATGGCCGCAGATCCGGGCGCGAACGGGCCACATAGGCGGTGAGCGAGTGGCGCAGATTGAGTGCCGGGTCGGGGCTGAAGACCAGCAGGCCTTCCGGCGACAGCAGCATCGTCTGGATGCCGATATCGCGCGGCAGCTGATCGATGATCTCGCGCAGATGCTGCAACGGCAGGTCCACGCTCACCATGCCCACCGGCGCCGTGTCCGGTGCATCGCCAGGCCGGCGCAGTGGCAGGTTGTAGCTGGTGTACAGGCCGCCGCCGTTGGCATCCAGGTAGGGCTCGGACCACCATGCGCGGCCCTCGCGCTGGGTGCGCAGATACCAGGGCATCGCGCGATAGTCGTAACCCAGTTCCAGCGCGGATTTTTCCGCGATGCGCGTGCCGCTGCGGTGCACGTACCACACAAACCCGCTGTCGCCGGCCTTCTGCGTGCGCGGCGCAATGATCAGTCGCGCCGCCCCGATATCCGGGTCGCCGGTGAGCGTGGCCAGCAGCAACGCACGCAGATTGAACGGTTGCAGCCCCACGCCGCTACTGCTGGCGGCCAGCGTGCGCCCGCTCACCTGCACCGAATCGAGCAAGGCCGCCAGGCTGCGCGCGGTCTGTTCGGTCAGGCCATCCACCTCGGTGCGCGCCGCCTCCACCAGCTCGGCGCGCGCGCCCAGGTAGAACACCGTGCCCAGCACCGTCAGCAACGCCACCAGCACCGCGGTGGCCGCCAGCAGTACACGCATGCGCAAGCTGCGGCGCCAGGGCATGCGCGCGGCGATCGATGTCTGGTGGGGCAGTGATCGCGGGCGGTGGCGCATGGCGCACTCTTCGTGGCAGCAGCTGCGCTGGATCATGGCAGCTTTGCTGCCATGCACAACTCTCTGGCAGCCTCATCCTCACGTGGTGGCGATTGACCGGCCGAACGCGAGCGGACTAGATTGGCCGCCCACCTGCCACGGAGGCCGGCCTTGCGCCAGATGTTGACCCCAAGCCTGCTGGCCCTTTTGCTTACGGCCTGTCACTCCCCGGAGACCAGCATGACCCAGACCCATTCCTCCGCCACCGAGGCCACTGCAGCAGCCGACGTTCAGGCCGGCGGCCGCGGTCTTGCCAGGTTGAATCCGAGCCCGCGCAAGGCCTACGAGGTCACGCTCACCTTGGACAAGGCGCCCGGCGCTTTTAGCCTGGTGGAGGCTGCGGCGCAATACGATGTCAGCAACGAGCAGGAATGCGGCAAGATCCAGCCGGAAACCGGCACCGCCGGCCGCATCACCAGTCAGGAAAATGTGGCGCTCAAGAAGATTTCCGAGACCGAATACCGCGGCACGGTGTATCTGGATCTGATGCAGGACGAGGACTACTACGGTCGCGGCGTGTGCCATTGGGAATTCAGCGGCGCCAGCGTGCTGCTCAAGGCCACCGGCGCCGAAGATGAGACGCGGTTCTTGTCGTTTATCGAAGCCGCAACCGTGACTGGACAGACTGCATCGAGCAAGTACTACTGGAGCGAGCGTTACCCGCGATCGGAAATGAGCGATTTTCCCGATATGGGCAAGCGCAATATCGAAGAGTTCAAGCCAGAGATTCGCGACAAGCTGTTCACCATCACGCTGGCTGCCAAGGAAGTTGCGCCATGAGCATTCCTTCAACGCAATACGCCGGTCTCTCCGATGACGTTTATAAGGATCGTGCAGTAGGCCGCCGCGCCCCGGGGCAAGAAGAGATCGTGACAATCGAAGGACAGCGCTACGCTGTCCTCGAGCATGTCAACAATCAATCCAGCGGCTACCAGGGCACGATCTATCGACGTGAGGGGAGTGGCGAAATCGTTGTTGCGCATCGGGGCACCGAAGGTGCGGCCAACGACATTCTCACTGACGCCACCATGGTCACCTCGCGGACTAATCCGCAGGCAGCCGATGCGTTGGCATTGACCAAGCATGCCCTGGGGTACGCGAAGGAATTCGGTAAGGAAGAAGGACGTACGCCGGAAGTCACCGTCACCGGCCATTCGCTCGGCGGCGCGCTTGCGCAGGTGTCCGCACACCACTACGGCCTCAAGGGCGAAACCTTCAACGCGTATGGCGCGGCAAGCCTGAGTTACCGGATTCCGGAAGGTGGCAATAGCGTGATCAATCATGTCATGGCATCGGACCCGGTCAGCGCGGCATCGCCGCACTTCGGGCAGGTGCGCATGTATGCCAAGCCCGATGAGATCGCCACCTTGAGCGGTGCCGGCTACAGCAACAGCAAGGCCAACTTCCTGATTCCCGATTACCCGCTGGTTGCGGCCGGCGGTTCGCTCGGTGCGCACAAGCTGGGCAACTTTCTGGGCGAACATTCTGCGCTCAGGGACCCCAACGCGCGCCCGCTCGCCGAGCAGAACAAGCGCATGATCGACGAGTACCGCAGCGATGTGGACGGGCTGCGCACCGGTACCACCATCCTCACGCGCAGCGCGCGCGGCCTCGGCCAGGACGCCATCCGCGGCCCGCTCGCGCCGGGCGAGCCGGCCAAACGCGACGCACGCGAGCATGGCAACGGCCACACCTCCTTGCGGATCGATCAACCCGGACACGTGGGCAATGGCTTGTTCCAGGATGCCCAGCGCGGCGTGCACGCGCAGGACGCACGTGCCGGGCGCACGCCCGACCAGCACAGTGCGCAGTTATCCGGTTCGCTCGCATCGGAAATGCACGCCGCCGGTGGCCAGCGCATCGATGCGGTGATGATGAGCCCGGATGCCGCACGCACCTTCGCCGTGCAGGGCCGCGTCGACGACCCGGCACAGCTGCGCGTGAGCGTGGACACCATGACGGCAATGAATACTCCGCTGGAACAGAGCAGCCAACGCGTTGCCGAAAACGCGGCGCGTCAGTCGGTGGTATTGGAACAGCAACAATCGCAGACCCAGCAACAGCAGCAGGGCGCACGCGCCATCGGCTAAGGGGAGCGGGGCATGGGGCCGCCGCGTTTGTGTGCAGTGCCACACCACGCTGCCGCCCATGCCGCACGCCGCCCGGACTGCACATCGCCACCATCCAACGCTGCATCAAGACGCCGGGCCTGCCCGGCGTTTTTGCGTTCGTTCGCGCAATAACGCGCACCGCTGCTGCTGCATCTGCACAACAACCGGCCCGCAGCAGGTGTGCGAACGCAAGGTTTTCCTGCGTCGAGATATGCCACAACTCCTCCGTACCTATAGCGGCCTCAACCGGGCTGTACGGCCGTGCTTGAATCGCTGCGGGTTTGCAGCGATGCACGGCCAGGCGCTTGCCACGCCGCGCACGCGCGCGAGGCAAGGCAGCGGGATCAAAGCAAGGCACCACCCGGCGCGACACTCATCGATCAAGGGAGCGTTCCATGCCCATTTTTTGCAGGCACTACCACCGTGTATGGCTCATCTTGCTGCTGTGTCTGTGCAGCGCCGGCGTCAGCGCGCAAGGCATCGCCAAAGGCGCGGACGTCAGCTGGCTCAATCAACAGGCCGCCAACAATCCGCCGCAGGTGTTTCGCGATGCAGCCGGCAACACCGCCGACTTCATCAAGCTGTTCAAGGATGTCGGCGGCAACGCCATTCGCCTGCGCGTGTGGGTCAACCCGTCGGGCGGCTGGAACGATGGCCGCGACACCCTGGACAAGGCCAGGCGCGCCGCCGCGCAAGGCATGCGCATCATGATCGACTTCCACTACAGCGACAGCTGGGCCGACCCGGGCAAACAGACCAAACCTGCGGCCTGGGCCGGCCACTCCGTCGCCCAGCTCAACACCGATGTCTACAGCCACACCCAGGGCATCCTCAAATATCTCAAGGACAACGGCATCACCGTCAGCTGGGTGCAGGTCGGCAACGAGATCAATAGCGGCATGCTGTGGAACGAAGGCAAGACGCCCAACTTCGCCACCCTGGGCCAGTTCATCAACAGCGGCTACAACGCCACCAAGGCGGTGTATCCCAATGCCAAGGTCGTCGTGCATCTGGCCAACGGCTACGACAACGCCAACTTCCGCTGGTTCTTCGACAACCTGCGCTCGGCAGGCGGCAAGTGGGATGTCATCGGCATGTCGCATTACCCCCCGTCGGCAGCTGGCAGGACTACAACAGCCGCCTGGACACCAACATGCGCGACATGATTGCGCGCTACGGCAGCGATGTGGTGATTTCCGAGGTCGGCATGGACTGGCAGCAAGCGGCCACCACCCGCGCCATGCTCAGCAACCTGCTCAGCCGCAGCAGCATCGGCGCGCGCGTGCTTGGCGTGTTCTATTGGGAACCCAACGCCTACCCCGGCTGGCAGGGCTACACCATGGGCGCAGTCAACAATAACGGCCAACTGACCGAAGCGCTGCAAGCGTTCTGACCAGCATGCCCCCACGGGGCGGCGCCCGCCGCGGGGGATGTCCTGGCGAAGGCACCCAGCCGCACCCACAGATCCCGCCATCGTAGGAGCGCACCCGAGCGCGACAGGCGTTACCGAGAAAGCTCCTCGCGCCCAGGTGCGCTCCTACGGGGGCATGTACATCGGTCCATTCCCCACGGCGGCGGCCGTCCATCGCCCGCCGCTGGCCCTCATCCTTTGGTCGTACACCGGCAGCGTCCGCTGCGCCGTACCGTCGTTCCAGCCGGCATCGACGCCCCACTCGGCGCACGACAGCGTCCCATTCCATACGCACCCGTAGCGAGGAATGGCAACAGGTGCGTGCGGTACACTTGGGGGTTTACGAATTCACGATGTCGACACACCCGCGGGGTGTGTCCCCCCGGGAGCGCTAATGAACTGGTTGAACGAAGTGCTGCACAACGATCCGAACCCGCTCGAGACCCAGGAGTGGCTCGAATCGATCAAGGCCGTCATCGACGTCGAAGGCCCGGAGCGCGCCCATCAGCTGCTGGAAGGCATGGTCGAACAGACCCGTCGCGCCGGCGCTTACCTGCCGTTCTCGCCCACCACCGAGTACGTCAACACCATCTCCCCGGCTAACGAGGCCAAGCACCCCGGCGACTCCGCGCTGGAGTGGAAGATCCGCTCGATCATCCGCTGGAACGCCATGGCCACGGTCGTGCGCGCCAACCGCAAGCCCGGCGACCTGGGCGGCCACATCGCCTCGTTCGCCTCCAGCGCCACGCTGTACGACGTGGGCTTCAACCACTTCTGGCGCGCGCCCTCGGACAACCATCCGGGCGATCTGCTGTTCATCCAGGGCCACAGCGCCCCGGGGATCTACGCCCGCGCCTTCCTCGAAGGCCGCATCAGCCAGTCCCAGCTGGACAACTTCCGCATGGAAGTGGACGGCCAGGGCATCTCGTCCTACCCGCACCCGTGGCTGATGCCCGAGTTCTGGCAGACCCCCACCGTGTCGATGGGCCTGGGCCCGCTGGCGGCCATCTACCAGGCGCAGTTCATGCGCTACCTGGAAAACCGCGGCCTGATCGAGAAGTCCGACCGCAAGGTGTGGTGCTTCATCGGCGACGGCGAGAGCGACGAACCCGAAACCCTGGGCGCCATCGCGCTGGCCGGCCGCGAAGGCCTGGACAACCTCATCTTCGTCGTCAACTGCAACCTGCAGCGCCTGGACGGCCCGGTGCGCGGCAACGGCAAGATCATCCAGGAACTGGAAGGCGTGTTCCGTGGCGGCGGCTGGAACGTCATCAAGCTGCTCTGGGGCGGCTATTGGGATGCCCTGCTGGCCAAGGACACCGACGGCGTGCTGCGCAAGCTGATGATGGAAACCGTCGACGGCGAATACCAGAACTGCAAGGCCTTCGGCGGCGCCTACACCCGCGCCAATTTCTTCGGCAAGTACCCGGAGACCGCGGCCATGGTCGCCGGCCTGTCCGACGACGACATCTGGCGCCTCAACCGTGGCGGCCACGACCCGCACAAGGTGTACGCCGCCTACCACCAGGCCGTGAACACCACCGGCATGCCCACCGTGATCCTGGCCAAGACGGTCAAGGGCTATGGCATGGGCTCGGCCGGTGAGGCGCTCAACCCCACCCACCAGACCAAGAAGCTGGACGACGCGGCGGTCAAGCACTTCCGCGACCGCTTCAACATCCCGGTCACCGACGCCCAGCTGGAAGACGGCCAGGTGCCGTTCTACCACCCCGGCGAAGATTCCCCGGAAGTGCAGTACCTGAAAGAACGCCGCAGCGTGCTCGGCGGCTTCCTGCCCTCGCGCCTCCCCAAGGCCAGCAAGTCGTTCGTCGCGCCCACGCTCGACAAGTTCGAGCGCCTGCTCAAGGACAGCGGCGAGCGCAGCTATTCCACCACCATGTCCTTCGTGCAGAGCCTCAACATCGCCCTGCGCGACAAGGAACTGGGCCCGCGCATCGTGCCGATCGTGGCCGATGAGGCGCGCACCTTCGGCATGGAAGGCATGTTCCGCCAGATCGGCATCTATGCGCCGTTCGGCCAGAAGTACAAGCCGGTCGATGCCGACCAGCTGATGTACTACCGCGAAGACCAGACCGGCCAGGTGCTGCAGCAGGGCATCAGCGAGCCGGGTGCCATCGCCTCGTGGATGGCCGCAGGCACCAGCTACTCGGTGTCCGACGTGCCGATGCTGCCGTTCTACATCTACTACTCCATGTTCGGCTTCCAGCGCGTAGGCGACATCGCCTGGCAGGCAGCGGACATGCGCACGCGTGGCTTCCTACTCGGCGGCACCGCCGGCCGCACCACGCTCAACGGCGAAGGCCTGCAGCACGAAGACGGCTTCAGCCAGGTCATCGCCGGCTCGATTCCGAACGTGCGTAGCTACGACCCCACCTTCGGCTTCGAAGTCACCGTCATCATGCAGCACGGCATGAAGGCGATGATGGAAGACCAGATCGACGAGTACTACTACATCACCCTGATGAACGAGAACTACGCCCACCCCGGCATGCCGGACGGCGCAGCCGAGGGCATCATCAAGGGCATGTACCTGCTCAAGGACGCCGGCAAGCCCAAGAAGGGCGAGCTGCGCGTGCAGCTGCTGGGCAGCGGCACCATCCTGCGCGAAGCCATCGCCGCGGCCGAGCTGCTGGACAAGGACTTCGGCGTCACCGCCGACATCTGGTCCTGCCCCAGCCTCAACGAAGTGCGCCGCGACGGTTACGCCGTGGAACGCTGGAACCGCCTGCACCCGGAGGCCGAACAGCGCAAGCCCTACGTCACCCAGCTGCTGGAAGGCCGCCAGGGCCCGGCCATCGCCGCAACCGACTACGTGCGCGCCTTCGCCGACCAGATCCGCGCCTTCGTCCCGATGACCTACACCGTCCTCGGCACCGACGGCTTCGGCCGCTCGGACACGCGTGCGAATCTGCGCCGGTTCTTCGAAGTGGACCGTTACTACATCGCGCATGCGGCGATTGCCGCGCTGGCGAAGGATGGGAAGATGACGGGTAAGGATGTGGCTCGGGCGATTAAGCAGTACAAGATTGATCCTGAGAAGGCGAATCCGGTTGGGGTTTGAGCCAGAAAGGGGAGCATAGCTCCCCTTTTTCTTTGTAGTCACTCTTACAGGCAGCGAAAGCAGGCTAGCGAGAAAAGGGGAATTTTATGAAGTTCACTAGGCTTGCTGTAAAAGGGTGGAGACAGTTCGATGATGTCGATATTGAGATTCACCCTCGCTTGACGGTAATAACCGGCGCCAATGGAGCCGGAAAAACCACTCTTCTCTCATTGCTAACGCAGCATCTTGGGTGGGCTCGTCCATACCTTGCCAGTCCTCGTCAAGGCAGGGACGGCTCAATAAGCTATCTCTCGGGTGTTATCAGGGGAATGTTTAGTTGGCTAAGAGGGGAGAGCGAAGCTTCTTCTGAATTCGGGTACGTCACATATTCAAACGGACAAAAGGCTGTTCTCTCAGTCAGCCCAACCGGTGGGGTGGAGTACGGGATAACAATTAATCCGCAGTCCCATATTCAAGGAATTAGTATTCCTTCGCACCGTGTAGCTTCTAGATACCAGCAGATAGGTTCAATTCCGACGACAGGTATTGGTGCCGTTCAAGCATTTCATAATTACTATAATGAGCAGATGAATCGCTACGTTCATGGGCATGCCCACTCCGGCGTTTCACCTATGTTTCGTATGAAGGAAGCCTTGATATCTATGGCCACCTTCGGCGCAGGGAATGGTTATGTGCAGGGTAGGCCTGACTTACTTAAGTCTTACCTTGGATTTATAGAAGTGCTCAGGGCTGTAATTCCCAGTACACTTGGGTTTATTTCCCTGGAGATCAGAACCCCTGACGTTGTATTAATTACTAGGAGCGGTGAGTTTCTTCTTGATTCTGTTTCTGGCGGGGTTGGGGCAGTAGTAGATCTGGCTTGGCAAATATTTACATACTCCGATCAGGCTAGTGAATTTGTTGTTGTTATCGATGAGCCCGAGAATCACCTGCACCCTTCAATGCAGCGAGAGTTACTTCCCAATCTGCTGAAAGCGTTTCCCAATGTGCAGTTTGTAGTGGCTACTCATAGTCCATTTATTGTTACCGCGGTTAGGGACTCAGTGGTTAATGTTCTGGCTTATCGTAGTAATAAACTGGAAGCATCGCTTGCAGGTCTTGCGCCCGAACTTAGTGTTTATTCACGAGTCTTAGATCACGTAAACAAGGCTGGTTCTGCTAATGAGGTATTGCGAGATGTTCTGGGCCTAGGGAAGGTCTGATCAACTCACCGCAGATGCGCGACACTATCGCCTTATGTAGAGGATTCATCCATGCAGCTGACGTTCGGTGACGCTGAGGGCTTGGGCAAGCGTAAGC
>NZ_JAGHWU010000059.1:888-1258 GCF_017746145.1 Xanthomonas sp. D-99 | reverse complement strand
GCTGTCGGTAAAGCGGGACTTCTTCATGGAACCTCCTCGAGAAAGGGGACGAGAAAATTCCACTTCTGGCGTCTGCTAATGGGCGGGGGGATTACCCCTTCCCCGCCGAAGAAGAAGTACTTCGCGAAGCCGTTGTAGGCCTCCACCTTGTTGAGGGTCGGCAGGGATTCGTGTAAAAAAAAACAGCCAAAAGTGAGCTAACTTGCTGTCAGAAAAGAAATTTTCACAAATCCCTGCCGGCCTTCATACGGGTCCTGGATTGCCTCCACGTCTGCGCCTCGCCCCCGGTCGTCGAGGGTTGCCAGGATCCCCCGAAGTTGTGTGCTGCCGTGCGGATTCGGCAAGGAGTGGAGGGGTAATCCCCCCACTT
>NZ_JAGHWU010000059.1:603-742 GCF_017746145.1 Xanthomonas sp. D-99 | reverse complement strand
TGGCTTGCCCGCTCGACGGACGATGTCCCGAACCCGTCTCCCGTCTCCCCCTGCACCCTTGCCTGCGTTCTCAGCGGGCAGTTTCAGCGATCTGCTCCGTCAGTTCGATCCGTCGCTTCTTGATACATCGCTTTTTGAT
>NZ_JAGHWU010000059.1:0-423 GCF_017746145.1 Xanthomonas sp. D-99 | reverse complement strand
CAGCAGCAAGAGAAGATCAAACTGAAGGCTCGTTCGACGGTAGCACAGCACCACGAGGCACTGATCGGCCATGGGTTTACACGTGCGCACATCGTTGCGCTCAGCCAACACCCGGCAGCCTTGGGGACCGTCGCTGTCAAGTACCAGGCCATGATCGCGGCGTTGCCGGAGGCGACACACGAAGACATCGTTGGCGTCGGCAAACAGTGGTCCGGCGCACGCGCCCTGGAAGCATTGCTCACGGTGTCGGGAGAGTTGAGAGGTCCACCGTTACAGTTGGACACAGGTCAACTTCTCAAGATTGCAAAACGTGGCGGCGTGACCGCGGTGGAGGCAGTGCATGCATGGCGCAATGCACTGACGGGCGCTCCCCTGAACCTGACCCCGGACCAGGTGGTGGCCATCGCCAGCAATAACGGTGGC
>NZ_JAGHWU010000058.1:0-45693 GCF_017746145.1 Xanthomonas sp. D-99 | reverse complement strand
ACTCAAAATCGGGGGGACGTCGACGAAGCCATAGTGCCCCCCTCCCAAACCCATTGTCAACATGCCCGCAGGGCGTTAACGGGAGGGGCTTGCCCGGACCTTAGCAATGCCGCAGCCGCGGGGGGCGCTGCTCGCCCCCGGCCCGGCACTTCCGGACCAATTCTATGACTCAGCACTACCTTCGGAGCGCGGCCTACCGCGATTTCTCCATCCACTCGATCTACGGCATGTCGGACGATGAGATCCATGCCATGTTCGCCCGCCTGCGCTGGGGCAGTGACTCCCACCAGGCATGCCCAGCCTGCGGTGCGTGGGCCCAGCACTACCGGCGGCCCGCGCGCCAGCAATGGCGATGCAAGGAGTGCGGCCGGGATTTCTCGGTAACGTCGGCCACCGCCTTTTCCAGCAGGAAGAAGTCCCTGCGCAGCATTCTCCTGGCGACCTTCTATTACGCCACAGGGGTGAAGGGGTTGGCAGGCCTTGGATTGAGCCGGATGGGCGACTACTCAAACAAGGCCGCGCACGTCACCCTCGGAAAACTGCGAGAGGCGATCTTCCGGACCCAGGACTTCACACCGCTCACCGGCGTCGTTGAAATCGATGGCGGCTACTTCGGTGGAAAGCCTCGAAAGCCAAATCGTCGTGGACGCCGAAACGATCAGGCTATTGTTGATCGGATCGCCGGACGCCCGACCAAACGCCCATGGCATGCCAGCGGCATGACACGGACGAACTGGGAGAAGCGGAAGAACAAGCGTGTTGTGATGATCTTCCGCCAGCAAGGGCGACTGGGAGAAGGGGCTGTGCGC
Source organism: Xanthomonas sp. D-99 (assembly GCF_017746145.1). Taxonomy (NCBI): domain Bacteria; kingdom Pseudomonadati; phylum Pseudomonadota; class Gammaproteobacteria; order Lysobacterales; family Lysobacteraceae; genus Xanthomonas; species Xanthomonas sp. D-99. The sequence continues at coordinate 44,884 of NZ_JAGHWU010000058.1, read as the reverse complement.
AGCATTGCCGCCGTTGCCAGATCGGAGAACGACGAGGATGCCGCGAAGCTGATCGCGCGTTACGTCAGCCCCGAAGCAATCATCATGACCGACGAAAGTCCCGCCTACGCGACCGTTTCAGCGACACACACCCACTACGCCGTCAGGCATAGCCAAGAGTACGTTTCGGTCGAGGGTGTCAACGAGAACCAGGCCGAGTCGTTCTTCAGCCGGCTCAGACGCTGGGAGTATGGGGTTTCGCACGGTGTGCGGCCGGCTTACCTGGCTGACTATGCGAACGAAATGGCGTGGCGCGAGGACGTCCGTAGGTTCTCAATCAGAACACAGGTCGAAATGCTTCTGGTAAAGGCCCTCACCGTGGGGCATTCGCGGTGGTGGCGCGGCTACTACCAGGGGAAACGGCGCGGGACTGAGATCCTAATGAATCAGGGCATCCCGCCGTCATCGGCGTCGGGCGCGAGTGCCCAGTAACCCTCTACGTTAGTGCTCGGGCTGTTCCGCCGGATGATCCTTCCGGCGGAACAGTGAGCCTGCAGGCATTTGCGTACCCGCAGCCTGAGTTCCGCATACTGCACATTTCCGTCCACCGCCTTGCCCTGCGAGCCGACGAACAGCAGGACCTCAGTCGTAGACCGCCATTCACCCGCCGCCTCTCTCAGGCAGGCCAGGACGTTTCGGCTGATATGGCCGCGCTGTAGCAGCGGACCCTCACTCGACATTCGTACCGGTCGGATAACCTCCGGCGGCACGCAGATGTCGTGAAGGCCAAGAATGCGGTCCAGGGCTTCAAGATCCCTGCGCGTCGCCTCGACGCTGCTGTCTAGATCGGCCGCACGCTGACGAGCAGCGTCGGCCCTTCTCTGGATCTGGGCAATGTGGCCAGCGAGGCGGGCGCGCTTGTCGACAAGCCATTTCAGTGACGATGGGGTTCTGGTTTCCATGACCCCACCGTAGCACCGGCAACTAGCTGATTTCCTTGGGCAGGTGCGCCATCATGGCGTGCAGGGCGTGGTGCATGGCGTACGCCGACGTGCTCTGAGCGCGGCGCCTGGTGGATATCCAGGCGCTGTGTTTTGCGGCTCAAGAACATGGCCAGCACACGCCGCAATGCGACCGGGCCCGGCTTACGCCCGATGCCCGCTCATTTCCTGCCCGGCGTGCTTGTCGAAGCGCACATGCCAGCAGGTGGCGCTGAGCGAGATCAGGCTGACGATGCAAAATGCCAGCGAAAAATCGCCCTGGTGCGGGGTTGCGTGGCCGCCGGCCAGCATCGCCAGGTTGAGAATCATCGCGCCGGCACACACGCCAACCGAGAGCATCAGTTGCTGCAAGGTCGTATACAGGCTGCTGGCGCGGCTCATGCGCGCGGCGGGCACGTTTCGTAGGCAATGGTGTTGTAGGCGGCGAACTGGAACGACATGAAGGCGCCGCAGCACAGCAGCAGGCCGAACATCAGCGCCGGCGGCCAATCGGGGCGGAACAACGCGCACACCATGTAGCCCAGGCTGGCGAGCACACCGTTGCCGATCAGGCTGTTGCGATAGCCGAAGCGGCGCAGCAATTGCGGGGTGATGCTGCGCATCAGCAGCGCGCCGAGCGCGGTGGCCAGGATCAGGCGGCCGCTGTGCGCAGCGCTCATGCCGAAGCCGATCTGAAACAGCAGCGGCAGCAGAAACGGATGCGCGCCCTGGGTGATGCGCATCAATGCGCCGCCGATCACCGACAGCCGGAACGAGTCGATCCGCAGCAAGCTCAGATCCAGCAGCGGAGCAGGGTGGTGACGCGCGTGCCAGAGATAGCCCAGCGCAGCGCTGCCGCCGATCGCCAGCAACCAGCTGGCCGTGCCGATGCCGTTTTCCTGGCTGACCATTTCCAGGCCGAACAGCAGGCAACCGAGCGCAGTGCCGCACAGCACGAAGCCGCGCAGGTCGAAGCGCGCTGGCCCCGATTCGGTGGGAATCTCGGGAATGAAACGCCGCACCAGCAGGAAGCCGGCGATACCGATCGGCACGTTGATATAGAAGATCCAGCGCCAATCCAGGTACGAGACGAAGAAACCGCCCAGCGGCGGGCCCAGCATCGGGCCGATGAAGGCCGGCACCAGCGTCCAGGCCATGGCCGACACCAGATGGCGGCGCTCCACCGTGCGCAGCAGGATCAGCCGGCCGAGCGGTGCCATCATGGCGCCGCCGGCGCCCTGCAGCACGCGCGCGGCCACCATGGTGGGCAGGCTGTCGGCCAGCGAACATAGGATCGAGCCACCGACGAACACCCAGATGGAGGCGCCGAACACGCGGCGCAGGCCGAAGCGGTCGGCGATGGCGCCGCTGGCCGGGATCAGCACCGCCAGGGCCAGCAGGTAGCTGATCATGGCGATGCTCATGGCTGGCGCCGCCACGCCGAAATCGCGCGCCAGGGTCGGCAGCGCGGTGGCCAGCACGGTGGCATCCATCTGCTCCATGAAAATGGCGCAAGCCAGGATCAGCGAGATGATGCGGTAATCAAGATAACGCGGCGGCGTAGCGCCGGCCTCGGGCACGCTGGAGGACATCGGACTCTCGGTTGCGGGGCCGCACGGCCTGCGTCGCAGACGACTGCAGGGTCGGCCCGCGTCGCACGGTGTTGTACGGCGCAACATGTCCATTGTCTGCCTCTGCAGCGCTGCGTTCAAGCCAATGGCAGCAACGCTGCGTACGTTTGTTGGAGGCAGGCCAGGTGTTGTGCGCTGCGAGGGAAGCGGCCATGAGGCAGACGGACATGCCGAGGAACGCGGCCGCGTTGCGCGCACGCTTATCCGTCCCTTCGAGGCTTCTTCCAATGAGAGAAGGGCATCAGGCGGGCGCCTTGCTAAGCCCTTTCCTGTTGAAAAAGGGTTGGGATGAGGATGCGGCCGAGGACCGCCGACATCAGATCGCTTTTCGCGATCGTTCGCCTGCCTGCATCAGCACGGGGACCTGCCCGAATCAGCGCTAAGAGCAGCCAACAAAACGTAGCGAGCAGCCCTCAGGTGGGCGCGGACGGCGCGCTCAGAACCGCAGTGTAGGAGTGGTACATGAGGATTCCGAGCACCGGCCGCGCCCGCCTGACGATCGCGCAGCAGTTTTGTCAGCTGCTCTAAGCCACTGGGCTGTCCCAAGCGTCCTTGATCTGCAGAATCTGCGGCAATGCCTCGTGGAAATGCTGCACCAGGCGCGGTTCCAGTTGTTTGCCTGCCATGCTGTCGAGCTTGCGCATGGCGTCTTCCACCGTCCAGGGCGCTTTGTAGGCGCGTCGTCCGCAGAGCGCATCGAACACGTCGGCCACCGCCACGATGCGTGCCGATTCGGCAATCGCATCGCCTGACAAGCCTTGGGGATACCCGCTGCCGTCCCAGCATTCGTGATGATGCAGCGCGATTTCCGCTGCCAACCGAAACACCGGGCCGCGGCCGTGGCGCAACAGATCATGGCCGGCTTGCGGGTGCTGGCGCACCACCGAGCGTTCGTGTTCGTCCAGCGCATCGGGCTTTTGCAGGATGCTGCCGGGCACCGCGATCTTGCCGGCGTCGTGCAGCGGGGCGGCGTCCTGCAGGGTCTGCGCCTGCTGCGGCGACCAGCCCACCGCTTCGGCCAGGACCCGCGCATACACCGCCATGCGCCAGATGTGCGCGCCGGTGTCGGCGTCCTGGCCCTGGCCGGCGGTACCGAGCAGATGGATCGCGTCGCGGTATTGCTGGGCAAGACGTGCGTTTTCGGCCAGCTTCAACTGGGTACCGATGCGTGCCTTGAGCAGCGCCGGCGAGTAGGGCTTGCTGACATAGTCGGCCGCGCCCGCTTCCAGCCCGAGGCGTTCGTCCTGCTCGCTGTTGCGCGAGGTCACGAACAGGATGGGGATGGCGTTGCTGGACGGCTGTTGCTTGAGCGCACGTGCCACCGCGTAGCCGTCCATGTCGGGCAATTCGACATCCAGCAGGATCAGCTTTGGGGCATGGCGGCTGACCGCATCCAGGGCTTCGCCACCGGACTTGGCGAAGACCAGTGCGAAGTCGTCGCGTAGCAGCTGGCGCAAGGTGGCCAGGTTGCTGGACTCGTCGTCGACACACAGCAGGGGGCGGGACGGCATGGTCGATCCTTGCCAAACGCTCGGGGAGCGCGATCAGTGCGGGTGGGTGGTTTGCCACTCGCGCAACGTGGTTTCGGCGCGGCGGAAGTCGAAATCTTCGACCGCGCGTTGTAAGGCTTCCTGCAGTGCGCGCGGCAAGCGTGGCGCGCAGATCAATAGCGCGTGATCGATCCGGTCGGCATCGTCGCTGGCAAAGGCCGATGTCAGGATCTGCGCGCTGTCTGCATCAAACGCAGCGCCATCCTCGTCGGCGGCAACGTCGCTGTCGCCATGTTGCAAAAATGCCCGGATCGCTTCGGCGGTGCGCTGCATGACCTCCTTCAACGCGATCAGCGATGCGGTGATGTCGTGTCCTTCCTCGATCCGCGTCTCCAGATCGCCGGCTGCACCTGCCAGGGCCGGCAGCGCGAGCGATCCGGCCGCGCCACGCAGCTTGTGGGCCATCGCGCCGATGGCCGGCAGTTCGTTGCGTCGCAGATGCTCGGCGGCTACCTCAGCCGGGTCCGGGTTGTCGCGTAGCAGCTTGATCAGATAGCGCGCATAGGGTTCGCGCTCGCGCCACAGGCTGCGCGCGCGGGCGGCGTCCAGCAATTCCGGGTCGCTGTATTTCCATTCGGGACCGGCGTGCGCCTGCGCCTCATGCGGAAGCGAGGGAATGCGCCGAGTGCCCGGCTGCAAGAAATGACGAATGGCAGTGACCAGTTCTTCGACGTTAAATGGTTTGGCGATAAAGCCGTTCATGCCCGCTTCCAGCGCTTTTTCCTGCTGCGGCCGGAAGGCGCCGGCGGTCAGCGCGATCACCGGCAGGCTGGCCAGAGCCGGGATCTGGCGCAACCGGCGCGTGGCCTCGTAACCGTCCACCACCGGCATCTGCACATCCATCAGCACCAGGTGGAACAGGTTGGGCGCGCGTTTGAGCGTGCTCACCGCCTGTTCGCCATCGTGGGCGACGGTGACCATGGCGCCTTCGCCCTCCAGAATGCGCTGGGCGACTTCGCAATTGATGTCGCTGTCGTCGACCAGCAACAGGTGTGCGCCTTCCAGACGTCGCGCAACAAACGTCGGCGTGGCAGGGCGGGCACCCGGGCGTTCCTCGAGCAGTTGCTCGACCAGCCGGTGCAGGGCCGCGCCGGTCACCGGCTTGGTCATCACCGCATCCAGATCCTGCTGTTCGGGATGTTGCTCCAGCAGGCGGCGTTCGTAGGCGGTGACCATCACGATGACCGGATGCGGGCCGGGCGTGGCGCGTGCGCGAATCTCGCGCGCAATGGCCACCCCGTCGATATCGGGCATGCGCCAGTCGAGCAGGAAAATATCGTAGGGCTCTGCAGCGTGTTCGATGGCCTGCAGCGCGGCCTGTCCGCTGGCGACGGCATCCACGCGCCAGCCAAGTTCGGTGGCGATGCGCACCAGGTTGTTGAGCGCTGCATCGTGGTCGTCGGCGATCAGTACGCGCGGCATCGCTTCCGGCGGCAAGGCCGGCAATTCGCGCTGTGCCTGCGGTGGCGAGGATTTTTCCAGCGTCACCACGAAATAGAATTCGCTGCCGCGGCCGGGCACGCTTTCCACTTCCAGTTCGCCGCCCATCAATTCGACCAGGCGCCGGCTAATGGTCAGGCCCAGGCCGCTGCCGCCGTAACGCCGGCTGGTGGACGTGTCGGCCTGCAGGAACGGCGAGAAGATCACGCTCTGCTTTTCCTTGGAAATACCGATGCCCGTGTCGCGGACCGAAAACAGCAGCTTGAACTTGTTGGGGTCGCCGCTGGGGAAACGGCGTACCGACAGCACCACTTCGCCCTGTTCGGTGAACTTGATCGCATTGCCGACCAGGTTGACCAACACCTGGTTGATGCGCAGCGCATCGCCCAGCAGCCAACGGCTGTCGCGCGGCAGGGGTTCGACGATCATTTCCACCGGCTTGGCGCTGAGCGAGGAGCGCATCAGGTCGGCGATGTTGTCGAACAGCTGGTTCAGATCGAACGGTGCGCATTCCAGGTCGATACGCCCGGCCTCGATCTTGGAAAAATCCAGGATATCGTTGATGATTTCCAGCAACGTGCGCGCGGAGCGATCGATCTTGGCGACCATGTCCTGCGCTGCGCCGGGCAGTTCGCTGCGCTGAAGCAGGTACAGCATGCCCAGGATGGCGTTCATCGGCGTGCGGATTTCGTGGCTCATGTTGGCCAGGAAATCGGACTTGGACTGGTTGGCGCTCTTGGCCGCATCCATCGCCAGGCGCAGCTGTTTTTCGTGCAGTTTCTGCTCGGTGAGATCCACCGCCACGCCGAGATAGCCGATCACCTGGTCGTGGTCGTCGCGCAGGGTGCTCAAGGTCAGCAGCACCGGCAGGCGACGCCCGTCATGGCTCACATAGGTCCACTCGCTGGTGTCGCTGCGACCCAGGCTGGTGAGCGCGGCGATCGCCTCCAGCGTGTGAGCCACCGGCGTACCGGTCTGCTCGGCCAGCATGTGCGCACGCTCCTGCAGTTCCTCGGGCTCGACGAACTGGCTGGCCTTGCGCCGCCCGATCACTTCTGCCGCGCTGTAGCCCAACAGTTTTTCGGCGGCCGGATTGAACAGCGTGACGAAGCCGCCGGAATCGGTGGCGATGATGGCGTAGCCGGCGTGCGCCAGGATCGCGCGTTGCAGCACCGAGAACTTCACCAGCTCGCTGGTGCGTTCGGCGACCTGGTGTTCGAGCGAGGCGTTGAGGTCGATGATGCGTTGATGCGAGCGCACACGGTCGGACATGTCGCGGAAGAAATGCGAATGGCCGCTGAGCGTGCCTTCGCTTTCGATGATCGGCGCCTTGCTGGCCAGCACATGCACCTGATGCCCGTCGCGATGGCGCATGGTCTGCGCCGCCGATGCGTTGCCCGCCAGTGCCGCATCGGCATGGTCGACCTCCGGCATCGCATACGGCTGCGGCGACAGCAGCATGGTCAGGTCCTGATCGATCGCCTCCTCGGCCGTGTAACCGAACATCGCCTCGGCGGCCGGGTTCCAGTGCGTGATACGTCCATCCGGGGTTTCGGCGACGATGGCTTCGCTGGAATGGCTGACCAGCGCGGCCAGCTCCATCTGCTTGCGCAGCACTTCCTCGTGGCGCAGCCCGTTGCTGAAATACAGCACCAGCAGGGCGGCAAACAGGACCGAGGCGGCCATCACCAGCCCGCCGATCAACCAGGGCGAACTCTGGTTGAGCGAGGCGACGAAGCCGGCGGTGGGGTGGGCGGTAATGACCCAGGTGCGGCCGTAGATCGGCAACAGCCGCACCACCGGCGGCCGCAGCGCGCTGTCGCTGGCTGGCGTGCCGCTGCGATAGAAATTGTGGGTCGGCTCATTGCGGTCGGACAGGTCCAGCGCCACGTCGTCGCGCTCACCCAATGCGCTTCGCACCATCTGTTCGACGCTGAAAGGCGCATACACCCAGCCGCTGGTGGCGAGCATGCGCTGCTGCGGGGTCTGCAATGGCATGCCTTCCCGATAGACCGCCAACAGCACCAGAAAGCCGCTTTCGTTGGGAACGCGGTAACCGGACAGCGAGATCGGCGAGGTCATGACCGGCGCGCCGCTGCGTGCGGCCTGCAGGGCGGCGGCGCGCCGGCGCGGCTCGGAGGCGATATCGATGCCGAGTGGGCGGTTGCCGGAGGATTCCGGCTCGAAATACAGCACCATGTAACGCTCGCCATCCCACGGCGCCAACGGCCGGCGATGGATGTCCGGCGCACCATCGGCACGCGCGGCCTGCAGAAATGCGGCCTCGTCGGCCGGGGCGACCCGATGGATATAGCCGTACCCCAGCACCCCGGGAAACTCGCGTGGATAATCCCGCGAGCGGCTGTACAAGGTGAAGCGTTCTCGACTGATGATGCCGCTGCCTGCGCCGATTACCGCACCGCGCGCGCCGCGCAAGCCATGCTCGAAGGTGGGCATGCGCTCGCTGATGTTGCGCGCCAGCGTACGCACGACGTAGTCGAACCGTTGCTGGCGCTCGAGCTCGTTCTGCCGTTGCAGCCACACGCCGGTGACGATCGCGGCAACCAGGCCGGCGCTCAGGATCAGCAGTGCACCGAAGAATGCGCGACGCCCGTATGTCCTGCGCAAATCCCAGCGGCCCTTCGGCATGTTCGTTCCTTCGCCTTGCCTGTTACGTGCCCAGAGTGCTGGCCGACCTGCGTCGACCTCGTGGTACCGCCCGACATCCGACGGCTGTGTGCAGTCCCCTAAGCCTGCACGTCGGCTCGGATGGGCGATCGACGTTTCCGCATCAAAACGACAGCCAGATCGACAACGCGTGAAGAATCAGTCCGATCAGTCCACCGACCAAGGTTCCATTGAACCGAATGTATTGCAGATCGCGTCCCACCCCCAATTCCAATTGTTCGACGAGGTGACGTTCGTCCCAACTTTTCATCGTCGATGCAATATGGTCGGTGACCGATGTGCGCAAGCGCGCGGTAAGTTTGTCGGCAGCTTGCAACATATGTTGATTGAGCGCCTCACGCAGCGAGGGATCCTGCGACAAGGCCCGGCCGAGCGATTGCATGGAACGCTCCACGTGCGCGGCCATCGACGATTGCTCGCGCGCCAGGTCATTGCGCAGTGCGTCGCGAATTTCGCCCCATAACCCTTGCACATAGTCCTGCAGTGCCGGATGTTCGATGGCGCGTTGCTTCAGTTCTTCCACGCGCACGGCCATTTCCGGTTCGTCGCGCAAGCGCGTGATGTAGCCCTGCAGCCACGCTTCGTAGTCGAGCCTGATTGGGTGCTCGGGTGTTTTGAGGATGTCCTGCAGTTCTTTGATCGCCGCACGCGCCATGCGGTCGGCCAGGCTGTCGCCGATCTCTTCGATCGGCTTGACCCAATTCACCGTGCCGACCAGCTTGGGCCATTCGCGCCGCGCGTAACGCACGATCAATGCAGAAGCGCGCGTCTTGACCTGCTCCTGGTCCAGCCATTCGCCCAGCCGCAGCAACACTTCGTCCAGCAGCTTTTGATGGCGGCCGTCGGTGGTGAGCAGGGCCATGACATCGCCGATGGTGGCAGCGGCGTTCCATTTGCGCAGGCGGTCGACCACGAAACCTTGAATCGCGCGGCGGACGGCTGCCTCGTCGAGCAGTTCCAGCGCCTGCAACATCCAGCCGCGCGTCATCTGCGCCAGCATGCGCGCCTGCTCAGGTTTGGCCAGCCAATCGCCCAGCCGGCTGGCGGGATCGAATACCCGCAGTTTTTCCATCAACGCATCCGGGGCGAGGAACTGGTCGCGCACGAACACTGCCAGCCCATCGGCCAGCCGTTCCTTGCCGCGCGGCAGGATGGCCGTGTGTGGAATCGGCAGGCCCATTGGGCGGCGGAATAGCGCCACCACTGCGAACCAGTCGGCCAATGCGCCCACCGTGGCCGCTTCGCAGAAGGCCGATACCCAGGCCCAGATGCCGTGTTCGCCCATCAGGTGGCTGACGACGAAGCCGGCGAACATCGCCAGCAACAGGGCCACCGCCAACAGCTTCATGCGCTGCAACTGGGCACGACGAGGATCGATCGGACGGGGAGTGCTGAGACTGGGTTCCATCAGGGAAGTGTACCCAGTCGTTTGACCAGGGCATGTCCACGGCAGGTGCCGCCAGCGCTCGCGCAGGTTGGTGGCCGCGTCTTGCGTGCCCTGTGCTCCGGCTGCGCTTGGGTTGGGGCGACCCAGCGCTGTTGCCGTCATAGGAGCGCACCCGGGCGCGACGGGCTTTATCGGCAATGCCGGTCGCGCCCGGGTGCGCTCCTGCGTGCTGCTGTCGACTGTCGGGTGCGCGCTCAGCCGCGCAGGCGTTCGAGCTGCGCCTGCAGTGCGGTCACCTTCGATTGCAGGGCGGTGTTTTCGTTTTCCAGTTCGGTGACGCGGCGCTGCAGGGCCTTGATGTCGCGGCGTTCGGCTTCGCCACCTTCGGCCTCGTCGGCCTTGGGTTTGCGCTTGGCATCGCGTACGCGCTTGGCGGCCTGTTTGAGCTCGGCCTTGCCGGCCTGCGCGGCGGCGCGTTGTTCGTCTTCGGACAGCGTGGCCACCGCAGCGGCGGCGCTGATCGAAATCTCGCCCGCCTTGACCGCCTGCACCACTTCCGGCGCGGCCTGCTTGTGGATGCGTTCGATCATCACCACCTGGTTGCTGCTCAGGCGTGCTTCGCGGGCCAGTTCGGCACGGCTGACCGGGGTAGAGGTCTCGTCCCACGGTGGGCTGTCGGTGTCGTCAGCAGCGTGCGCGCTGCTCTGCTCCAGGCCAGTGTCGTGCTGGTCGCCAGCCACGGCCGGCGCTTCGGCAGCGGCGTCGGCGTCGCGCTGGCTGCGTTGGCGTGCGGCCAGGATCTCGCGCTTGCGCAACGCCAGTACGCCACGCTGGAAGTCGGACACGCTGCGCCGGCCCAGGTGCTGCTCGATCATCCACAGGTGTACATCCTGCATGGACTGGAAGCGCGGGTTCTGTACCGTTTGGAACGGCAGACCGTGTTTCTGGCAGATACCGTAGCGGTTGTGGCCATCCACCAGCACATCGCCCCACAACACCAAGGCATCGCGGCAGCCTTCGGCCAGCAGGCTGCGTTCCAGGGCCTCGTGCTCGTCGGGCGTCAGCGGGTCGATATAGGCCTTGAGTTCTTCTTTGACAACGATGTTCATACGGCAACTGCTGGGATGCGGGGCGGGCATTGTAGTGAGCCTGCCCCGGCTTTGCGCGCTTGACGGGTGCCTGCATGCGTGACACGCGGGAGCCCGTTGCCAGCGCAGGTTGCGGTCGTCGCCGATGGCCAGCCGCGCCTAGTCCACCTGGCGAAGAATCTTGCCCAGTGTCTCCACCATCTGCACGATCTGCGCTGGGGTGACGATCAGCGGCGGTGACAGTGCGATGACATCGCCGGTGACGCGCACCAGCAGGCCGCCCTCGTGGAAACAGCGCTCGAAGACGTCGTAACCGCGCGCGCCTGGGGCGCCGTCGCGTGGTGCCAGCTCGATCGCGCCGATCAGGCCGATGTTGCGGATGTCGATCACATGCGGCGAGCCGCGCAGGCTGTGCAGTGCGTCTTCCCACTGCGGGCCAAGCGTGATCGCGCGCGTGAACAGCTCTTCCTCGGCATAGGTGTCCAGCGTGGCAATCGCCGCTGCACAGGCCAGCGGGTGGCCGGAATAGGTATAGCCGTGAAAGAGCTCGATCGCGTTTTGCGGCCCGTGCATGAAGGCATCAAAGATCGCATCGGCCACCAGCACCGCGCCCATCGGCACGGTGCCGCTGGTCAGGCCCTTGGCGGCGGTGATGATGTCCGGGGTGACGCCGAAGCGCTGCGCAGCGAATGCATTGCCCACGCGGCCGAAACCGGTGATCACCTCATCGAACACCAGCACGATGCCGTGGCGGTCGCAGATGGCGCGCAAGCGCTGCAGGTAGCCCTCCGGCGGCAGGATCACGCCGGCCGAACCGGACACCGGTTCGACGAACACCGCGGCGATGGTGGACGCATCGTGCAAGGCGATCAGCCGCTCCAGATCGTCGGCCAGCTCCGCGCCGTGTGCGGGCAAACCACGCGCATAGGCGTTGCGCTGCAGATCCAGCGTGTGCCGCAGATGATCTGTGCCGGCCAGCAGCGGGCCGAACCATTTGCGGTTGTTGGGCAGCCCGCCGATCGACATGCCGCCGAACCCGACACCGTGGTAGGCCTTCTCGCGGCCGATGAAACGGGTGCGCTGGCCTTCGCCGCGCAGCCGGTGATAGGCCAGCGCGATCTTCATCGCGCTATCCACCGCTTCCGAGCCGGAGTTGGTGAAGAACACATGGCCCAAGCCCGGTGGGGCGATCGCGGCCAGCCGCTGCGCCAGCACGAAGGGCAGCGGCGAGCCCATCTGGAAGGTCGGCGCGAAATCCAGCGTGCCGGCCTGTTCGCGGATGGCTGCCACGATGCGCGCCCGGCTATGTCCGGCATTGCAGCACCACAGGCCTGCCGTGCCGTCCAGGATCTGGCGGCCGTGCACATCGCGGTAATACATGTCCTGCGCCGAGGCCAGCAGGCGCGGCCGTGCCTTGAACTGGCGATTGGCGGTGAACGGCATCCAGAAAGCATCCAGCTGCGTCGGTGCCTGCAGCGCATCGGCGGTATCGCTGGGAAGGTGGTGGGGCATGGCAGGCTCCATCGTGCAGGATCGCTCGACTGTACGCAGCCGGCACCTCGTCCGTCACCTGAGATGCCGGCACGCGCATGGGAACGGCCGGCGCGTCGTGCGTACTCCGGTAGACGGGGCAGGGAGCGGACGACGCCAGCACCCACCACAGCGCTGCGCGTGCAGCCGGTGCGGCGGGAACGGTTTCGCGACGCGGTTGGCGAAGTGCAGACAGACTAGTCAATTAGTCGCAGCTGCGGCCGCTAGCACCAAGGCACGCTTACGCGGCATGGGTGGTAGCGGCGCTTTGCAACACAGCAGGGCGCTGGCGAGCATTGCAAACAGGCACGGATCGCCGATGATGCGCCAGACGACCGCGAGTTGGGCCTGGTCGGTGTCGCTGCCCGTATCGCAACGCGTTATTTGATTGCAGCTATCAATCGTATTCGGAACGGCCGACAGGACGTCGCCATCGCCCGCGAGGCGTTGGTGGTAGTCCTGTCAGCTGTGCTTTCGCAGTTCATCGTTGGTTTTTTGGGGGAAATGAGAATGACGCAAGGGTCCACCGTGGCGACAGCCAGCGGCGCAGACGCCGGTTTACTGTCCAAGGAGCGCATCATTGCGCGGCCGGGGTTCAATCGTTGGTTGGTACCGCCGGCAGCATTGGCGATCCACCTGTGCATCGGCATGGCCTACGGCTTCAGCGTGTTCTGGCTGCCGTTGTCCAAGGCGCTGGGCATCACCGAGTCGATCGCGTGCCCGGCCGAGATGGGCCTGTTCGCGCGCATGGTGGCCACCACCTGCGACTGGAAGATCAGCGAATTGCAGTGGATGTACACGCTGTTCTTCGTGTTGCTGGGCGGCTCGGCAGCGATCTGGGGCGGCTGGCTGGAACGGGCCGGCCCGCGCAAGGCCGGCGTGGTCTCGGCGCTGTGCTGGTGCGGCGGCCTGGTGATCTCGGCAGCCGGCATCCACTTCCATCAGATCTGGATGCTGTGGCTGGGTTCGGGCGTGATCGGCGGTATCGGTCTGGGCCTGGGCTACATCTCGCCGGTGTCGACCTTGATCAAGTGGTTCCCGGACCGTCGCGGCATGGCGACGGGCATGGCGATCATGGGCTTTGGCGGCGGCGCGATGATCGGCAGCCCGTTGGCCGATGCGCTGATGCGCCATTTCGCGACCCCCACCTCGGTGGGCGTGATGGAAACCTTCCTGGTAATGGCGGCGCTGTACTTCGTCTTCATGATGGCGGGCGCGTTCGGTTATCGCGTGCCGCCGAGCGGCTGGACCCCGGCCGGCTGGACCGCACCGGTGACCAGCAGCAATGCCATGATCACCGCCAACCACGTGCACGTGAAAAAGGTCTGGGGCATCCCCCAGTTCTGGTTGCTGTGGGGCGTGTTGTGCCTGAACGTCTCGGCCGGTATTGGTGTGATCGGCATGTCCTCGCCGATGTTGCAGGAAGTGTTCGGTGGCCGTCTGATCGGCGTGGATGTGGGTTTCGCCAGCCTGGATCCGACCCAACTGGCCAGCATCGCGGCCATCGCGGCCGGCTTCACCGGGTTGCTCAGCCTGTTCAACATCGGCGGCCGGTTCTTCTGGGCCAGCATGTCCGACAAGCTCGGCCGCAAGAACACCTACACGTTGTTCTTCGTGCTGGGCATCTGCCTGTATGCAGCGGCTCCGTCGGCTGGCGGCATCGGCGGCATCGCGCTGTTCGCGGGCATCTTCTGCATCATCCTGTCGATGTACGGCGGCGGCTTCGCCACCATCCCGGCGTATCTGGCCGACCTGTTCGGTACCCAGATGGTCGGTGCGATCCACGGCCGGCTGCTGACCGCCTGGGCGACCGCCGGCATCCTGGGCCCGGTGGTGGTGGGTTACATGCGCGAGTACCAGCTGGCCCACGGCAGCCCGCCGTCACAGGTCTACAACACCACCATGTACATCCTTGCCGGCATGCTCGTGCTCGGCCTGATCTGCAATCTGTTGGTGCGCCCGGTGGCCGCGCGTCACTTCATGACGCCCGACGAACTGGCACGCGAAAAGCAGCTGGCCCACGAAAAGGTCGACCGCACCGGACACGGCGTGATTCCACCGGAACAAATGGCACGCATCGGTCATGGTGGCAACCCCGTACTGGTCGCGTTTGCCTGGCTGGCGGTGGGTATCCCGATGCTGTTCGGTATCTGGGTCACGCTGCAAAAAGCCTTCGTGCTGTTCCATTGAGATGAGATGACCAGTCCGTCTTCCCACTCCGTGCGTCCCGGCACTGTGGTGCGCACGGTCCGTCGCCATCGCGGCGGCCGCAGCGCCACGGTGCAGGATAGGGTGGCGGCCGAGATGCCAGTCGCCTTCATCTACAACGGCGTGCCGTTCGCGGTGATGATGGCCACGCCGGAGGACCTGGAGGATTTCGCACTCGGGTTCTCGTTGAGCGAAGGCATCGTCGATCACGCGCAGGACTTGCGCGTGATCGCGGTGGAGACGTTTCTGGAAGGCGCTTCGCTGCAGATCGAAATTCCGCCCGAGCGGGCAGCCGCGCTGGACCAGCGGCGGCGCAATCTGGACGGGCGCAGCGGTTGCGGGGTGTGCGGCAACGAATCCATCGAAGCGGTGCTGCGTGTGCCACCGGTGCTGCACTCGTCCCTGCAGATCGACGTGGATGCCTTGGCAAATGCATTGGATGCGTTGCACGCACGGCAGCCCATCGCCGCGCAGACCGGCGCCGTGCATGCGGCCGGTTGGGCCGATGCGCAAGGCAATGTGCAGCTGGTCCGCGAAGACGTGGGCCGGCATAACGCGCTGGATAAATTGATCGGTGCATTGGCGCGCGCGCGCATCGATGCATCGCACGGGTTCGCGGTGGTCACCAGCCGCGCCAGTTACGAAATGGCCATGAAAGCCGCGCAGGCCCGGATTCCGCTGCTCGCAGCGATTTCGGCGCCTACTGCGCTGGCGATCAGCCTGGCCGAAAGTGCGGGACTGACCCTGATCGGGTTTGCCCGCGATCACGATTGTGTCGTTTACAGCCATCCGCAGCGCCTGGATCTTGGCGTTGCGGTGGGAGAGCCCGCATGAGCAAGAAAACCATCAAGCAGTACGACAATCCCGCGGGCGGCTGGGGCGCATTGCGCTCGGTGGCCAAGCACCTGATGGAACAGGACATCGCCGTGCAGGGCGCCAAGACGCTGCTGCACGCAAACCAGCCGGACGGCTTCGACTGCCCCGGTTGCGCCTGGCCGGATCGCGACCACACGTCCACCTTCGAATTCTGCGAAAACGGCGCCAAGGCCGTGGCGGCCGAGTCCACCGCACGTCGCGCCGGGCCGGAGCTGTTCGCTTCGCACACCGTCAGCCTGCTGTCGCAATACAGCGACTACTGGCTGGAAGGGCAGGGCCGCCTGACCCACCCGATGCGCTACGACGCTGCGACCGATCACTACGTGCCGGTGAGCTGGGACGATGCCTTTGCGCAGATCGCGCGGCATCTCAATGGCCTGGCAACGCCGGATGAGGCGATCTTCTACACCTCCGGGCGCACCAGCAACGAGGCAGCGTTCTTGTATCAGTTGTTCGTGCGCGAGTTCGGCACCAACAACTTCCCCGATTGCTCCAACATGTGCCACGAGCCCTCCGGCACGGCGCTGCGTTCGCAGATCGGCGTGGGCAAGGGCACGGTGTCGCTGCACGATTTCGAGCTGGCCGACGCCATCTTCATCTTCGGGCAGAATCCGGGCACCAATCACCCGCGCATGCTGGGCGAGTTGCGTCAGGCGTCCAAGCGCGGTGCGGCGATTGCAGCGTTCAACCCGCTGCGCGAGCGCGGGCTGGAAAAGTTCGCCGACCCGCAGGACAAGCTGGAGATGTTGCACAACGGTTCCACGCGCATCGCCTCGGATTATTTCCAGCTCAAGATCGGCGGCGACCTGGCTGCGGTGAAGGGCATCATAAAGCATGTGCTGGAGCGCGATGCGCAGGCGCAGCGCGATGGTACGCCGCGCTTGCTGGACTTGGAGTTCATCCAGGCGCACACCGCCAATTTCGAGGCCTTCGCTGCCGACGTGCATGCGGAAAGCTGGGACACCATCGTCGAAGAATCCGGACTGGACGAAACTGCGCTGCGCAAGGCCGGCGAGATCTACCTCAATGCCGAGCGCGTCATTGCGTGCTGGGGCATGGGGATCACCCAGCACAAGCATTCGGTGGCGACCATCCACATGATCACCAACCTGCTGCTGCTGCGCGGCAACCTGGGCCGGCCCGGCGCGGGCGTCTGCCCGGTGCGCGGGCACAGCAACGTGCAGGGCGACCGCACGATGATGATCTATGAAAAACCGCCGGCCGCGTTCCTGGACAAGCTGCAATCGGTGTTCGGTTTCGCGCCGCCACGCGCAGACGGCTTCGATACCGTGGGTGCGATCGAGGCGATGCTGGATGGGCGCGGCAAGGTGTTCTTCGCGATGGGCGGCAATTTTGCTGCCGCCACGCCGGATACCGATGCCACGCACCGCGCGTTGCGCAACTGCGAATTGACCGTGCATGTCACCACCAAGCTCAATCGCAGCCACCTGGTGCATGGGCGCGATGCGTTGATCCTGCCGTGTCTGGGGCGCACCGAGATCGACATCCAGGATGCCGGCTCGCAAGGCGTGACGGTGGAAGATTCGATGAGCATGGTGCACCTGTCGGCCGGCATCAATCCGCCGGCCTCGCCGGACCTGCTGTCGGAACCGGCGATCGTGGCGCGCATGGCCGAAGCCACGCTGGGCGCACGCAGCGCGATCCGCTGGCGTTGGCTGGTAGGCGACTACGACCGCGTGCGCGATCTCATCGCGCAGGTGTTCCCGGACTTTGCCGGGTTCAACGAGCGCGTGCGTACGCCGGGTGGATTCCGTTTGTCCAACACCGCCCGCGATCGGCAGTGGGTGACGCCGGAACAACGCGCGGTGTTCAAGCCGCATGCGGTGCCCACCGACAACCCCATCCATCGCGCGCGTCGTAGCCACGCCGAGCAGATGGTGTTTACGCTGGCCACCACGCGTTCGCACGATCAATACAACACCACCATCTATGGGTTGGACGACCGCTATCGCGGCGTGTTCGGCGAGCGCCGTGTGCTGTTCATCAATGGGGCGGACATCGCGGCATTGAACATGAAGGCGGGCGATTGGGTGGACCTGGAAAGCCTGTGCGAGGACGGCGTGCGCCGCGAGGCGCGGCGTTTCCTGTTGGTGGACTACAACATCCCGCGCGGCTGCCTGGCCGCGTATTACCCAGAAACCAATGCACTGGTGCCGTTGTCCAGTTTCGCCGACGAGGCACGTACGCCGACCTCCAAGTCGATTCCGGTGATCGTGCTGCCGCACCGCGCCGAAACCGCCGACGCGGCACCGCGCGATATCGGAGCGGTGCTTGTCCGCTGACCCACAGCTCACCGTGCAGCTGCTGCAGGTACTTGCCGACGCGCCCGATGGCGTGTCGCTTGCCAGGTTATGCAAGCACCTGGGGGTGCGCATGAGCGTGCTGCTGCGCACGCTCGCCTGGTTGGGGACGGCGAACCTGGACGGTCAGCCAGGCCCGGGTTGGGTCCGCGTGGAAGATCGCGGCGAGCGGCAATTTGCGGTTCTCACGTCTGTTGGTTTGATGGAGCAGGTGCAGCGTGCAACGGTGCAAGAGTCGCAGGACGACTGAGCGATTCGTTGGTTACTTTTTTCGCTGCTTACAAGAACGTGCTTGCAGAGTGTCCTGCGATGGTGAGCGGGCAAGGACGCTGGCAGCAAACTTGAAAACGTCGAGTGCGCGGCGCGCTCACTGCTTGCGGGACACGCCGTAAACCCATCCATGGGGGCTCGATGGCGGCATCCATGCCGCCAACGGTTCCGCAACCGGCGAGGACACCGCACCAGACAGTTGGTCGGCGGTTTTATAAAAGCGGCTTGTGGTGCGAAGACGGCGCAGCTTCGCGCTTGAGTGCCGCAACCTAACCGCGCCCAGGCATAGCGAAAGCGGACGTCGCCTGTCGCTTGCACTGACACCCCCGACTATCTCAACTGGTCCTTGCCCGCCCACCGTCGCGGGACACGCTGCAAGTACGTCCCTGTAAGCTCCGTGGCGGCATTCATGCCGCCAAGGGTCCCGCGACGGTGGGCGGGCAAGGGCCCGCAGCAAACGCGAAGACCTCACACCTTGCTGGCTAAGTAGCTAATGATTGCGGGCTACGTTTTGTCGGGCACTTCTGCGAGTGCGTCTGTTTCAAGACGAGCAACGCGCAATCCACAACACCGTCGGTCACGTCTGTAACTTTTTACCGACCGGCTAGCCTGCGCAAAGCGCTGCCGGGATCTGCCAGAATCGGCCGTCTTGCTTCCTGGATGCCGATCAACGATGACTGCCGCCGTGCCGCTCGCCACACCCACCAATTCACCCGCGCGCGTGCTGTTCGCCAGCCTGATCGGCACCACCATCGAGTTTTTCGATTTCTATATCTACGCCACCGCCGCAGTGCTGGTGTTCCCCACGCTGTTCTTTCCCGCCGGCGATGGCAGTGCGGCGATGCTGCAGTCGTTGGCGACCTTTGCGGTGGCGTTTGTCGCGCGGCCGGTGGGATCGGCGGTGTTCGGTCACTTCGGCGACCGGGTAGGGCGCAAGGCCACGCTGGTGGCGGCGCTGCTGACGATGGGCCTGTCGACGGTGGCGATCGGCCTGCTGCCCAGTTACGCGCAGATCGGAGTATTTGCTCCTGCATTGCTGGCGCTGTGCCGCTTCGGCCAGGGGTTGGGTCTGGGCGGCGAATGGGGCGGGGCCGTGCTGCTCGCCACCGAGAACGCGCCGCCGGGCAAGCGCGTGTGGTACGGCATGTTTCCGCAACTGGGCGCGCCGCTGGGGTTTTTGTTGTCCACCGGCACCTTTCTGGGCATGGGCGCAGCGCTGGACGATGCGCAGTTCATGCAGTGGGGCTGGCGCGTGCCGTTTTTGGCCAGTGCCTTGCTCGTACTGACGGGGCTGTGGGTACGCCTGAGCATCACCGAGACGCCGGATTTCCAGAAGACGCTGGACCGCAAGACGCGTGTCAGGCTGCCGCTGGGCACCGTGGTCTCGCAGCATTGGCCGGCACTGATCGTCGGCACGTTGGGCGCGTTCGCCACCTTCGTGCTGTTTTATCTGATGACGGTCTTTGCACTGGGCTATGGCACCAAGACACTGGGCTATGACAAGGAACAATTCCTGTTGTTGCAGATGGCCGGCATCGTGTTTTTTGCGCTGGGCATTCCGTTGTCGGCCAAGTTTGGCGACCGGCACGGCGCGCCGCTGGCGATGATGCTGGCCAGCATCGCCATCGTGGCATTCGGCCTGGCGTTTGCGCCGCTGTTTCAGGCCAGCCACCCGTTGCAGGTGCTGGGGTTCCTGTCTTTGGGGTTTTTCTTCATGGGCCTGACCTATGGTCCCTGCGGCACGCTGCTGGCCGAGCTGTATCCCACCGAGGTGCGCTACACCGGCGCGTCGCTGTCGTTCAATCTTGCCAGCATCCTGGGTGCGGCGCCGGCGCCCTACGTGGCCACGCAACTGGCGGCCAGTTACGGCGTGCAATCGGTGGGGTATTACCTGGGCGGGGCGGCGGTGCTGAGCCTGGTTGCGCTGGTAGTGGCGCGACGGTGGCGTCGCTGACCGGAGATCGCGACGGTTGATGGAGTGTCCGGATCGTGCAGCAGCACGGCGGCGCACGATGACGCGATACCGTGAACGCCTCAGTGCGCTGCCGTAGAGCCGTGCTGTTGGTCTGGCTTCTAGCTGAAGATCCGCTTGAGCGTGCGGCCCAGCCAGCCACCGTGCTGATGGGTGCGCGAAAACCGGTCCAGGTGTGCGATCACCTGCGGTGCGTAGGCCTGATCGTCGCCGCGAATATGGTTGAACAGCCAGCGCGAGAGCATGTTGCGCAGCTCGTCGCTGACGTCTTCGCCGGCCTGGAAGCGCAGGCGGTATTCGCCGACCCGTTTGCCGAATACCGCATGCACGCGCTGGTGCGCCTGGCTGAAGGGATAGCCGGCTTCCTGCATCAATTCTTCTTCGAAGGCGAAGTGCGAGAGCGTGTAATCGATCAGTTCGTCGATCACCTCCGCCACTGCCAGTTGCTGCAGACTGGTCTGCGCAACATGCAGCTGATTGATCATGTCCACAATGCGCCGGTGTTGATGATCGATCACCTCGATCCCGGTGTTGAGGTCGTCCTGCCAGACCAGCAGTGCCATCGAAGTCCCTTGCCCAGTGCGATGGGCATACGGTAAGCCGCGCACGCCGGCCGGGCGTTGATCTGGATCAAGGCATGTCGGCAGGCGCGTCATCCGCACGCGCCGCTTGGGCCTGCCGACGATGCAGCATCAGCTTGCCAGACGCACCTGGTTACGGCCGCCGGCCTTGGCCAGATACAGGTGCTTGTCCGCTTCGTTCAGCAGGTAATGCAGCGACTGGTCGCTTTCGCTGGCGATGCATACGCCGATGCTCACCGTCATGCTCAACGTCTCGTCTCCCACGCGCACGCGCAGGGCGCTGATGCGCTCGCGCAGGGTTTCGAAATAGCTGGTGGCGTTGGCGGCATCCAGCCCGGGCACCAACAGGCAGAATTCCTCGCCACCGAAGCGTGCGACCAGATCTTGCGGCCGCGCATGCCCGGACACCGACGCGGCCACCGCACGCAACGCTTGGTCGCCGGCCTCGTGGCCCCAGGTGTCGTTGATGTGCTTGAAATGGTCGATATCCACCATCGCGGCGGTCACCGTCTGGTCCTCCAACAACAGCTTGGGAATGACCCGTTGGCTCTGTTCCAGAAAATAGCGCCGGTTGGGCAGGCCGGTGAGGAAGTCGCGGGTGGCAAGATCCTGCAGCGTGCCGATCAGTTCCAACTGGTCCACGTTTTGCGACACGCGGCAGAAGAATTCTTCGCGCGAAAAGGGTTTGCGCAGGAAGTCGTTGGCGCCGTTCTTCAGGAAACGCGGAATCAGCGACGAATCGCTGTTGCCGGATATGCCGATCACCGCCACCTTGTCGCGCGAGCGGATCGCGCGCAGCCGGCGGGTGAATTCCACGCCATCCATTCCAGGCATTTCCTGGTCGACGATGGTCAGGCGAATGTCGGGGTCGCGTTCGATCGCATCCAGCCCGGCAGCGCCGTCGGCCGCCAGCACCACGCGGTAGCCGTACATCGACAGCAGGGCGCCGGCATAGGTGCGTGCCGACAGCGAGTCGTCCACCACCAGGGCGGCGATCCGGCGATTGCGCTCCAGGCGCTGCACCAGCCATGCCAGGTACTCGATGCTGCCCGGCGCATTCTTCAGCACGTAATCGATGATCTGCTGCTGCAGCACGCGCTGGCGCAGGTCTTCGTCGTACACGCCGCTGACCACCACGGTGGGCAGTTTGCGCGAGAGAAAGAATTCCACGACCTTGTCGCGGTCGCCGTCGACCAGCACCAGGCCGGTGAGGACCAGAAACCAGCCGTCCTCTTCGTCCAATACACGCGCCGCTTCGGCCAGGGTCGAGACGACCGTGACCGGGAGTTCCACGCGTTGCTCGATGGCTTCGCGCAGCATGCTGGTGAACGTGCGCGAGTTCTCCACCAACAGCACGCGCTGCGGCAGGACTGCACTTTCACTATTGCGATGTAGGGTACCTGGGGACATCGGCTGGCCGTCTGGATCGAACCGTCAGGTCAGCTAACGGCCCTGCTCGCCAAAACTTGAGCACCGCGTTCCAAAGCGTGGCGGTCACCACAGCGCATCGCGCAGCCGATACCAGCTCATCGCCGCCACCAGCAGCGGGGTCCGCAGCCGCTGCCCGCCAGGGAACGGGCGGTGGCCGATGCGTTCGAACACGTCCAGGCGCCGGCTCTGGCCGGCGATGGCCTCGGCAATGACCTGGCCGGCCAGGCCGGTGGCCGCCACGCCATGTCCGGAAAAGCCCTGTGCGAAGTACAGGTTGGGCGCCAGCCGGCCCCAGTGCGGCGCACGGTTGCGCGAGATGTCCACGTAGCCGCCCCACAGCGTTTCCAGCGGCACATCGTGCAGTTGCGGAAATACCGTATGCATGCGCTGGGTCATCAGGCGCTGCAAGCCCGCAGGCGGACGCGAGGAGTAACTGGCACGCCCGCCGAACAGCAGGCGGTGATCGGCACTGAGCCGATAGTAATCCAATGCCCAGTTGGTATCGGCGACCGCCATGTCGTTGGCGATCAGCGCGCGTGCACGCGCCTGTCCCAATGGCGGCGTGGCGCCGACATAGGTGCCGACCGGCATGATGCGCCGCTCCAGCGGCGGGGCGATGCCGTGCAGCAGGGCATTGCCGGCGATCACGCCGAACGCGGCGGTCACGTTGCCGTGGGCGGTATGCATCACCACGCGCGCCCCGGGTTGCTGCCTGGTCACGGCCGAATCTTCGTAGATGCGCACGCCGGCGGCCAGCGCGGCCCGTGCCAGGCCCAATGCATAGGCCAGCGGATGCAGATGGCCGCTGGCGGGGTCGAACATGGCGCCCAGGTACAGCGGGCTGTCCAGCATCTGGCGGGTGCGTGTGCGGTCCCACCACTGCAGCGGGTAGTCGTAGCGTTCGGCCATGCGCACGATGCCGTGCTGCAGCGCCTGCACCTGACGCGGCTTCAGCGGCACATGCGCGTGGCCGTCGCGCCAGTCGCAGGCGATGGCATGGCCGGCGATGCGTGCGCGCAGCAGGCGCATGCCGTCGCGCGAGAAATCGAACAACAGGCGAGCATCGTCGTTGCCGACCAGCGCTTCCAGCGTTTCCTGCTCGCACCCGTAGCCAACGATGGCCTGGCCGCCATTGCGCCCTGACGCGCCCCAGCCCACACGTCGGGCTTCCAGCACGGTGACGGCGTAACCGGCCTCGGCCAGCGCCAGCGCAGCGGTAAGGCCGGTATAGCCACCGCCGAGAATGCAGACGTCGGCGTGCTCGGCGCCTTGCAGGCGCGGTTGTTGGGGTAGGGCTGGCGTGCTGCGTGCGTACCAGCTGTCCGGATACCCGTTGCCCGGCGAGTTGCCGTGCGGCAGTGGCGCGAGCGGGCGAGCCATCACACGGTGCGCAGGTACCGCGCGTAATCCAGGTCCGGTACCTGCGCCTGGTAGTCGAGCAGCTCGCGTTGTTTCTGCTGGCCGAATACGTGCTGGAACTGCGTGCCGAACTGCTCGCCGATGAAGTCGCTGCCGAGGAACGCATCCACCGCGCCTTGCCAGCTGCGTGGGGCGAACACCGACTGTGCGTACGCATTGCCGGTGATGGGCGCGGCGGGTTCGGTCGGCTGCCGCAGGCCGTCCAGTATCGCGGCCAGCACGGCTGCAGCGACCAGATATGGGTTGGCATCGGCGCCGGCAATGCGGTGTTCGATGCGGGTGTTGTGCGCATCGCTGTGCGGGATGCGCAGTGCCACGGTACGGTTGTTGAAGCCCCAGCTCGCATCCAGCGGCACGAACGCATTGCTGACGAAGCGGCGATAGCTGTTGGCATGCGGGGCGAACATCAAGAGCGAGGCATCTGCATGCCGCTGTAGCCCGGCGATGGCGTGGCGTAGCGGCTGCGCAGGCGCGTCGGGGGCGCTGGCCAGCACGTTGTGCCCGGCGGCATCGAGCAAGCTCACATGCAGATGCAAACCGCTGCCGGCCTGGCCGGGGAAAGGCTTGGCCATGAAACTGGCCAGCTTGCCCTGCTGCTGCGCAATGGCTTTGATGGTGCGCTTGAGCAGAACCGCCTCGTCGCAGGCCGCCACCGCATCGGCACGGTGTTGCAGATTGATTTCGAACTGGCCGGGTGCGTACTCGGCCACGGCGGTGTCGGCCGGAATGCCTTGCTGTCTGCAAGCGACGGTGACCGCATCGGTGAAGCCACGCTGGTCGTCCAGATCCTGCAGCGAATAGACCTGCGTGCTGTCGCTGCGTTCGCCGGTGATCGGGTCGCGCGGGGTTTGCGGGCGCCCCTGTGCATCGGCCACCGCATCGAACAGATAGAACTCCAGCTCTACTGCGATGACCGGGGTCAGGCCAAGTGCGCCAAACCCCTGCAGCACGCGCTGCAACACCGCGCGCGGGGCGACCTCGAACAGCCCGCCTTCGGGGGTGTGCATCGCCAGCAACAGCTGCGCCATCGGCCGTGGCGCCCAGGGCACCGGGCGTAGCGAGCCTTCGATCGGCCGGCAGATGCGGTCGGCGTCGCCGATCGCGTAGCCAAGACCGGTTTCTTCCACGGTGTTGCCGGTGATGTCGGTGGCGATCAGCGACATCGGCAGGCACACGCCGTCGCGATACACCTTGCGCAGCGCGTCGGCGGTCACGCGCTTGCCGCGCAGCACGCCATTGGTGTCGGGCAGTAACAGATCGACCGACTCGCACCCGGCGATGCGAGAGAGGGTGTGGGCATCGGCAGCGGGCAGGGACGCGACGGAAGTCTCGGAAGCCATGGGCAACACCTGCGAAGTCGCCGCGCAGCGTAGCAAAGCGTGCGTGAGCAATCGCAAGCGCAGTGGCGCGCCTGGCAATGCCGGCGATGGCGCGGTAACTTCGACCGTATCGACGTTCCACCCAACGCACCGGATTTTCGCGCATGGCTGTCGTTCCGCTGGTCGGCCTGCCGACCGATCGCATCCTGCAAGGGCCTCATCGGTTCCTGGCCGCCGGCGAGAAGTACATCCGCGCGGTGGTCGAGGCAGCCGGTGCGATGCCGGTGCTGTTGCCCAGCCTACAGCCGGCATTGGATGCGGGCGCGTGGCTGGAGCGGCTGGATGGGCTGCTGTTGACCGGAGCGGTCAGCAATGTGGAGCCGCATCACTACAGCGACGAGCCCAGCTGGGAAGGCAACCCGCGCGACCCGGCGCGCGATGCCACCAGCCTCGGGCTGATCCCGCAGGCGCTTGCGCGTGGCCTGCCGGTGCTGGCGATCTGCCGCGGGCTGCAGGAAGTCAACGTGGCCTTGGGCGGGCGCCTGCATCAGCGCGTGCACGACGTGCCCGGCCTGGCCGATCACCGGGAAGACGCCGGCACACCGATAGACACGCAATACGGTCCGGCGCATGTGGTGCACCTGCATCCCGGCGGCTGGCTGGCGGGCATGAGCGACAGCGCCCAGGTGTGGGTCAATTCCCTGCACGGGCAGGGCATTGCCACGCTGGCCGAGGGCTTGCTGATCGAAGCCACCGCGCCGGACGGTCTGATCGAAGCGTTCCACGGCCCCGGCCCGGGCTTTCTGCTGGCGGTGCAATGGCATCCGGAATGGCGTGTCACACAGCATCCGTTCTACCGTGCCATCTTTCAGGCCTTCGGCGAGGCCTGTCGCCAATACGCCGCGCGACGCGGCAAGTGAGGTTGTATGTCCATCCGCACACGTTCGCGCAAAACCACGCCCACGCAGCCGGAGAGCGCGCTGCGCCGCTGGCTCAAGGAGCGCAGCATCACCGAGGTGGAATGCCTGGTGCCGGACATCACCGGCAACGCACGCGGCAAGATCATTCCCGCCGACAAGTTCTCGCACGATTACGGTACGCGCCTGCCGGAAGGCATCTTTGCCACTACCGTGACCGGCGATTTCCCGGACGACTACTACGCGCTGACCTCGCCATCGGATTCGGACATGCATCTGCGCCCGGATGCCAGCACCGTGCGCATGGTGCCGTGGGCGGCCGACCCCACTGCGCAGGTCATCCACGACTGCTATACCAAGGATGGCCAGCCGCACGAACTTGCCCCGCGCAATGTGCTGCGCCGCGTGCTGGATGCCTATGCCCAGGCCGAGCTGCAACCGGTGGTGGCGCCTGAGCTGGAATTCTTCCTGGTGCAGAAAAACACCGACCCCGACTTCCCGCTGTTGCCGCCGGCCGGGCGCTCGGGGCGGCCGGAAACGGCGCGGCAGTCGTACTCGATCGACGCAGTCAACGAGTTCGACCCCATCCTGGACCTGATGTACGACTATTGCGATGCGATGGAACTGGACGTGGACACGCTGATCCACGAGTCCGGCGCCGCGCAGTTGGAAGTCAACTTCACCCATGCCGATCCGATGTCGCGTGCGGACCAGGTGTTCCTGTTCAAGCGCACCATGCGCGAAGCCGCGCTGCGGCACGGTGTGTATGCCACGTTCCTGGCCAAACCAATGGAAACCGAGCCAGGCAGTGCGATGCATATCCACCAGAGCCTGCTGCATGCCGGCACCGGCAAGAACGTGTTCAGCGGCAAGCGCGAGGGCGGCTTCAGCGATACCTTCGCGCATTATCTGGGCGGCCTGCAGAAATACATTCCGATGGCGATGGGCCTGCTGGCGCCCAACGTCAATTCTTACCGGCGATTGATGTTCGGCGAGGTGTCGCCGAGCAATGTGCTGTGGGGCTTCGACAACCGCACCTGCGGGCTGCGCGTGCCCATCGATGTGCCGCAGAACATGCGGGTGGAAAGCCGCTTTGCCGGCTCCGACGCCAACCCGTATCTGGCCATGGCCGCGACGCTGGCATGCGGGTTATTGGGGATTGGCGAAAAGCTCGAGCCGACCGCGCCGATCAGCAGCAATGGCAAGGAGCAAGGCTACGATTTGCCGCGCTCGCTGGGCGAGGCGCTGGATGAGCTGGAAGGCTGCGAGGCGTTGCAGGAGATGTTGGGGCGGCGGTTCGTGCGTGCGTACATCTCGGTGAAGCGGAAGGAGTACGAGACGTTTTTCCGGGTCATCAGTTCGTGGGAACGGGAGTTCTTGTTGTTGAATGTGTGAGCTGCGTGATTGAGACCCGTGCCGAGCGTTTTCCTTCTCCCGCCCGAAGGGCGGATGAGGGTGCGGTGTCGGGTGGTGTTGAAGCGTGGCTTGTGCCTACGCGTTTTTGGTGATTCAAATTTAAAGCAGAGCTTTCACGCCCTTCGGGCGCGAGTCACTTTCTTTTTCTTTGCTTGTGCAGAGAAAGTAATCAAAGAAAGCACACCCCGTCCTCGCGCCCTGCGCGCCTTCGGCGCTACGGGTGCGCAAGTCCGGCAGAAATTTTTGTAAGGGACATCCATGTCTCTACAAAAACCTCGCGCATCCATGCGCGCCGCCCTGCGTAGGCGAGTCAGTGCTGGTAGGAAGCCGAAAGCGTCGTCGAAATGTCCAGGCCGCCTACGTCGCCAAACGTTTCCTTCTGCCATCGGGACATTGTCCTTCTTCATGGGGGAGAAGGTGCCCGAAGGGCGGATGAGCGCGACGTCGGCGGCAGTTGAAGTTCTCGAGGCCGACTTGTTTGCCGGGCGTGCAAGGGATTGGCCGGGCGATCTGCAAAGCCGTCCACGGTCCGGCAACGGGGCCTGGGTATGCTGGTAACTCCTCATGCGCGGAGCAGGTCGTGGATCCTTCGGTGCTCAAGGCGTTGCAGCAGCTCGACGCCGCCCATCATCTGCATCCGTTCAACGACAATGCGGCGTTGGCGCAGAAGGGCACGCGCATCCTGACGCGCGGTGAGGGCGTGTACGTGTGGGATGCCGATGGCAACCAGTTGCTGGATGCGTTCGGCGGATTGTGGTGCGTCAATGTCGGCTATGGGCGCAAGGAACTGGCGCAGGCAGCGGCAAGGCAGATGGAGCAGCTGGCGTACTACAACAGCTTTTTCCAGTGCACCACCGAGCCCACCATCCAGTTGGCGGCCAAGCTGGCGGAGTTGGCGCCGGGCGATCTGAATCATGCGTTCTTCGCCAATTCCGGGTCCGAGGCCAACGACACCATCCTGCGCCTGGTGCGGCATTTCTGGGCCGTGCAGGGGCAGCCGCAAAAACGCATCTTCATCGGCCGCCATGATGGTTATCACGGCACCACCATGGCCGGCGCCAGCCTGGGCGGCATGAAGGGGATGCATCAGCAGGGCGGGTTGCCGATTGCCGATATCCACCACATCGCACCGCCGTATCACTTCGGCGATGGCCGGAAGAGGGATCCGGAGGAATACGGGTTGCTGGCGGCACGTCGTTTTGGAAGACAAGATTCTGGCACTCGGCCCGGAACATGTGGCCGCGTTTATCGGTGAACCGATCATGGGCGCGATCGGCGTCTACATCCCACCGCGCAGTTACTGGCCGGAAATCGAGCGGATCTGCCGGCGCTACGACGTCTTGCTGGTCGCCGATGAAGTGATCTGCGGTTTCGGGCGTACTGGCGAATGGTTCGGTGCGGAGTATTTCGGCTTCCAGCCCGACGTGATGACGCTGGCCAAAGGCATCACCTCCGGCTACATCCCGTTGGCGGCAGCCATGTTCAACGACCGCGTGGCCGGTGTGCTCAAGACCCAAGGCGGCGAGCTGGCGCACGGTGGCACCTATGCCGGGCATCCGGTGTGCGCGGCGGTGGCGCTTGAAAACCTGCGCCTGCTGCAGGACGAAGGCATCGTCGAGAACGCGCGCACGCAGATAGCGCCGTACCTGGCGCAGCGCTGGGCCGCGCTGGGCGAGCACCGGCTGGTCGGCGAGGCACGCATCGCCGGGCTGGTCGGGGCGCTGGAACTGGTGCCGGACAAACAGCGTCGCGGTGCGTATTTCCCAAGGCGCGGGCGGGTAGGGGCGATGTGTCGCGATTTCGCGCTGCGCCGCGGTCTGATCCTGCGCGCGACCTACGATGCCATGCTGCTGTCGCCGCCGTTGATCATCACCCGCGCGCAGGTCGACGAATTGTTCGACAAGGCCTGGGCTGCGCTGGACGATACCGCGCAGGCGCTGGGTCGATAGCTCCCGCAAAACCTCCCTCCGCACAGCATCGGGCAGCGACGAGGTCGCTGAGCACGCATGCGCCGGCACGATGCCATCGCGGCAACTGCCGCGCTCGCCAGCCGGCAAGCCCTATCTGTGCCGGCCTCGCTGCGCTGGGCAAACCGGGGCGCAGTGGTAGGCTGGGAAGAGACCGGATTCGAGACCGGCCGCCCCATCGCGCTGCCTGGAGACCCACATGACGCTGCGACTGCTCGCCCTGACGCTGTCCATCACCCTGCTGTCCGGCTGTGGCGGCGCTGGCGCGCCCGGCAGGACCGACGCGCAGGCCAAGGTGCTCAACGTCTACAACTATTCCGATTACATCGCCGAAGACACCATTCCCGCGTTCGAAAAGAGCACCGGCATCAAGGTGACCTACGACGTGTTCGACAGCGACGAAATGGTGGAAACCAAGTTGCTGGCCGGCGGCAGCGATTACGACGTGGTGGTGCCCACGCTGAACTTCTTCGGCCGGCAAATCCAGGCCGGCGTCTTCCTGCCGCTGGACAAGAGCAAGATCCCCAATCTGGTCAATCTGGATCCGGACGTGATGCGCCGCATCGCCGCGCAGGACCCGAACAACGCCTATGGCGTGCCGTACATGATCGGCACCACCGGCATCGGCTACAACGTCGACAAGCTCAAGGCGATCTTCGGCAACACCGATGTCGCCAACAGCTGGGATCTGGTGTTCAAGCCGGAGAATCTGTCCAAACTCAAGGACTGTGGCGTGACCATCCTGGACACGCCTTCGGACATGATTCCCATCGCGCTCAATTATCTCGGGCTCGATCCGCACAGCACCACGCCGGCCGAGATCGAAAAGGCCGCCGCGCTGATCAAGACCATTCGCCCGTATGTGCAGAACTTCCACTCCAGCCAGTACGTCACCTCGCTGGCCAACGGCAACACCTGCCTGGCGGTGGGCTGGTCCGGCGACATCATCCAGGCGCGCGACCGTGCCGTGGAAGCCGGCAACAACATCAAGGTGGCCTACGCCATTCCGAAGGAGGGCGCGCCGCAATGGTTCGACATGCTGGCCATTCCCAAGGATGCCAAGCATCCTGACAACGCCTACGCCTTCATCAATTATCTGTTGAAGCCGGACGTGGCCGCGGCCAATACCAACTTCATCCATTACGCCAACCCGGTGCGCACCGCCACGCCGTTGGTGGATGCGGCGATCCGCAACGACACCACCATCTACCCGCCTCCGGAGGTGACCGCCAAGATGTTCACCTATGCCATCAATCCGCCTGAAGTGGACCGGCTGTACACGCGGCTGTGGACCGAGATCAAGACCGGGCATTGACCTGCTGCGTTGACGGCGGGTGCTGCGCCCGAGCGCAGTGCTGCCTCGTGCAACGGCCCATGCCGCGGGCCCGGCGCACGGCGTAGGGGTGGCACCGTCGGGACCTGGTAGGCCGATTGCCAGCTGACTGGCTCATCACGCAATCTGTACCGGGCAGTTCAAATAATTGTATGGTTGCGCCGCCATTGCCGACGCCGCCGAGACGGCCGCGGTGTGGCGCGCCTCGCCCATCACACAGGACGCATCCTTTTGAGCAACCACGACCATCAGTCCAACGACGGCCAGTCTTCGGCCACGGATGCGCAGGGCGCAGGCGCGCGCGACGAGCAGGAGGCGCCCAAGCCCTCGCCGTTGAAGAACCCCAAGGTGAAGTGGACGCTGATCCTGGTCGGGGTGCTGGTGCTGATCTTGCTGGTGGTGTGGCTGGCCTATTACCTGATCAAGGGCCGCTACATGCAGGACACCAACAACGCCTATCTGCAGGCCGATTCGGTGGCCGTGGCACCGCGCGTCAGCGGCTACGTGACCAAGGTGCTGGTGAGCGACAACCAGATCGTGGAGGCCGGCCAGCCGCTGCTGCAGATCGACGACCGTACCTACCAGGCCACCCTGCAGCAGGCCGAAGCCGCCATTGCCGCACGCCAGGCCGATATCGTTGCTGCCACCGCCAATGTCTCCGCACAGGAATCGGCGCTGCTGCAGGCGCGCACCCAGGTCACCGCAGCTGCTGCCAGCCTCAAGTTCGCCCAGGCCGAAGTGAAGCGCTTCGCGCCGTTGGCCGCCTCCGGCGCAGACACCCACGAACATCAGGAAAGCCTGCAGCACGATCTTGCACGCGCACGCGCCCAGTACGACGCCGCGCAGGCGCAGGCCAAGGCCGGCGAGAGCCAGATCCAGGCCAGCCGCGCGCAATTGGAACAGGCACAGGCCGGCGTAAAACAGGCCACCGCCGATGCCGACCAGGCGCGCGTGGCGGTAGAAGACACCCGTCTGACCAGCCGTATCCACGGCCGGGTTGGCGACAAGACCGTGCAGGTGGGCCAGTACCTCGGCGCCGGCACCCGCACCATGACCATCGTGCCGCAGCAATCGCTGTATCTGGTTGCCAATTTCAAGGAAACCCAGGTCGGCCTGATGCGTCCCGGCCAGCCCGCCGAGATCGAGGTCGATGCGCTTTCCGGCGTAAAGCTGCACGGCAAGGTCGAGAGCCTGTCGCCGGGCACCGGCTCGCAGTTCGCATTGCTCCCGCCGGAAAACGCCACCGGCAATTTCACCAAGGTGGTCCAGCGCGTGCCGGTGCGCATTCGTGTGCTGGCCGGTGAAGAGGCGCGCAAGGTGCTGGTGCCGGGTATGTCGGTGGAGGTCACTGTGGACACGCGCTCGGCCAAGGACGCCAAACAGCGTGCCGAACAAGAATCCGACCGCGTGCAGGAGCAGGAGCGCGCGCGATGAGTGCAGCGGCCGCCACCGGCCCGCGTGCCGGCGGCAGCGCCCAGCGCGAGAAGGCCGAGCCGGGCGCCTGGCTGGCGGTGCTGGCCGGCACCATCGGCTCGTTCATGGCGACGCTGGATATTTCCATCGTCAATGCCGCGCTGCCCACCATCCAGGGCGAGGTCGGCGCCAGCGGCACCGAAGGTACCTGGATTTCCACCGCCTACCTGGTGGCCGAGATCATCATGATCCCGCTGACCGGCTGGTTCGTGCGCACGCTGGGCCTGCGCAATTTCCTGTTGATCTGTGCGGTGATGTTCACCGCGTTCTCGGTGGTGTGCGGGCTGTCGACGTCGCTGTCGATGATGATCATCGGCCGCGTCGGGCAAGGCCTGGCCGGCGGCGCCCTGATTCCGACCGCACTGACCATCGTCGCCACGCGGTTGCCGCCCAGCCAGCAGACCATGGGCACCGCCTTGTTCGGCATGACCGTGATCATGGGCCCGGTGATCGGCCCGCTGCTTGGCGGCTGGCTGACCGAAAACGTCAGCTGGCACTACGCGTTTTTCATCAACGTGCCGATCTGCGTTGGCCTGGTCGCGTTGCTGCTGCTCGGTCTCAAACACGAAAAGGGCGACTGGGCAGGCCTGCTCAACGCCGATTGGCTGGGCATCTACGGGTTGACCGCGGGTCTGGGCGGGCTGACCGTGGTGCTGGAAGAAGGCCAGCGCGAGCGCTGGTTCGAGTCCAGCGAGATCAATACCCTGAGCCTGATTGCGTTGAGCGGATTCATTGCGCTGGTGATCAGCCAGTTCCGGCGGCGCCCCCCGGTGATCCGCCTGTCGCTGCTGCTGCAGCGCAGCTTCGGCGCGGTCTTCATCATGGTCATGGCGGTGGGCATGATTCTGTTCGGCGTCATGTACATGATTCCGCAGTTCCTGGCAGTGATCTCCGGCTACAACACCGAGCAGGCCGGATACGTGCTGCTGCTGTCCGGCCTGCCGACCGTGTTGCTGATGCCGATGATGCCCAAGCTGCTGGAAACGGTGGACGTGCGCATCTTGGTGATTGCCGGGCTGATCTGCTTTGCCGCTGCCTGTTTCGTCAATCTGTCGTTGACTGCCGACACCGTGGGCACGCACTTCGTCGCCGGGCAGCTGCTGCAGGGCTGCGGCCTGGCGTTGGCGATGATGTCGCTCAACCAGGCGGCGATTTCGTCGGTGCCGCCGGAACTGGCAGGCGATGCCTCGGGCCTGTTCAATGCCGGCCGCAACCTGGGCGGCTCGGTCGGGCTGGCGCTGATCTCCACCTTTCAGGAGCGCCGCATGACCTTCCACACCGAAACCATCGGCAGCTCGATCACCGCCAACGCCAGCCGTGCGCAGGAAGCGCTGGCCGGCCTGACCGCACAGATGCAGGGCAGTGCCGGCGGCGAGGCGGCGGTGCGCTCGATCGCCCAGTTCGCCCGCGTCGTGCAACAGCAGGCCCTGGTGATGACCTATAGCGATCTGTTCTGGATCTTCGGCGTGATCGTGGTCTGCACGATTCCGCTGGCCTTTTTGCTCAAGCCGTTACCCAAGGGGGCGCACCTTGCAATGCACTGATTCCATGCGCCTGATCCGCATGCCGCTGGCTGCGGCGTTGAGTACGCTGCTGCTTGGCGGCTGCATGCTCGGCCCCAACTACACCAAGCCGCCAGCGGTTGCCGACGCGGCAATGCAAGCGCCCGCCCTGCATCGCGCCAGCGGCGCGGACGTGGTCGCCGCCGCACCCCTGAATCACTGGTGGGAGGAACTGCACGACCCGCTCCTGACCCAATTGGTCACCCAGGCATTGGCCGACAGCCCCAACCTGCGCGCGGCGCAGGCGCGGCTGCGCGCAAACCGCGCGCTGGCCCAGCAACGCCGCGCCGAACGCCTGCCCAAGCTCAACGCCAGTGCGGTGTATGCCTACGCCGAGCCGCCGCAGACCATCGTCGATACGCTCGGCGGGCTGCAACAGGGTCAACCCGGCCAGCCGCCGACGGCCGGCAGCCAGGCGCTGGATCTGGAAAAGACCGAGATCTACAGTGCCGGCTTCGATGCCAGCTGGGAGCTGGATTTCTTCGGCCGCCGCCGTCGCGCCGCCGAAGGCGCGCTGGCGCAGGCGCAGGCCTCCGAGGCCGAGCTCGCCGATGCGCAAGTGCAGCTGGCCGCCGAAGTCGGGCAGGTCTACCTCAATTACCGCGGCTTGCAGGCGCGCCTGGCCATTGCCGATGCCAACCTGGGCAAGATTCGCCAGTCGCTGCAGCTGGTGCAGCAACGCCGCGGGCAGGGCGCCGCCTCGGACCTGCAGGTCGAGCAGATCGCCACCCAGGTGCAGCAACAGCAAGCCCAGCGCCTGCCGCTGGAAATGCAATCGCAGGAGGCGCTGGACCAGCTGGCGTTGATGGTCGGGCGCGAGCCCGGCGCGCTGGATGCGCAGCTCAGCACGCCGCAGCCTTTGCCGATGTTGCCGACACAGGTCCGCGTGGACGATGCCGGTGCGTTGATCCGCCGGCGCCCGGACGTGCGCAAGGCCGAGCGCGAGCTGGCCGCCTCCAGCGCGCAGATCGGCGAGGCATTGAACGGCTACTTCCCGCAGGTGAGTCTGCTGGGCGGGTTGAGCTGGGTCGCCGGCTCGCCGAGCGATTTCAATTCCGATGCGCGGACCACATTGGCCGTGCCGATGCTGCGCTGGTCGATCTTCGACTTCGGCAAGACCCGCGCGCAGGTGGAGCAGGCGCGCGCCGGCAATGCCGGTCGTACGGCGGCGTACGAAGGGACCGTATTGGCAGCCTTGCAGGATGCCAATTCGGCCTTGGCGCGCTTCGGTTCGGCACGCAAGCAACTGGTGGTCGCACGCCAGGCCGAAGCCTCGGCCACGCGCTCGGCCGGGCTGATGCAGCAACGTCGCGATGCCGGCGCCACCTCATCGATCGATCTGCTGGATGTGCAGCGCCAGCAGTTGTCGGCGCAGGACGCCGCCGCGCAGGCGCAGGTGCAGTTGCTGGTGAATTACGTGGCCCTGCAGAAGAGTCTGGGGCTGGGCTGGAGCGAACCGGCGCAGGACGCGCTCTGAGACCAGCCAAGGCAATCCGTGACGCGGCAGCCCATGCGCGGCCGCGCCCGGATGTTGCCATGATGGTCGGCATTGGCCGTTGTGGCGCAGGCATTGCGCAATCGAGAGGTTCAATGGCATCCCCCGAGGCCACCCCGCAGCCCCACCTCACCGCAGGCGAGGACGTCTACCTGAGCATCGACGCGGTCCGCAAGGAGTTCGACGGCTTCGTCGCGGTCGACGACGTCAGCCTGCAGATTCGCAAGGGCGAGATCTTCGCGTTGCTCGGTGGTTCCGGTAGCGGCAAATCCACGCTGTTGCGCTGCCTTGCCGGATTCGAACGGCCGACTAAGGGGCGCATCGTCCTGGATGGTCAATCCATCGACGCGCTGCCGCCGTACGAGCGCCCGATCAACATGATGTTCCAGTCGTACGCGCTGTTTCCGCATATGAGCGTGGAGCAGAACATCGCCTTTGGGCTGAAGCAGGAAGGCTTGTCCAAGGCTGCGATCGCCACCCGCGTCGGCGAGATGCTCGAGCTGGTGCAGCTTGGCGCGCTGGCCAGGCGCAAGCCGCATCAGCTCTCCGGCGGGCAGCAGCAGCGCGTGGCCCTGGCGCGATCGCTGGCCAAGCGGCCCAAGCTGCTGTTGCTGGACGAACCGATGGGTGCGCTGGATAAAAAGCTGCGCTCGCAGATGCAGCTGGAACTGGTCAACATCATCGAAACCTCCGGCGTGACCTGCGTCATGGTCACCCACGATCAGGAAGAGGCCATGACCATGGCTACGCGGATCGCGTTGATGGACCAGGGCTGGATCCAGCAGGTCGGCACGCCCGATGAAATCTACGAGCAGCCGGCCAACCGGTTTGCGGCCGAGTTCATCGGCTCGGTCAATCTGATCGATGCGCTCATCGCCGACGACGCGCCCGAATACGTCACCTTGAAAACGCCTGCGTTCGATGCCTGCATCCGCATCGGCCACGGCATCACCGGCTTCGAGGGGCAGGCGGTGGCATTCGCGCTGCGCCCGGAAAAGCTTGCGATCGGCAAGGACGAGCCGGCCCAGGCCTGCAACAAGGCGCAGGGCGTGATCGAAGACATCGCCTATTTCGGCAGCCATTCGGTGTACCACGTGCGCTTGCCCAGCGGGGTCAAGCTGATGGCCAATTTCGCCAATCGCCAGCGCTGGGCCAGCGAAGCGCTGACCTGGGGCGACACCGTGTGGGTGGGGTGGGGCGAGGACGACGGCGTGGTGCTCACCGCATGAGAGCGGCCAGCAAAACTACTGCGCAGCCGCCAGGGGCGCGCGGCCGGTGCTCGGAATCGGCATGTACCACTCGTACACTGCGGTTCCTGCGCGCTGTCCGCGCCCCCCTGGCGGCTGCTCGCTACGTCCTGCTAGCCACTCTTAGCCGTGGGCTGCCCGGCGCGCGCTGGGGCGTGATCGTCGCACCGTATCTGTGGCTGCTGGTGTTCTTCGCGATTCCGTTCCTGATCGTGCTGAAGATTTCCTTCGCCGAGCGCGCCACCGCAATGCCGCCGTATACCCCGCTGGTGACGGTTGCTGCCGACGGTGCGGTGAGCCTCAAACTGCATCTGGGCAACTATCTGGCCTTGCTGCGCGATAGCCAGTACGTGGCTGCCTACCTGAGTTCGATCAAGATCGCGGCCATTTCCACCGCACTGGCGCTGTTGATCGGCTACCCGATGGCCTACGTGATCGCGCGACTGCCGCTGGCCACACGCAACGTGGCGATGATGCTGGTGGTGCTGCCGTCGTGGACGTCGTTTCTGATCCGCGTGTACGCGTGGATCGGCATTCTCGATGGCAATGGCGTGCTCAATCAGGCGCTGCTGGCGCTGGGTATGATCGAGCAGCCGTTGCAGTTGCTGTACACGCCGATCGCCGCCTACATCGGCATCGTCTACTGCTATCTGCCGTTCATGGTGTTGCCGCTGTACGCCAACCTGGTCAAGCACGATCAGCGTCTGCTCGAAGCCGCCTACGATCTGGGCGCGCGGCCATGGCAGGCATTCGTCCGCATCACCTTGCCGCTGTCGCGCAACGGTATCGTGGCCGGCTGCATGCTGGTGATGATTCCGGCGGTGGGCGAGTTCGTCATCCCGGAAATGCTGGGCGGGCCGAACACCTTGATGATCGGGCGCGTGTTGTGGGGCGAGTTCTTCAATAACCGCGACTGGCCGGTGGCAGCGGCCGTGGCCACGGTCATGCTGTTGCTGCTGTTGCTGCCGATCGTGATCTTCCACCGCTACCAGCAGCGTGAGCTGGAAGGACGGCCGACATGATGCGCGCTGCGCGCGGTGGGCGCCTGCTCGGCGGCAGCGTGCTCGCGTTGGGTTTCGGGTTCCTGTATCTGCCGATCCTGTTGTTGATGGCGTATTCGTTCAACACCTCGCGCCTGGCAACGGTGTGGGGCGGATTTTCGACCAGGTGGTACGGCGAATTATTGCGCGACCGGCAATTGCTCGACGCAGCCTGGGTCAGCCTGGAGGTGGCGTTCTGGACGGCGTGCGCATCGACGGTGCTGGGCACGATGGCCGCCATGGCGATGGTGCGCATGCGGCGGTTTCCCGGCAAAACCCTGTTCGGCGCGCTGATCACCGCGCCATTGGTGATGCCCGAAGTCATCATCGGTTTGTCGATCCTGCTGTTGCTGGTGTCGATGGGCGGCGTGCTCGGCATCGCGCCACGCGGCGCGGTAGCGATCTGGGTAGCCCAAGTCACCTTCACCGTGTCGTTCGTGACCGTGGTGATCTCTTCGCGGCTACAGGAACTGGACCGCTCGCTGGAAGAAGCTGCGATGGATCTCGGTGCCACGCCGTTGAGCGTGTTTTTCCAGATCACCTTGCCGATCATCGCGCCGGCTCTGGCATCGGGCTGGCTGCTGGCCTTTACGCTGTCGCTGGACGATGTG
This sequence comes from Xanthomonas sp. D-99, assembly GCF_017746145.1. NCBI lineage: Bacteria > Pseudomonadati > Pseudomonadota > Gammaproteobacteria > Lysobacterales > Lysobacteraceae > Xanthomonas > Xanthomonas sp. D-99. The sequence continues at coordinate 7,153 of NZ_JAGHWU010000058.1, read as the reverse complement.
GTGATCGCCAGTTTCCTGGCCGGGCCCAGTTCCACCACCTTGCCGATCAAGGTGTTTTCGTCGGTGCGTCTGGGCATCAGCCCGAAGATCAATGCGCTGGCCACGGTCATGGTGCTGGCGGTGTCGGTGGCCGCGCTGATCGGCTGGTGGCTGCTGGCGCGCAGCGAAAAACGTCGCCTGCGCGATGCGCAGTTGGCACTGCAACGCGAAGGTTGAGCGCCACAGGAGGGCGCGAGGCGTAGATGCGTGCAGGCGGGTGACCGTTGGGCAGGGCAGCTTCCGAAACCAGTGCGACTGCATGCAGCAGGTGGGGCCGGCGGCCGGTGCTTGCGAACACAGTGTTGCGGCAGTTTCAGGCGATTGTGACGCGCCCCGAACTTGCCGGCGTCTAGCATGACCGCCTCGCAATAGGAGACCGTCATGTCCTACGACACCGTCAACCCCGCCAACGGCCAGGTCGAGCATATCCAGCAGACCCTGGACGCCGCTGCCATCGAAGCGCGTCTGGCTGCTTCCGCCAAGGCATTTCCGGCCTGGGCCGCGTTGCCGCTGGCCGAGCGTGGCGCCTTGCTGCGCCGCATTGGCGAGGAGCTGGCCAAGCGCCGCGAGGACCTGCAACGCATCATGACCGCCGAGATGGGCAAGCTGCGCCGCGAGGCGCTGGCCGAGATCGACAAGTGCGCGCAGGCCTGCGCCTATTACGCCGAACACGCCGCCGACTATCTGGCGCCGCGCGACATTCCGACCGAAGCGCAATCAAGCTATGTGCGCTACGAACCGCTGGGCTGCGTGTTCGCGGTCATGCCGTGGAATTTTCCGTTGTGGCAGGCGTTCCGGTTTTTGGCGCCAAGCCTGATGGCCGGCAACGTGTCGCTGCTCAAGCACGCCAGCAATGTGCCGCGCTGCGCCGACGCCATGAAAGAGGTGCTGGACGCCGCCGGCATTCCGTCGGGCGTGTTCGATGTGCTGCATATCGATAACGACCAGGCTGCCGATGTACTGCGCGATGACCGCATTGCCGCGGTGACGCTGACCGGCAGCGAACGCGCCGGTCGCTCGCTGGCCGCCAATGCAGGCGACCAGCTCAAGAAGTGCGTGATGGAGCTCGGCGGCAGCGACGCGTTCGTGGTGCTGGAAGACGCCGATCTGGCGCACACCGTGCAGTCGGCCGTGCAGTCGCGCTTCGACAATAGCGGGCAGACCTGCATCGCCGCCAAGCGTTTCATCGTCGTGGATGCGATCGCCGACCGGTTCATCGAGCGCTTCGTCGCGGCGGCAGCCGAGCGCGTCGTGGGCGACCCGCAGCAGGACAGCACCACGCTGGCGCCGATGGCGCGTGCCGACCTGCGCGACGAATTGCACAAGCAGGTGCAGGCCAGCGTGGCGAAGGGGGCCAAGGTCTTGCTGGGCGGCGAACCGGTCGCCGGCTCGCATGCCGGTTATCCAGCCACCATCCTCGACAACGTCGCCCCCGGCATGCCGGCATACGACGAAGAATTCTTCGGTCCGGTCGCCTCGATCATCCGGGTTGCCGACGAAGCCGAAGCGGTGCGCGTGGCCAACGACACCACCTTCGGTCTCGGCGGTAGCGTGTGGACGGCCGACGCCAAGCGTGGCGAGCGGGTGGCCCAGCAGCTGCAGTGCGGCGCGGCGTTCGTCAACTCAGTGGTCAAGAGCGATGTACGCTTGCCCTTCGGCGGCATCAAACGCTCCGGCTTCGGCCGCGAGCTGGCCGAGCACGGCATCCATGAGTTCATGAACGTCAAGACGATCTATGTGGCTTGACGGCGGGCATTCGGGATTTGGGATTGGAGATTCGCAATAGCAGGCGCTCGCGACCTATGAGCACCCTGGCCTAGGTTGAAAATGAACAACCTGCCAACTGCTCAAACCAATCCCGAATGCCCAATCCCCAATCCCGCGTCGTGTAGCGGCCCTACAGCCACTTAGCGCGCTTGAACAGGCGATACAGCACCAGGCACGAGCCCACGACGCCTGCGACCAGCAATGGGTAGGCGTAGCGGGCATCGAGTTCGGGCATGTGGGCGAAGTTCATGCCGTACCAGCTGGTGATCAGGGTGGGGGCGGCCAGCAGGGCGGCCCAGGCGCCGAGGCGTTTGACGGTTTCGCCCTGGGCCAGCGTCACCATCGACAGGTTGACGCTTAGCGCCGTGCCCAGCATTTCGCGCAGGGTGTCGATGGCATCGCTGGTGCGCACGGCGTGATCGAGCACGTCGCGCAGGTAGATGCCGACTTCTTCGTGGATCAGTGAGCCGGGGTTGCGCTTGAGGTGCGAGAGCACGTCCTGCAGTGGTGCCACCACCAACCGCATCTTGTTGAGTTCGCGCTTGAGCTCATACAGGCGCACCACCGTCTCGCGCTTGTAGTCGTCGGCGAAGATGTCTTTTTCCAGACGCTCCAGCGTGTCGCGGAACTCGTCCATGATCGGCAGGTAATTGTCGACCACGAAATCGAGCACGCCATACAGGCAGAACGACGCGCCCATCTGCAGCATCGCCGGCTCGCGCTCGACCCGATGCCGCACCGGCGCGTAAGACAGCGACGCGCCATGCCGCACCGTCAACAGGAAGCGCCTTCCCAGGAAGGCGTGCGTTTCGCCATAGCGGATGCGTTCGTTGACCAGCTGCGCGGTGTTGACCACCACGAACAGCGAGTTGCCGTAACTCTCGGCCTTGGGGCGTTGATGCGCCTTGAGCGCGTCTTCGATCGCCAGATCGTGCAGGCCGAATTCGTCCTGCAACTTGCGCAGCACCGATTCCTGCGGCTCGTACAGCCCCACCCAGACGAAGCCATCCGGCTGCTGCAGCACATCGCTGATGTGCTCCAGGCTGATGTCGTGGCGCTTGCCTTCGCCGTCGTAGTAAGCGCAGGTGATCACGCAGGACGGATTATCGGGATGATGGCCTTGGCTGTTCATGAGCGCATCCTTCAATCAGCGCGTACGGACGGGCAGGTCACGCGGTCGCAGGGCAATGGCAAGTGCGGTGTGGATCGGCAGCAGCAGCATCACCCATTGCAGGTTGTCCTGCGCCTGGAAGGACAGCCAGTGGATCACCAACGCGGCCAGCGCGCATGCCGCCACAACCCAGGACAGCACGTTGAACCAGCGGCCCGGCCGATGGCCCAGCTGCAGCCGTATGCCGCCGAACCACAGCAGCACGCATAGCGGGTTGACCAGCAGCAGGTTGCGGTTGCCCCACGCCGACGCGTGGGCAGTGAATCCCCACAGATACACCAGCAGGCCGCCGCCGATGGCGCACAACAGCCAGAACGGTAACGCCAGTCCAGCCAGCATGCGCTGCCTGCGGCCCAGGGCCAGTACGCCGGCTGCAACGATGAGGCCGGTCAACAGCCACGGCCACCAGTGCCGCTGTTGTTCGGCGGGTTCCGGCGCGATGCGGTGCGGTAGCAGCACCTGCGTGGATTGCACCAACGGGCGACCGGCACTGTTGTGCACCTGGGTCAGGCTGTCTGCCAGCCGCATCGGCACGAAGGCCTCTTCCCAACGCGACAGCGGACGATCTGCGTACGGGCCCAGGCCCAGGTCGAAGCCCAGCCACATCCATGGGGCAGGGGAGGCCAGGCGCACCGCTTCGCTGCGGAAGGTATTGCCACGCGAACGACCGGCCAGCTGCGATTTGAGCGCGCCGCCCATCGCACGGTCCAGCGTGTCGCGCACCATGGTGGCGCAGTTGGCCATGAAGTAGTCGTAGTGGTAGCGCGCGTTTTCCGGTTGGCTACGTACCGCCAGACCGTCGGCCAGCGCGCGCGCCTGGTCTGGCGGCAGATCCAGCCACTGGACGCTAACACCGCGCCCGGCATCGCGATATTGCGACAGGTCTTCTTCCAGCGGCAGCGCGACCAGGTAGTACATCATCTCGCCGCGCGCAAAACGCGGTACGAAGTCCGGCTCGCTCGGGTCGAAAAAGCCGAAGTTGTACGAGGTGGCCTGCTGCGTGCGCGGGTCGACCACCACGATGGCATCGTGGCCGAACCGTTCGAAAAACACTTCGCCCGGCTGCATGGTGACTACGCCGACGCGTGGCGCCGGTGCAACGGTCAGCGCAGCGTCCTGCGAAGCACTGCCTTGGACAGCCTGGGCCGCTGCGAGCGGGGCGACTAGCAGCGTGAACAGGAGCAGTGCCCAGCAGGCAACCCACTGCCAGGCGCCACCGCGCTGCGGCGCCGTGCAGGCACTGCGGGTGAGCTGGTTCAAGCGTCGTCCTGCGGATCGGGCGGCAGAATGGTGACGTGGAAGGCGTGCACGCGTCGCGCATCGGCCTTGGCCACGCGGAATGCGAAGCGCCCCAGCGTCAACTCTTCGCCGGTTTCGGGCAGGTGCCCGATCGCATCGGTGACCAGCCCACCCACGGTGTCGTACTCGTCGTCGGGGAACTCGGCGCCGAAGCGCTCGTTGAAGTCTTCGATCGGCGTCAGCGCATCGACCACATAGCGTCCATCGGCCTGGATCGCGATGAGCGAATTCTCTTCTTCGGCATCGTCGTGCTCGTCGTCGATCTCGCCGACGATCTGTTCCAGCACGTCCTCGATGGTGACCAGCCCGGCAACACCGCCGTATTCGTCCACCACGATCGCCATGTGGTTGCGCGAGAGACGAAATTCCTTGAGCAGGACGTTGAGCTTCTTGGACTCGGGGATCAGCACCGCCGGGCGCAGCAATTCGCGCACGTTGCCAGGGCCGTTGTCGGCCACCACGCCGCGCAACAGGTCCTTGGCCAGCAGGATGCCGAGCACTTCGTCCTTGTTCTCGCCGTGGACCGGGAAGCGCGAATGGCCGGATTCGACCACCTGCTTCATCAGGTCGATGAAGCGCGCTTCCACCGGCAGCGAGACCATCTGCGAGCGCGAGATCATCACATCGCCCACGGTCAGCTCGGACACGGAGATTGCGCCTTCCATCATGCGCAAGGTGTCTGCGGCGATGAGACCGTCCTGTTCGGCGGTCCGCAGCAAGGCGACGAGTTCGTCGCGGGTATGGGGTTCGCCAGAGAAGGCAGCGCTGAGGCGCTCGAGCCAGCTACGGCGTTTTTCCGGTGTTTCTAGGGATTGGCTACTGTCGTCTTCGGACATCGTGACGGGGAAGGGCACCCGGCAAACCAGGCGTTAGCCATCAGTCTAGCAGGAAGCCGGCACGGCGCTGTGGATGCGCCGTTGCCTGGCCCGGCTCAGGGCAGATCCAGGCTGTAGCCGCAGCCGACCACGGTCTTGCCCGGATGCGATTTGACGTTGGTCACGCTCAGCACGACCGATTCGATCATCGCCTCGCCGGTCTTGGGGTTGGTGGTGTCTTCGCTGACCAGCTCGCGCCCATACATGACCTTCTCGGCGTTATCCACGCCCAGTTCCAGATCCAACTGCTTGGCGAGCGGGCGCGGGTCGGGCAGGTCCAGGATCGCCATGATGCTGGCGCCGGAAAACGCGATGTGATCGGTACTGTGGCCGAACACGCGAATGGGCGTATTGAGCGTGTACTCGGTCATGAACAGGTTGGATTGCTCCAGTGGCGTCCAGCCCAGCGCCACCGCCTTCAGCGGGTCGGCCAGTACCGGCGCCAACGCGCTGAAATCGCCGATGCGCTGGCGGCATTCGATCAAGGCGGCAAGGTCCGGGCGCACCGTCGCGGTCTGCGCCCAGGCGCCGGGCGCGCTCAACATCAGCAGGGCGCCGGCAATGCAAAAACGCATCAGTGTTCTCCTGCGTAAGGGTCGTCGATGCCGAGGTCGGCCAGGATCTCGCGCTCCAGTTGCTCCATTGCCTCGGCCTCCTTGTCGTCTTCGTGATCCCAGCCGAGCAGATGCAAGGTGCCATGCACGGTCAGGTGCGCGTAGTGCGCAGCCAGCGATTTGCCTTGCTCGGCGGCCTCGCGCGCCACCACCGGCGCGCAGATCACCAGATCGCCCAGCAGCGGCATCTTGATGCCCTTGGGCAGGCCTTCCGGCAGTTCGGCGGGGAAGCTCAGCACGTTGGTGGCGTAATCCTTGCCGCGGTAATGGTGATTGAGCGAGCAGCCTTCCTTCTCGTCGACCACGCGTACCGCCAGATCGGCCTCGCGGATGCGCCCCTTCAACGCTGCGGCCACCCACTTGCGAAAACTCACCGCCGACGGCAGGCCGGCGCGCGGCAGCGCATAGCTGACGGCAACGTCGAGGCGGACAGGGCCCTTGGTCATGGGAACACCAGCATTCAGGTCAGACAGAGATGACAGTATCGCGCGAGTGGCGTCTTGCTGCGACGCCTGCGTGTGCGCTCTGGCCGACCGGTCCGGGATCGGCGAACGCACTCGACCAGCACCATGACAAGCGCGCCGCCGTTGGCAATACGATAGAACGCGCTGCCCATCGGCCCGTTCCGGCAATGCGGATCGACCCGTCTGACCTCCAGGGCCGGCGCGAGACCCGGTGGCGATTGCGTCCAGATTGCGGCTTGGCCGTGCTCGAGCAAGCGACCAACCAGATAGCGCGCGTCGGCGCTTTCCTTGTCATCTTGAGCCACTGCGCAGCCGAAGCGGTCGTGCACTTTGCCGGTAGCGGCAAGTAGCGCATGCGCTCGCGTGCCGGCAAGCAGCGCCTGTCGCTGCGCATCCTCATCGGCCGTCGCCGCATCGGCTGCAGGTTTCGCCAACGCCAGGTGTTCCAGTTCGGCCCGATCCAACAGGATGGTCGCTTGCGCAGCGGCCATCGAGACACAGGACGCGGCAAATTGCTGCCGCAGCATGACGCGCGTGGTCGTGTCGGTCTGTTGGCGTGCCTGCGCATGGGCAGGTTCATGGCAAGCCAGCGCCCACCACACCCTCCAACAGTAGGGCGCGGCCTTGCACGGTCAGTCGTCCGCAGGCGGTAGCACGGCGCTATCGCGCTTGTCATAGGCGGTCACGATGCGCTGCACCAATGGGTGACGCACCACGTCGCGCGCTTCGAAGAAGGTGAAACTGGTGCCTTCCACATCGCGCAGCACTTCGATCGCATCGCGCAGGCCGGATTTGACGTGCTTGGGCAGATCGATCTGGGTTAGGGAAGGTCTGAACAACGAGACCTGACAGGGCGGAAGGTGGCGTCGTTCCGAAGAGTGGCTTTTGGAACTTCGGAATTTCGCCATTTCTGGCGCTTTCCGC
>NZ_JAGHWU010000057.1:0-71037 GCF_017746145.1 Xanthomonas sp. D-99 | reverse complement strand
AGTTGATCAGACCTTCCCTAATGGATGGGACCGGCTGTAGCACGGTGCTAGCCGGTAGGGCGCTTGATCTAAGCCTCCGCGCCGATGGCCCAACGCTACTGCGGTAGCGGCGTCTGTGCTGGATTGATAAGGACCGCGGTGATGTGCGTAGGCGTTCGCATAGTGCTTGTTGGGCGTGCTTCGGCACACGCAGGACGGTCAAATTGGCAACCAGTGGCACTGACGTGTAGTGGTTTGGCCACGTCCTGCCGCGCGGCACCGGCTGCGCACGCTATGACTGGTTCTGCGTGCTTCGGATAAATTCGCTCATCCGATGGGAGCGGTGGCTAACGTCCGAGAGCGGAGTCGCTGGCGATACGCGCCTCCTCGATTCGACTCCCACAAAAAAGCCCGGTCACAGGACCGGGCTTGGCAGCAGGGCCTCGGCGGGAGGGTCCGCGCCCGGCGGTGGCTTACCAGCGCATGCCTTCGAACGGATTGAAGCTGGTGCTGCCCTTCACCTTGTCCAGGTAGTAGGCGTAGTTGGCGCTCATGCCAGCCAGCAGGGCCAGCGGAATGCTCAGCGCATTCCCGATCGATGCGGGCAGGAACGAGGCCACGATGCCGACCACCAGGCCAACGCCGATCAGGCCCAGCGCCTTGCGCCACAGGCCCAGGATGAAGAAATAGATGAAGCCGAAGAACAATGCGTAGAAGTTCATGCCCACCTTGAGCTTCTCGCCAAATGGCAAGGCCTTGAGCGCCTGCTTGTAGGCAGGATCCCTGGGGCCGCCGTGACGGTCGAAAAAGGCGAAGCGGAATTGCCACTTGGGGCTGAGCGGGGTGCGATCGAAGGTATCCATTCCAATCCATGTAGTTGTAAACGTTTACATGATAGGCGAACGCGTATTCAACGGCACACGTCCGCGGCCTCTCACATCGGTTCGGTGCAGCTTCCGTCTGCGCAGAGCCTGCGCAGACGGTCAGCGCTGGTCGCTGGTACCCGTGCCGCGGCGGGCGCGGCGCAGCGAGTACAGCGAGTGGTCGGCGCGATCGACCACCGCCGCCAGCGCTTCGCCGTCCTGGCGCAGGGCGGTGCCGAGGGTGAAGCGGATCGGCGCGTCCTCGCTGGCCCCCATGTAGTCGCGCTTCAACGCGTCCAGCTGTGCCTGGCTGGCCTGGTGCAGCAACACCAGGAATTCGTCGCCGCCCAGGCGGACCAGGCGGTCCTGGGTGCGCAGCGGCTGGTTGAGGAACCACGCCATCTGCACCAACACCTCGTCGCCACGCTGGTGGCCATGGGTGTCGTTGACCAGTTTGAACTTGTCCAGATCCACCACGATGCAGCCCCAGCGCACGCTGGGGTCGCGCTTGTCCAGCTCGTCCAGGAAGCGGCGGTTGTAGCAGTTGGTGAGCGGGTCGGTGAACGACCATTCCAGCAGCTGCTTTTCCTGCCGGTACTGGTTGGTGATGTCCTGGGCATGTGCCAACACCACCGTGGCGTCGGATTCCACGTCCAGCACGTTGTGGTACTGCCAATGGCGCAGACTGCCGTCGCCGGCCACCAGTTCGATCACGCCCGAATCCTGGCCATCGAGCACCATCCGCGAGAGGTACCCCCGCAAGGCGGCGTGGCGCTCGGGGCGCACGAATTCCACCAGCGAGCGGCCTTCCATCTGCTCGACGCTGCGGCCGAGCGAACGTGCGGCGGCCGGGTTGATGCTGACCAGCCGGCCATGCATGTCATGGGTGCAGATCAGGCCCAGGCTGTACTGGAACATCTTGCGGAACTTGCGCTCGCTGGCGGCCAGCGCGTCCACCGCCCGATGCCGGTCGGTCACGTCCTGGACCGCGCCGATCAGGCGCTTGCGGCCATCCACATGTTCCACCGAGCCGGTGCTGTGCACCCATAGCCGCCGCCCGGTGGCGCTGGTCAGCGGCAGCTCCAGATCCCAGGACGTGCCGTCCCGCACGCAGGCGTCGACCGCTTCGGTGATGACCGCGCGCGCCTCCAGCGGGTAGAAGCCGATCGCCTCGGTCAGGCTGGGCCGGTAACCGGGCGGAACATCGTGCAGCCGGCAGGTCTGGTCCGACCAGATCAGCGTGCCGCTGGCCACATCCACCTCCCACCCGCCGACCCCGGCCACCCGACCGGTGCGCTCCAGAAATGCCTCGCTCTCGCGCAGCCGCTGCTGCAGCTGGGCGTTGGCCACCTCACGCTCGAGCATCACGCGGCGTTGCTCCAGGCCTTCGGCGGCCACCTTGGCCAGTTGCTGCAAGGCCTGCAATTGCGCCGGCTCCAGCGCGCGGGCGCGCTGGTCGATCACGCACACCGTGCCCATGCGTAAGCCATCCGGCAGCACGATAGGGGCGCCGGCGTAATAGCGGATACCGGGCGCATCGGTGACCAGGGCATTGTCGTGGAAGCGTGGGTCGGCCGGCGCGTCGCGCACTTCCATCACCGCATCGCCCTGGATGGTGTAGGCGCAGAACGCCAGCTCGCGTGGGGTTTCCGAAACCCCGGGCAGGCCGATGTTGGCCTTCCACCACTGCCGACGTTCGTCCACCAGCGAGACCAGTGCGCTGGGGGTGCCGGCGATTGCCTGCGCGGCAGCGGCCAGCGCATCGAAGAACGGCTCGGCGGCGGTGTCGACCACCTGCAACAACGCCAGACGTGCCAGGCGCTGGGCCTCGATGGACGCAGATGACACGACGGTATCGCACTGATTCAACGGAGCGCTCGCGGCCGGGCAATCCGCGCAGTCTAGCGGACTGCGCATACCAGCCAAGGCGGCGTTGCGTGCGCCACCGCACACCGCAGCGTTACGGCGGGCGTGGCCTCGCTCGGTCGGGGGCGTGCGCGTCGGTGTTCGTGGTGGTTGCGGCGCTGTCGTCGCGCATCTGCAGCGCCAGGTACAGCCGCATGCAGTCGTCGGTGTTGCCCAGGTCCACCGCGCACAGTTCCTGGATGCGCTGCATGCGGTAATCCAGGGTGTTGCGATGAATGCCCAGCGCCTTGGCGGTGGGGGCCATGCGCATGCCGGCGCCGAACCAGACCGATAAGGTCTTCAACAACTGACTGCGACGGTCCTGCGCCAGCAGTGCCTGCAGCGGCTTGCGCAATTCGTCGGCCTGCCAGGCCTGGCGCAGGTCGTCCACCAGCACCGGCAGGCGGTAATCGTCGTAGAAGAAGGCGTCGGCGTGCGGGGTGCGCGCCTTGCCGATGCGCATGGTGGTGCGCGCAATCTGGTGCGACAACGCCAGGCCGTTGGCCTGCGGAAAATACTGGCCCAGGGCCAGCCGGATCCGCAGCCGGCTGCTGGCGCGCATGCGCTCGAGCAGACTGTGGGCGCGACGGCGTTGCTCCTCCACGTCCCAGTGGCCACGCCGGTCCAGTGCCGGCTTGAGCACCACCAGCTCGTTGAGCGCGGTGGCGGCGATCAGGTTGCCGCGCTCGGGCGTGGACAGCAGGGTGTGCAGGCGCTGCAGTTCCACCAGCATCGCGTCCAGGTCCAGGCTGTCGCTTTCCACTTCGATCACCGCGGCCACGCGCGGCAGCTCCAGCGCGATACCGAGCCGCTCGGCCCAGCCGGCCAGCGCCGGGGTCGGGCCGTCGGGACGGATCAGGCCCAGCGTGACTTCTTCGCGCAGGCGGGCGTCGCGGGCCAGCAGGCGCAGCAGCCCGGCCTGTTCCAGCATCGCCTCGGCGGCCATGCGCACCAGCTCGGCCTGTTGCCCGATGCGCTGCGGGTCGCCGGTCAGCCCGACGCAGCCGACGATGCGGCCATCGGCGATCAGCGGCAGGTTGACGCCGGTGCGCACCGCATCCAGCTGCTGCGCCAGCGCAGCGTCGATCTCCACCCGGCCCTGCCGGGACAGCACCAGCAACGCACCTTCGTGCAGCTGGCCGATCCGCGCCGGCTCGCCGCTGGCGATGATGACGCCGGAATAGTCCATCACATTGACGTTGCCGTCGATGATGGTCATCGCGCGGTCGACGATGGACTGCGCCAGGGTGCGGTCGAGCGTGAGCATGGGCGGGGGTCTGTTGCCGCGATCAGGGGCGGTCACGGTGGCATGTTCGCTGCGCGCGTGTTCGGCACGCGTATGACGGTGGGAGGTGCAGCGGCCGATGCCCGAGGTCGGTGCGAAGAATGCTGACCGCCTTCGTGGCTCGTTAGGCCTGCAGTGGTGCGCACCCTATCCAGCAGGCCGCCGCGCACGCGAGCGCATGCGCCTCGCCCGTCCGAGCCGCCCGGGCGCTGCCGTCAGCCCCGCTCGCCCCCCGACCGGACCTGTGCCAATGCCCCGCCCAGCTGCAGCGTCGCCGCCACGTTGCGCGCGGCGATGCGCACGTTGCTGGCGGCGTCGGCCAAGGCCTGTTCCACCGTGCAGGCGCGGTGCACCACCGCGAACATGGCATCGATGCCGTGGCCGTGCAGCAGCGCGGCACCGTTGCCCAGGCAACCGGCAATGGCGATCACCGGTTTGGCATGCCGTTGCGCCACCCGTGCCACGCCGACCGGGGTCTTGCCGTGCAGGCTCTGGCTATCGAGGCGGCCTTCGCCGGTGATGACCAGATCGGCCTGCGCGACTAGCGCCTCCAGCCCGAGCGCCTGGGCGACGATCTCCACGCCGGGCCGCAGCTGCGCGCCCAGATACGCCACCAAGGCCGCGCCCAGGCCGCCGGCCGCGCCGCCGCCGGGCAGCGCGTGCAACCGCACGCCCAGGTCGCGCTGCAGCAGGTCGGCGTAGTGCTGCAGGTTGCGATCGAGCTGGCGCACCATGCTGGGGGTGGCGCCCTTCTGCGGGCCGAACACCGCCGAGGCGCCGGTCGGCCCGATCAGTGGGTTGTCCACGTCGCAGGCCACTTCGAACTGGCAATCCTGCAGCCGCACATCCATGCCTTCGGTGTCGATGCGCGCCAGCGCAGCCAGCGCGCCACCGCCCGGTCCGATCGCCTCGCCCTGGCCATCCAGCAACCGCACGCCCAAGGCCTGCGCCAGGCCGCTGCCGCCGTCGTTGGTGGCGCTGCCGCCGATGCCGATGATGAAACGCCGTGCGCCGGCGTCCAAGGCGGCCAGGATCAGCTCACCCACGCCTGCGGTGCTGGTGCGCAGCGGCGCGCGCTCGGCCGGCGGCAGCAGCGCCAGCCCGCTGGCGGCGGCCATTTCGATCACCGCGGTGCGGCCGTCGCCAGTCAGGCCGAAAAACGCCTGCACCGGGGCGCCGAGCGGGCCGCTGACGGTGCAGGCGATCACCCGCCCGCCGGTGGCGGCCACCAGCGCGTCGACAGTGCCTTCGCCGCCATCGGCAACCGGCACCTTGTGGTACTGCCAGTCGGGGAACACCTCGCGAAAGCCCGCCTCGATCTGCGTCGCCACTTCCAGCGCAGACAGGCTTTCCTTGTACGAGTCGGGGGCAATGATGATCTTCATGCGGACACTCGCTGGGACGGGCACATCACTGGTTCACCGCGCGCGCCGGCACCCGCAGCACCAGCGTGGCGCCCAGCAGCATGGCGCCGGCCAGCACGTACAGCGCCACTTCGGTGCTGTGGGTGGTGTCCTTGATCCAGCCCACCAGATACGGGCTGACGAAGCCGGCGACCTGGCCGGTGGAATTGATCAGCGCCAGTCCACCGGCGGCGGCGGCAGCAGTGAGAAAGCCGTTGGTCAGCGGCCAGAACAGCGGCAAGCCGCTGACCGCCCCCATCGTGGCCAGGGTCATGCCGAACACGGCCAGGCCCAGGTTGTCGCTGACGCTGGCGGCGATGCACAGGCCGGCCGCGCCCATCAGCAACGGAATCACCAAATGCCAGCGACGTTCGCCGAAGCGGTCGGCCGAACGGCCCATCAACACCATGAACACCGCCGCGGCCAGGTACGGGATGGCGCTCATCAGCCCGATGCGGATCGGGTCGGCGACGCCGCTGCCCTGAATGATCGAAGGCAACCAGAAGTTGATCGCATACACCCCGCTCTGGATGCAGAAATACACCGTGCCCAGCAGCCACACCGCCGGGTTGCGCAGCACCGCGCCCAGCGAAGTGGACGCGCCGGCCGGCTTGCCGGCTTCGTCCTCGGCCAGCACGCGTGCCAAGGCCTGTTTTTCCTGCGGGTTGAGCCAGCTGGCCTGTTGCACGCCGTCGCTGAGCAGGAACCACACCCCGATGCCCAGCAACACGGTCGGCAGGCCCTGCAGCAGGAACATCCATTGCCAGCCGGCCAGGCCGCCCTGCCCGGCCGAGAAGTGACTCAGGATCCAGCCGGACAACGGCCCGCCCAGCATCCCGGAGATCGGGATCGCCGACATGAAGACGGTCATGACCCGGCCATGCCGGGCACGCGGGAACCAGCGCGTCAGGTACAGCACGATGCCGGGGAAGAAGCCCGCCTCGGCCGCACCGGTGAGCAGGCGCAGGGTGTAGAACCCGGCCGGGGTGCGCACGAACAGCAGGCAGGTGGAGAGCAGGCCCCAGCTGACCATCATGATCGCCACCCAGCGCCGGGCACCGATGCGCTGCAGGATCAGATTGCTCGGCACCCCGCAGGCCAGGTAACCGATGAAGAAGATGCCCGCGCCCAGCCCGTACACGGTCTCGCTCATGCCCAGGTCGCCCAGCATCTGCAGTTTGGCGAAGCCGACGTTGACCCGGTCCAGGTAATTGAACAGGTAGCAGACGAACAGGAACGGGATCAGCCGCCACAGGATCTTGCGATAGGTCGCGCCCATGCCATCGGAGGGCGGCAGGGGCCGGGTGGCTTGGGTCATCGCACGCTCCAGCAGTCGGTGGGCCCACCGGCACGCAGTGCCCTGGCATCGGCACCACACGGGGGTCGGCGCATTCTAGTTGGAGCTTTTTCCCGGAAGCATCGTCAGGCTGCTGCCTGTCTGCGGGCAGGCAGACGCCGTTTTTTGTGCAACTGCCCAAATCAGCCACCATCGCTTCCGGCGCGTGCCGGGCTCGGAACGCAACAGCAACCATGCTGTTGGTGCAGGGCTGGCCGCCCCGATGCAGCGACGGCGACCCGCCCCCCAACCGCTTGGCTGACAACTAGCGCCGGCGCACTCAGCGCGCGCCCTAATCAGCCAATCCGGCGAAGACGCCAGTAGCGGCAACGCGCTTTACCTCAGCCCTGCACCCACAACCAAACCGGCGCCCCACCGCCAAGCCCCATGCAGGACCAGCCCCGCACGACAGACCGCCTCGGCTTTGCGAATCCCGATTCCCAAATCCCCACTCCCGCGCTCTACCGATTCCCCATTCCCGACTCCCGATTCCCGATTCCCCGCCGCATACGCCTGCGCCTGGTCCATCACGCGCAAGAGGTTGCCGCCCCAGATGCCGGCGATCTGTTGTTCGGTGTAGCCCTTGCGCAACAGCCACGCGGTGATGCGCGGCAGGTCGGAGACATCTTCCAGGCCCACCACCCCGCCACCGCCGTCCCAATCCATGCCGATGCCCACGTGCTCGGGTCCGACCACCGCCAGGATGTGCTCAAGATGGGCGAAGAAGTCTTCTTCGGTGGCGCGCTTGATCGGGTAGCGCGCATCCAGGTCCTTCAGCGCGGTGCTGAGCTTGGTGCCGTCGGCGATCTTGACGTGCTCCCAGCCGCCGTACTGGTCGGTGAGCGCCTTCTCGGCGGCCTTGCGCTCGGGGCTGGCGCCGCTGTCCACCAGGTAGCCGCCGTAGGAATTGACCTGGATCACTCCACCATGCGCGGCCAGCACCTTCAGGCGTGCATCGTCGATGTTGCGCGGGTGGTTGTAGACCGCGCGCGCACCGCTGTGCGAGAGCACGATCGGCACCGGCGACAATGCGATCAACTGGTCGAACACCGCATCGGAGGCATGCGATTGATCGATCACGATGCCCAGCGCCTGCGCCTGTTGCACCAGCTGTGTGCCGGCCGGGCTCAGGCCGTTCCACTCCGCGCCCTTGGGGTCGGTGGCCGAGTCGGCGAACTCGTTGTTGAGAAAGTGCACGGTGCTCATCAAGCGCAGCCCCTGCGCGTAATAAAAACGCAGCAACGTAGGATCGGCCACCAGCGGGCTGGCGTTTTCCATGCTGATGTACACCACGCGCTTGCCGGCGGCCTTGATACGCGCGGCATCGGCCGGCGTGGTGGCCAGTGCAAAACGCTGCGGTTGCGCGGCCACCAATGTGTGGATCTTCAGCAAGCGCTGCAGACCGGCATCGCGATCGTCCAGGTGCGCGGCTGCACTGCGATTGCCCTGCCCGGTGTAGACCGCCCAGAACCCGCCATCCAACGCGCCTTCGACCATGCGCGGGTAATCCACCTGCGACAAGCGGTTACCCGTATGCGCCTGCAATACGTCGAAGTCGGCACGCTCCAGATTGGCCGGCGTGTCCAGATGCGAATCCAGCGTGACCAGGCGTTTCTGCAGGGCAGTAGCGCGCGCCAGTTCGGCCTTGGAAAACTCCAGCGCTTGTGCAGTCAGCGCAGCGGCCAGCAACAAGGCGACAGACAGCGAAAGCGAACGCAGGTGCATGCGATCTCACAGGCAGTGGGGGTGAGCCGATCATAGCGGCTGGCCGCACGCGCACTACCGCCACATCTGGGACGCTGCAGCGCTGCGGTCGATCCGCACGGCGTGGCGTGCGATACGCGCGCTGCAAGAGCAGTTCTGCGGCGATTCCGAGGGTGTGAGCCCGCGCGATGCTGTCGAGCTACGCCCGCCATGCCGGCAACCTCGGCGCGACCAGCCGCTGGTCATCACGCATCGGTTTGGTCCGCCTGGCAGCCCAGCGCGCGGAAACGCCACGCGCGCTGCATCGCTCAGTCGTCCAGTTCTGCCAGACGCGCGCGCACGCTGTCCACATCGATGTGTTCGCGCACATGCGGCCACTGCCGCGCCCACACCGAGCGGAACACGATCCACGCACCGAACACGCCCAGGCAGGTCGACCCCAGCGCCAGCAGCAACGGGTGCAGCGGCGAACCGTCGCCGGTCTGGAACAGGTACATGAAGGCCCCGGAAAACAGCAGCCAGACGCCGAACACCGGCCAGTTGCTGGCCAGCAGGCTGGCATTGGGCCGCTCGATCTGCCGCAGCAAGCGGCGCAAGGCCTTGCGTTCGTCTTCGTCGCTGGAGGTCATCGGCTGGCCGCTCCTGGTTGCATGTCTGCGTTGACCTACTGCTTGACGGCGATGGCATCGCGCCGCGAAAGACGCTGCCTGCACTGCCGCAGACCGCGTCCTCCGCCACCGAGCGCGCTTACACCACGCGGCAGAAAACGGCCTTCAAATAACGCGATTCCTGCACGTGCGCCATGAACGGGTGGTCCGGACCGGCACCGGCCACTTTCAAGATCTGGATGGTGCGCCCGGAGAAATACGAGGCGCGCCGCAGCATGTCCAGGAACTCCTGCTCGGCCACCAGGCCGGTACACGAGAACGTGGCGAAC
Source organism: Xanthomonas sp. D-99 (assembly GCF_017746145.1). Classification (NCBI taxonomy): domain Bacteria; kingdom Pseudomonadati; phylum Pseudomonadota; class Gammaproteobacteria; order Lysobacterales; family Lysobacteraceae; genus Xanthomonas; species Xanthomonas sp. D-99. The sequence goes on along the minus strand of NZ_JAGHWU010000057.1, from coordinate 61,625 downwards.
AGGCCGCCGGGCTTGACCACGCCCAAGGCCAGCTTGTTCATGTCCAGATACTTCTTCAGCGCCGGAATCACCTGCTCGCGGTCGCGGGTCATCTTGGCCGGGTCCAGGATCACCACATCGAACTGCTCGCCACGGTTGGCCGCATCGCGCAGCCACGGAAAGATGTCGGCCTGCACGAACTTCGGCCGCACGTTGTTGAGTTTGGCGTTGCCCTTGGCGATGGCAATCACGTCTTCGTCGATGTCCACGCCCAGCACCTCGGCCGCACCGCGCGCGGCGGCATACACCGCAAAGCCGCCGGTGTTGCAGCACAGGTCCAGCACGGTCTTGCCTTCCACCTGCTGGCTCAGCCACTGCCGATTGTCGCGTTGATCGGCGAAGAAGCCGGTCTTGTGCGCGCCGGCCGGGTCGGCGCGGAACTTGATGCCGTGCTCGGTGATCACCGCCGCTTCCGTGGTGGTGTTGCTGTGGAAATCGAAGCTTTCCTGTTTCTGCACGTGTTCGTCGGCAAAGCTGTGGAAGCGGCAGCCGGGGAACTGTTCGCGCAGCGCCTCGTAGATCCATTCGCGGTGACGGAACATGCCGGCGGCGAAGAACTCCACCACCACCAGGTCGCCGTAGCGGTCCACCACCAGGCCGGACAGGCCGTCGCCTTCGCTGTGCACCACGCGCCAGGCATCGGACACGCCGTCGAGCTTGAGCCAGTCGCGGCGCAGGCTCACCGCTGCGGCGATCTTGCGCGAGAACCAACCCGCATCCACCGGCACCGACCGGTCGGTTTCCAGGATGCGCACGGCAATGCGCGAATGGCCGTTGTAGAAGCCGCGGCCAATCCACTCCCCATCCACGCCGACCACATCGACGATGGTGCCGGGCTTGGGCTTGGCGGCGGGCTTTTCCACCAGCTTCTGGAAGATCCACGGGTGGCTGGAGCGCCAGGCATTCTTGAGACGGACGACAGGGACTGGAATATTCATCGGCCCATTGTATCCGGCTGGATTGACGTGCCTGCGCCGGGCACGCAGAATCGGGCGCAGAAGGGGAGTAGCTCCCAGCGTTGTCGCCGTCATGACGAGCCCGCCATGTGCAGCGCTCCGGTGCAACGGCAACCGGCCCAGCCGGTTGCGAGCGAGACCTTCGCCGCGCAGGCGAAGGTCCGTCACCCGGAATCCACGATTTCCGTGTCACAAGGCCTCAGCCCGCCGGCTGTCCAGGCCGCTTTCACTTTTTTCGGGATTCTTATGCAAACCATTGGCAATGTCTGGTTGTGGGGTGGCTTCGCGGTGGTGGTGATCGCCGCGCTGCTGATCGATCTGGTGCTGATGCGCCACGGCGGCGCCCACAAGGTCACCTTCAAGGAAGCCACCTGGTGGAGCATCGGTTGGGTGCTGCTGGCGCTGGCCTTCAATGCCGGGCTGTGGTGGTACCTGCAAGGCAGCGTCGGGGACGCCCAGGCCGACCAGATCGGGCTGCAGTTCCTCACCGGCTACCTGGTCGAAAAATCCCTGGCGGTCGATAACATCTTCGTCTTCCTGATGGTGATGACCTACTTCGGCGCGCCTGAGGAACAGCGCCAGCGCGTGCTGATCATCGGTGTGCTGGGCGCCATCGTGCTGCGCGCGATCATGATCTTTGCCGGCTCGATGCTGCTGGCCAAGTTCCATTGGCTGCTCTACGTGTTCGGTGCGTTCCTGCTGCTGACCGGCATCAAGATGTGGTTCTCCGCCGGCAAGGAGCCGGATCTGGAAGCCAACCCGGTGCTGCGCTGGATGCGCGGGCACCTGCGCCTGAGCCCGCAGTACCACGGCAACCTGCTCAGCGTGATCAAGGATGGCAAGCGCTGGTTTACGCCGCTGTTCGTGGTGCTGATCTTGATCGCGGTGATCGATGTGATCTTCGCAGTGGACAGCATCCCGGCGATCTTCGCCATCACCACCGACCCGTTCATCGTGCTCACCTCCAATGTGTTCGCGGTGCTGGGCCTGCGCGCGATGTTCTTCCTGCTGGCCGGCATGGCCGACCGCTTCCACCTGCTGCCCTACGGCCTGGCGGTGATCCTGGTGTTCATCGGCACCAAGATGATGATCATCGATCTGTACAAGATCCCGGTGCTGGTGTCGCTGGGCGTGGTGGTCGCGATCCTGGTCGCCACCATCGTGCTGAGCCTGCTGCGCCCGCCCAAGCCTGCCGGGCACTGAGGGGCCGGGATTGGGCAGTCGGGATTCGGGATTGGTGGCGCGGCCTGCGCTGCTGGCAACCATGCACACCGACCAACTCGACTGGTCCTTGCCCGCCCACCGTCGCGGGACCTTACGCGGCATGGATGCCGCGTAAGAGCTTACAAGGACGTACTTGCAGCGTGTCCCGCGATGGTGGGCGGGCAAGGACCCTGCAGCCAAGCCGTAGATCGTCCGCGATAACGCGCAGGCCGAGCCGCCACAGATCCGCGCCGGGGCTGGATTATCCCGTCGCCGGGTCTGCTTATCCCACGTTCGTTGGGCTTGTAAAAAACCTGCGCGCCGCCATCCGTGAATGCATGACAACGCACCCTCTCGCCTCCGACCCCGCCACCCAGAGCCGCCTGGACCGTTCGCGGGTGCTGCGTGCCTTCAACGTCAGCCTGGCCGCCGTGCTGCTGCTGGTGGCGGTGTTTACCGCCCAGGGCGTGTTCGAGTGGCGCGCCTGGGCAGTGGCACCGCTGCAGGCCGACGGCCTGCGCGGCATCCTCACCGCACCGCTGCTGCATGGCTCGCTCGCGCATCTGGGCGCCAACGCCGCTGCGCTGCTGATCCTGGGCACGCTGGCCGGGAGCGTGTATCCACGTGCCACCGTCATGGCGCTGCCGCTGTTGTGGCTGGGCTCGGGCCTGGGCGCATGGCTTCTGGGCGAGCCCGGCAGCCGGCATCTGGGCGCCAGCGGCGTGACCCACGGGCTGATGTTCCTGGTGTTCGTGCTGGGCCTGCTGCGCCGCGACCGCCCCGCGATCGCCACCAGCATGATCGCCTTCCTGTTCTACGGCGGCATGCTGATGACCATCCTGCCGCACGAAGCCGGCGTGTCCTGGCAATCGCATCTGGGCGGTGCGGTGGCCGGGTTGATCGCCGCCCTGCTGCTGCGCCTGCGCGACCCACAACAGGCCAAGCCACGCTACAGCTGGGAAGACGAGGACGAAGACGCTGCCTGGGAGGTGAGCAACCCCGAGCACGCGATGCTGGAACCGCCACCGCCGCGTCAGGTGCCGGTGCTGTGGCAGCGCCAGGACGATGGCTCAGACAGCGTGGTGCTGCATTTCCCGTCGCGCGAACGCCCGCCAGGTAGCTGAGCCTTTCCAGGCGACCGCCGAGCCGATCAATGCCCTGCCCCGCGTAGGAGCGTCGCCTGCGCGCGATGGGCATTACCGCTACAGCCCGTCGCGCTCTGGCGCGCTCCTACGCGAGGCTGCTCAGGGGTGCCCGCTCAATGCACGCCGCGCCAGGCCCGGGTCGTCGGCGAAGAACGCATCGATCCCGGCATCCAGATACGCCTGCAACTCGACCAACGCACCGGCGTCGTTGCGCTCGGTGACCGCGCCGCTGCTGCGATTGTTGGCGGCGAGAAAATAATTTTCCGGACGGAACGTATATGGCTGCACCTGCAACCCGGCCGCATGCGCATCGTGCACCAGGCTGGTGGGCGTACCCAGGCGTTGCTGCGCATCCAGCGGGATGATGCTGCGGATGTCGGGGCCGATCGCATCGGCATAGCTTGCGACCTGCTTCAGGCCGTCGGGCGTGATCATCTGCCCGTAGGTCTTCGGCGCACCGTCCGTGCCGGCATCGGGCAGCGCCATCTGCGCGCCACCGAGCAACTGCAGCAGACGGATGTTGCTGGTGCGGCCGATCTTGCCGCGCAGATAGCGCAGGTTGCCGGTCTCGAACGACTGGATGATCACCGGCGCAGTCCGGGTATAGGCATGCGCATGCAAGGTGGCCAGCACCTTGTCTTCCATCGGCAGGCCTAGCGCCTTGAAATAGCTGGGGTGCTTGATCTCCGGAATCAGCCCGATGGGGCGCCCGGTCGCTGCCGATTCTGCGGCGACGAAATCGATGATCTCGTCGAAGGTCACGATCTGGAAGTGCCCGTCCCAGCGCGTACCGCGCAGCTGCGGCAGCCGCTCGCGCGCGCGTAGCGTCTTCAACTCGGCCAGGCTGAAATCTTCGGTAAACCAGCCTTCCATCGCCTGACCGTCGATGGTCTTGCGCGTTTTGCGCGCAGCGAACTGCGGATGGCTGGCCACATCGGTGGTGCCGCCGATCTCGTTCTCGTGCCGCGCGATCAGCACGCCATCCTTGGTGGACACCAGATCCGGCTCGACAAAATCGGCACCATCGACAATGGCTTTGGCATAGGAGGCCAGGGTGTGTTCCGGACGCAGCGCACTGGCACCACGGTGCGCGAAGATCTGCACCGTCTTCGCCAGCGGCGCTTCGGCAACCGCCGGGCCGCTCATGCCCATCATCATCGCTCCCACCAGGCAAAGCCGACCGAACTGCATCATGCATGTCTCCACGGAAAACAGATACCGAATCAACGGGTGATCGCAAGGCGGACCTGGCCGATGCGCGATGCGCAATGACGACTGTACACGCGCATCGCGCATCATCTGCAACGCCCGACACTCACGCGTGAGGTCGTATCACCCGCCCTAAAAACCGTCTGCGTCGACAGACGTCGGAAATCGGCGCAACCGCCACACCGCTTTTGCGATTGCCCAATCCCGATTCCCGATTCCCGTCCTCAGAACCTGGCATCCAGCGTCAAGAACACCTGCCGCGGCGCGCTGGCATGGAAGGCCAGCTGACGCCCGTTCGGGTCGGTGTTGGCGAACGCGGTGAGGTTGGAGGCGTAACGCTTGTCGGTGAGGTTGGTGACGTTGAGCGAGAGCTTGAGCCCCTGCAGCACGCCAACCTGGCCGAAGTCATACCCACCGCCCGCATCGAATGAGGTGTAGCCGCCAAAGCCCTGATCGTTGGTGTAGGTGTAGTAGCGCTGGCCGGTGTACTTCCCGCGCAGGTTGAGATTCCACGGCCCGTTATTGAAGGCCAGCTCGCTGGCGAACATGCGCTTGGGCGTGTCGACGGTGTACTTGCCGGCGGTGGGAATCACCACGCCGTTCTGCACGTAGTTGTCGTCGTAGGTCGAACGGTTGATCGAAGCCGAGTTGTACCACTGCAGGTAGCTGGTTGGTTTCCAGATCACCGTCAGTTCGCCACCGCGGCTGCTCACCGAGCCGACGTTGAAGAAGCGCGTGGTGCATGCCGGCGTGGTGCCCTGCTGGATGCTGGCGCACGGGTTGAGCGAAAGCAGGCGGTTGTCGAAGGTCACGTCATAGCCGACCAGCGAAGCTTCGAAGCGGTCGCGCACGAAGCGATAGCCCGCTTCCAGCGTGCGCGATTTCTCCGGCTCCAATGCGCCGACGCTGGCATCGAACGAGGCCTGGGTCACCAGCAATGGGCCGCCCGCGCCGCCACCCTGGAACGCTGCGATGTTTTCCGCGTACGAAGCGAACACTTCCTGGCCTTCGGCGAGGCGATAGCCCAAGCCGATCTGCGGCAATACCGATTCGCTGGCCTTGAGCGAGCCGGTGGCCACCGGCGCTTCCACCGCCACACCCGGCGTCTCGCGCGCGGTCATTTCGGTGCTCGGGCTCTTGATGCCCAGGTCCAGGCTCAGGCGCTCATCCAGGAACTTGAAGTTGCCCTGCACATAGAACTGGCGGGTGGTGATCACGTAGTTCTGCGAGAACAAACGACGGTTGGGATTCTGCAGGAACTTGTCGTCGCTGACCGGGCCGGTAATCCAGTAGAAATTGCGCTCCACATCGTGGTGATTGCGCTCGTACCACAGGCCGGCTTCCAGATGATGCGGGCCCACCTCCCATCCGAGCGAGGCGATGCCGCCAGTGCGGTTGATCCAGTAATTGGTGCTGCGGATGGAGATCGGCAGTGCCTGCGGCGTCCCTGGGTTGGACGCCTGGCCCGGCGACCACCAGTGGCCCTGGCCCTTGTTTTCGTGGTGATAGACCTGCGTGTGCAGGCTGATCGCATCGTTGGGCTGGAAATCGCCGGCCACGTAGAACAGGTCGTCGTCGCGCAAGGCGCGGCTCTGGTAATACGCATCGTCGATGTTGTCGACACCGCCGCTGAAACCGCAACGCGCGGCATTGCGCGTGGCCGGTGCGCAATACGCTGCGGCCAATGCGCGGTTCCAGTCCGGCGCGTACAGATTCCAGTCCCAGCCCAGGCCACGCGCCATGCCGCTCTTGGACAGGTACGCGTAGTCGGCCTGCGAGGTGCGCGATGTGTCGGCGAATGCGGTCAGCTTGCCGCCATCGAACTGGTACACGCCCTTGGCATTGAACTGCCGCGTGGTGGTCGGCGATTCCGGGCGCGCCCACATGTCGGCTTGGGCATTGATGCCGGACAGATACGCCGAAAACCCGTTGTAATCGCCGGTATCCACGCGCAGGAAGGTGCGGCGGTTGGCATCGGAACCCACCGTCTGCGACACCTGCCCGCCGAACACGCTGGACGGATCGGCCGAGTAATACTGGATGGTGCCGCCCAGGTTGCTGGTCGACGCGGTGCCCAACGCACCGATGCCGGAGGCCAGCTCCACGCCGCCGAAGTTTTCCGCAATCAACGCGCGGCTGATGTTGAGGCCGTTGTAGTTGCCATAGGCGTTGTCGCCCAGCGGCAGACCGTCGAGCGTATAGCCCAGGCGGGTGCCGTTGAAGCCGCGCAGGCTGATCGTCTGCGATTCTTCGTTGGCACCGAACGCATCGTTGGATTGCACGTTCACGCCCGGCATGCGGTTGAGCAGCTTCTGGATGCTGGTGCCCGGCGGCAACACCGCAATGTCCTGCTGGGTGATGCGCTGCACCTGACGCGTTTCGCCCTGGCCGATCACCGACACCGCATCGAGTTGCTGCACGGTCGCACCGGTATCAGCAGACACTTCAAGGTCGGCGGCGTAAGCGGCAGGCGCGAGCACGAGCGCGGCGAGAACGGCGGCACTTAACTGATGGGTCTTGGGCATGAGCGGCGTTGGGGACGAGTCAAGAGATGGCGGCAAGCGTGCGACAGTTGTCTTGCGCCGGTGCGACCGAAACATGACAGTGCAACGACAACCGTTTCGCATCCCTCGCCGTTGCTGCGTCGCGTTGGCATGCAGCTGTCATCGAGCCGTCGTAATGTGCGAGCTCTTCCATTGGTGTTGTCTGAGGTCGCCATGTCGCAGCGCATTGCTTGCCACTCTCATCGGACGCTGGTCAGCGTTGCCATCGCCGCACTGTTGATCGGCAGCGGCATCGCAAGTGCACGCGACAAGGCAGCCTCGAAAGATTCGGTGCTCGCCACCGACGCGCATGGGTACCTGGAGAAACAACAACTGCCCGACAGCGTGCAGCTGGTGCCACCGCCACCGCAGGATGGCAGCGCTGCGCTCGCCAACGACGAGGCGGTCGCCAAGGCCATGCTCGCCCTGCGCGGCACACCGCGCTGGGAGCTGGCCGCGCAGGACGCGGTCCTGAGCTTTCCGGCTGCGGCCACGCACTTCAGCTGCGCGCTCGGCATGCAGATCGACCAAGCCAGCACCCCGCATCTGATCGGTCTGCTCGAACGCAGCATGCGCGATGCCAGCACCGCGACCAGCGCCGCCAAGGCACGCTATCAACGTCCGCGTCCTTTCATGCGCAACGCGCAACCGATGTGCACCCCGGCCGATGACGCGGCCCTGCGCAAGAACGGCTCCTACCCCTCCGGCCACACCGCCATCGGCTGGACATGGGGCCTGATCCTGTCCGAAATCGCCCCCGCCCACCGCGACGCCCTGCTCGCGCGTGGCCGCGCCTTCGGCGACAGCCGCCTGGTCTGCAACGTGCACTGGCAGAGCGATGTCATCCAGGGCCGCATGGTGGGCGCCGCCACCGTTGCCGCCTTGCACGGCAATCCTGCGTTCGAAAAAGACCTGGCCGCCGCACGCCGCGAGATCGAACAGGCGCAGGCCAAGCAGCCGGCAGCCTCCCCGGTGGCTGCGTGCAACGCGGAAAGCGAAGCGCTCAAGACCGCATTGCCCGGGGTGATGTAGTCCACGGCAAGCGCACAGCCGCTGCGCCTGGGTTGCTCGGACGGTGTGCGACAGGTTGCGCACGCATCGCCGCCCACGCAGGTATTGTGCTGGGGCGAATGGGCCTCGGTGCCGACTGGTTCCGACGGTTCCCGCGCTTCATCGCACCGGGAACCACCGCATCACTTGCCGATGCAAAAACTCGAGAAGATCTTGCCGAGCAGGTCATCGGCACTGAGCTTTCCGGTGATCTCGCCAAGCGCTTCATGTGCCAGGCGCAATTCCTCGGCAGCCAGTTCCAGCTGCTCGAAACCGAGCTCCAGATCGGCAGCATCGGCATGCTGTTCGGCCCGACGCAGCGCCTCGACATGCCGCGTGCGAGCAGAGAACTCGCCGTCGACGCTATCCACGCCATCGCCGAGCGCAAGCGCGCGCAGGCGAATGTGCAATTGCTCCAGTCCTTGTCCGGTCACGGCAGAGACAGCGATCGCATTGGCATCGAGCGATGCGGCATTGCCGAGCAGATCACATTTGTTGTGGATCCACAGCTGACGCGGCACGGCATCGATGGCATCGCCGATGGCGTCGCGGGCGGCCTGCGGGTCGCGTGCATCCAGCACCACCAGCGCCAGGTCGGCGCGCTCCAGTTCGACGCGTGCGCGGCGCATGCCTTCGCGTTCGATCGCATCGCCGCCATCGCGCAGGCCGGCGGTATCGACCAGGGTCAACTCGAAACCGTCCAGCTGGATGGCTTCGTGCAAGGTGTCGCGGGTGGTGCCGGCAACATCGGTGACGATCGCGCGGTCGCTTCCGGCCAGCGCATTGAGCAGCGAACTCTTGCCGGCGTTGGGCGGACCGATCAACACCGCATGCAGGCCGTCGCGCAGCTTGCGTCCGCGTTCGGCATCGCGCAGCAGCTGTGCGAGCACGTTGCGCGCCTGGCCCAGGCCATCGCGTACTTGCTTGCCGCCCAAGGTGTCGAGCGGCTCGTCGGCAAAGTCGATGGCTGCCTCGACATGGATCCGCAGGCGGGTCAGGGTCTCGGCCAATGCATCGACCCGTTGCGAAAACACGCCGTCCAGTGCGCGTCGCGCCGCGCGTGCCGCCCGCAGGTCGCCGGCTGCGATCAAGTCGGCAATGGCTTCGGCCTGTGCAAGATCGAGTTTGCCGTTGAGAAACGCACGTTCGCTGAATTCGCCGGCGCGTGCCTGACGGGCACCCAGTGCGATGCAGCGGGCGACCAGTTGCCGCAACAGCACTGGGCTGCCATGGCCTTGCAGCTCGACGACGTCTTCGCCGGTAAAGCTGTGCGGCGCGTTGAACCACAGCGCAATGCCATCGTCGATGACGGCGCCCTGCCCGTCGCGAAAACGTGCGTAGTGCGCATGTCGCGGCCGCATCCGCGCAATTCCAAGGTGCGCTGCGATCTGCACCGACTGCGGCCCGGACAAGCGCACGATGCCCACGCCGCCGATTCCGGCAGCACTGGCGATGGCAACGATGGTCGAGGTGGAAGACGACATGGGCACTGCTCTATGGTGGATTGAAAGAGGACATGTGGATTTTAGACGGCGCAGCCACCAGCGCCGAGCCACATGTTTGCCGGCACTTTTAAGGCGCCTACCGTTGCGACAATCGCGCTGTCTGGCGTCTGCACGCCATGTCGTGTCGCTACTTCGGTCACAACGATTGCAGCTGCGTACGCGCCTGCTCCACGCCACTGCCTTGCGGCTGCAATTCCAGGTACGTGGAATAGGCCTTGCGCGCCTTGTCGCGATCGCCTGCCTTTGCATATGCATCGCCGAGATTGAGAGAGGCCACCGCGCGCGAGGGATCGATCTTCAAGGTATTTTCCAGCCAACGCGCCGATTCGGCAAAGCGCACCTGACGGTAATACACAACGCCCAGGTTGTTGGCCGCCAGCGCGAAATCCGGGCGCAGCTTCAGTGCTTCGGCAAATTGCTCGGCCGCATCGGCATAGCGCTTTTCCTTGTACAACTGCAGGCCGCGTTCGTTGGCCAGTTGTACGCGTTGGCGATCGCTGCTCTTCACTGCGGTGGGCACACCAGCCTGGCTTGCCCGCCTTGCAGCGTCTTCACCGTCACCGGCGCCGCAGCCACCGTCGCACCGGCTGCGGCCGGCGCAGGGGGCACTGCATCCACGCGTCCGTTGAGCGCAATCGCATCGGCCGACAGCTGCGCGGTCTCTGCAGTGAGAAATTCTTCGCCGCTGGGCACCTGGAACACGAATTCGCCACCTTGCGAACCGGGCAGGCTGCCCAATGCCGGCGTCTGCGCCGAGACTGCCGACACCGCAGGCGCCACGTACGCGGCCAGTTCGGTCCCGGTAATCAAGCCGTCGCTATTGAGGTCGCCCTTGCCGGTCAGTGCCTGCAACAGCACCCAGGTGAACACCGAATGCCCATTGGGCCCGCTATCGGCCACCTGTTGATCGGCGCCGCCGTCGGTGAGCATCTGGCGCGCGACACGCCGCGCGTTCTCGCGCAGATACGCGCCGGACGTCGGCCCGCCACGCGTCAATCCCAGCCCGCTGTAACACGCATCCATCACGAACAAGACGTGCTTGGCCTGCAGGCTTTCGGCGCAGATTCCACCTCGTCCGGCACCGCGGCAATCGTCGCGAACCGGCGCGCCTCCTCGAAGATCAGCACGGTGTCGAACGATGCGGCGATGCGTTCGCGTTGCTCCAGGTTTTCATGAAACAACTGCTGGCCCACGTTACTGGAGGTGACGCGATCGCGTGGCCCTTGTTTGTCCTCATCGGCCAGCACGATGATGCGACGGTGCCGGTCCCGTTGTTGGCGCAGTTGCGCGATCAAGGCACGCGTGGCGTCCCCGGTCTTGTCCGCCTGCGTGCCAGCGGCGGCAGCATCGCTGACGTCATGCCTGCCGCAGCCGGCCAGCGCCAGCACGCCCATGCAACTTGCGCACAGCAACAGGCGATGCAACGGCGATGTGGTCACGACGGCGTCCTTGGCGAGAGAGAAACAGGCAATAAATGCGGGCTGACATGCAGAAAGCCCGCCTTGCGGCGGGCCTTCTTGAACTTACTTGGCGTTGGCCTGGATGATCTTGCTCGGCTTCTCGCCGTGCTGGCGGATCATCCACCATTGGATCAACAGACCCAGGCCGCCGTTGACCACCCAGTACAGCACCAGACCGGCCGGCATGAAGGCCATCATGACGCCGAACACCAGCGGCATGAACTGCATCATCTTGGCCTGCATCGGGTCCATGCCCGGGGTCGGGGTCAGCTTCTGCGTCGCCCACATGATCGAGATGTTGAGCAGCGGCAGGATGAAGTACGGGTCGCGCGCAGTCAGATCCTGGATCCAGCCCAACCACGGCGCCTGGCGCAGTTCCACCGACTCCACCAGCACCCAGTACAGCGCGAAGAAGATCGGCATCTGGATCAGCAGCGGCAGGCAGCCGCCCATCGGGTTGATCTTTTCCTTCTTGAACAGCTCCATCGTCGCCTGCTGGTACTTGACGCGATCGTCGCCGTAGCGCTCCTTGAGTTGCGCCAGGCGCGGCTGGAAGCGGCGCATCTTGGCGCCGGACTTGTACTGCGCGGCCGACAGCGGATACAGCGCCAGACGCAGCAGCACCACCAGGCCGATGATGGCCCAGCCCCAGTTGTGCAGGAAGCTGTGCAGATGGCTCAACACCCAGAACAGGCCCTGGCCGATGATGGCCATGATCGAGAAGCGGCTGTAATCGACCACGCGGTCCAGGCCCTTGACGTCTTCCTTGGCGATCAGGCTGACCAGCTTCGGGCCCACCCACAGGCGCGCTTCGGTGCTGGCGGTCTGGCCAGGCGCCACGGTAAAGGCCGGGCCGCGCAGTTCGGCCACGTCGCGCGGGCCGTCCTGGGCCAGCACGTACAGCGAGGCCTGGTCCTTCTGCGGAATCCAAGCGGTGAAGAAGTGGTGCTGTAGCAGCGCCACCCAGCCGCCGGTGATCTGGCGATTCAGGCCACCGTCGTCCATGTAGTCCTTGAACGCACGACGCTCATAGCCTTCCTGCGGGCTGTACCAGGTCGCACCATTGAAGCTGAAGGAGTCCGGATTGGTCATGCCGCGGCTGAGAATGGTCGGCACCCGGCTCAGCTTGCGGAACACGTAGCCGTTCCAGGGCGCGCCACTCTTGTTGATCACCTCGTCCTTGATCGAGATCGCATAGCGGCCGCGCTCCAGGGTAAAGGTGCGACGGATCGAGACGCCGTCAGGGCCATTCCAGACGAACGGCACCACCAGCGTGTTCTGGCCCTTGGCCATTTCGAACGTCGTGCCCGGCTGCTCGGCGCGGAAGCCTGCCACGCCCGGCACCGGCGAACGCTCGCTGGCCCAGCCGCTGGTGGCGTTATACGGGTGCGCCGGATCCTCGGTCAGCAGGCTGACCGGCGCGGTGCCGTCCTTGGTCTGCGGGAATTGCAGCAGCTCGGCATCGAGCACGCTGCGGCCATCCAGCTTCAGGCGCAGCACATCCGAGGTCACGGTTACCACCGGTGCAGCGCCGGCAGCAGCCGGTGTCGCCGCAGTGCTACTGGTCGCCGGCACAGTGCCCGGCGCGCCGGCCTGCGGAATGGACTGGGCCGCGGGCACATTGGCCGCGCTCGGCGCCGCCGCATCGAGATCGCGCGCCGCCGGCACCGACTGCGTCGCCGCGGCCACCGGCGCATTGGCAGCCGCCTTGTCCTTGCCCCACTCCATCCACAGCAACGCCGCGACCATCAGCCAGGCAAAAATCAGGAAAACACGGGTCTGGTTCATCGGGCAGCAACTCGCTCAGTCGGAACTACAGTTCCGGCTCTGTCGGGGAAGGGGAGGATGGGCGCACCGTCCTGGCGGGCGGCATTGTGCCGGGCGCAGCAGGCAGGGGCAATGCGCCGGCACGGCGCAGCAGACGCACGAAGGCATCGCGAATCTGTGGATTGGTCGCTTTTGCCGCCGCCGAGCGCGCTACGATGACGTAGTCGCCACCGGCCAGTTCGGGCAAGAGATGCCGCATGGCGTCGCGCAGCACGCGCTTGATGCGGTTGCGTCCGACCGCGCGCGTATCGACCTTGCGCGACACTGCCATGCCCAGACGCGGCGGCGTATCGCCGGTGCGCCAGTGCAGGCTCAAAAGTGGGTCCGAGGTGCGACGTGCAGTATCGAAGACGATCGTATATTGCGCACGCGTACGAACCCGCGCAGAGCGAGGAAATCGCCTGCACGGGTTCGATGCGTTCACGGTAGGGACTGCCTCGGCCGCAGGGAGCGGCGCGGCAATCAAGCGCTCAGGCGCTTGCGGCCCTTGGCGCGGCGGCGAGCCAGGATCTTGCGGCCGTCGGCGGTTGCCATACGTGCGCGGAAACCATGGTCGCGTGCTCGCTTGAGATTGCTGGGTTGGAAAGTACGCTTGGTGGCCATGGGGCCCTCTGCATGAATGGAGACTAATAGAACCGGCAATTCTATAGGCCTTGCGCGCCGCCGGTCAACACCCTGCTCGCTTTACTGCGGATGAGGACACCACCGGCCTGTGGATCGCCCTGTGAATAACTCTGGGAAAACCCTGCCCTCGGTGCTAGGCTGGTCCATCCTCTTTTCACTACCGGGCTGCGAGCACGGCGCTTTTCTGCGCGCCGCAGCCAGCAACAGATGATCACACGTTGATGGATGCTTGGCCCCGCTGTCTGGAACGTCTCGAAGCCGAATTCCCGCCCGAAGATGTCCACACCTGGTTGAAACCCCTGCAAGCCGAAGATCGCGGCGACAGCATCGTGCTGTACGCCCCGAACGCCTTCATCGTTGACCAGGTGCGCGAACGTTACCTGCCGCGCATTCGCGAACTGCTGGCGTATTTCGCCGGCAATGGCGAAGTCGCGCTGGCGGTCGGTTCGCGTCCACGTGCGCCCGAGCCGGCCCCTGCACCCGTGGCCGTGCCGAGCGCGCCGCAGGCTGCACCGATCGTGCCGTTCGCCGGCAACCTGGATTCGCATTACACCTTCGCCAACTTCGTGGAAGGCCGTAGCAACCAGTTGGGCCTGGCGGCCGCGATCCAGGCTGCACAGAAGCCCGGCGACCGTGCGCACAACCCGTTGCTGCTGTACGGCAGCACCGGTCTGGGCAAGACCCACCTGATGTTCGCGGCCGGCAATGCGCTGCGTCAGGCCAATCCGGCCGCCAAAGTGATGTATCTGCGTTCGGAGCAGTTCTTCAGCGCGATGATCCGGGCGCTGCAGGACAAGGCGATGGACCAGTTCAAGCGCCAGTTCCAGCAGATCGATGCGCTGCTGATCGACGACATCCAGTTCTTCGCCGGCAAGGACCGCACGCAGGAAGAGTTCTTCCACACCTTCAACGCGCTGTTCGATGGCCGCCAGCAGATCATCCTGACCTGCGACCGCTACCCGCGCGAGGTCGAAGGCCTGGAGCCGCGGCTGAAGTCGCGCCTGGCCTGGGGCCTGTCGGTGGCGATCGACCCGCCGGACTTCGAGACCCGCGCGGCCATCGTGCTGGCCAAGGCGCGCGAGCGCGGCGCCGAGATTCCCGACGACGTGGCATTCCTGATCGCCAAGAAGATGCGCTCCAACGTGCGCGACCTCGAAGGCGCGCTCAACACCCTGGTGGCGCGTGCCAACTTCACCGGGCGCTCGATCACGGTGGAATTCGCCCAGGAGACGCTGCGCGACCTGCTTCGCGCCCAGCAACAGGCGATCGGCATTCCCAATATCCAGAAGACCGTGGCCGATTACTACGGCCTGCAGATGAAGGATCTGCTGTCCAAGCGGCGCACCCGCTCGCTGGCGCGCCCGCGGCAGGTGGCGATGGCGCTGGCCAAGGAACTCACCGAGCACAGCCTGCCGGAGATCGGCGACGCCTTTGCCGGCCGCGACCACACCACCGTGCTGCATGCGTGCCGCCAGATCCGCACGTTGATGGAGGCCGACGGCAAGCTCCGTGAGGACTGGGAAAAGCTGATTCGCAAGCTCAGCGAGTAAGCCCTCGGCTACCATCGGCGCCGGGCTGGAAAAAAGCGTGGAAACGTTGGGGTCAAATGCGGGAGAATCTGTGGATAACGTTGCACCGCAGTCCGGTTGTAAAACTATCCACAGGTTGTCCGACCAGCTCAGGCGCACTAGTCCAACGCGTTTCAGATGCTGAAATGTCTTTGGAAACAAACAGTTATGGTGGTTATCCGCTGAAAACGGCCCTACCATCACCACCAAGCTTTTGATTTATTCCATATCTTTTAAAGCATAGGGGCACGGAACCACATGCGTTTTACACTGCAGCGCGAAGCCTTCCTCAAACCATTGGCACAAGTGGTCAATGTGGTCGAACGCCGTCAAACCCTGCCCGTCCTGGCCAATTTGCTGGTGCAGGTCAAGGATGGACAGGTGTCGTTGACCGGCACCGACCTGGAAGTGGAAATGATCTCGCGCACGCTGGTGGAGGACGCGCAGGACGGCGAAACCACAATTCCGGCGCGCAAGCTGTTCGACATCCTGCGCGCCCTGCCCGACGGCAGCCGCGTCACCATTTCGCAGACCGGCGACAAGGTCACCGTGCAGGCCGGGCGGAGCCGCTTCACTCTGGCGACGTTGCCGTCCAACGACTTTCCGTCCGTGGACGAAGTCGAAGCGACCGAGCGCGTCGTGGTGCCCGAAGCCGGTCTCAAGGAGCTGATCGAGCGCACCGCGTTCGCCATGGCCCAGCAGGACGTGCGCTACTACCTCAATGGCCTGTTGTTCGACCTGCGCGACGGCTTGCTGCGCTGCGTGGCCACCGACGGCCATCGTCTGGCGCTGTGCGAGATGGAGTTGGAAAAAGCCGGTGGCGCCAAGCGTCAGATCATCGTGCCGCGCAAGGGCGTGACCGAGTTGCAGCGTCTGCTGGAAGGTGCCGATCGCGAGGTCGAGCTGGAAGTGGGCCGCAGCCACATCCGCGTCAAGCGTGGTGATGTGACGTTTACCTCGAAGCTGATCGACGGGCGGTTCCCGGACTACGAGGCGGTGATTCCGATCGGCGCCGATCGCGAGGTCAAGGTGGATCGTGAAGCGTTGCGCGCGTCGCTACAGCGTGCGGCCATCCTGTCCAACGAGAAGTACCGCGGTGTCCGTGTGGAAGTGTCTCCGGGTCAGCTGAAGATCAGCGCGCATAACCCCGAGCAGGAAGAGGCGCAGGAAGAGATCGAGGCCGATACCAAGGTCGACGACCTGGCCATTGGCTTCAACGTCAACTATTTGCTCGACGCGCTCTCGGCATTGCGCGATGAACACGTGGTGATCCAGCTGCGTGATGCCAATTCGTCTGCATTGGTACGTGAAGCCAGCAGCGAGAAGTCGCGTCATGTGGTGATGCCGTTGCGGCTCTGATATCTCGTTCCACGTGGAACACGGGAAGCCCGGCGAGTGCCGGGCTTTTTGTTTGTGCCGGTCTGTCGCTTGCGATGTGTAGGTAGCTTTCGTGGTCCGGTCGCCTGTGGCGCCCCCACGCGGGGTGGGCTGAGCGACCGCAATCGCGCACGACTTGCAGCGATAAAGCCCTTAGCGCAGTCGTCGCGGGTGTGGGTCCGGCACGTTTGATCGACCAAACGCGCCCCAAGCCCTTGCCACCTGGGTGTGTGCGTTCGCTAGACACCGGCACAGCGGCGAGCCTCGTACAAATCGAGTGCCAGAGTTCTCCGGTGACGGCCGGCGACCAAGCTTCGCGCTAGCCAAAGTCGCGGCTACCGCGTGCGTGGGGCCATCGTGGAGCTGCTGCCATAGGCGCGCATCGCTGCATCACGTGTCTGCAGTGTTTCAAAAGCTCGGACGTGGTTGGCAATTTGCGGATCCGTCAGGCCGCTAGTCTCGACCTGGCCGGAGCCGACCCGGTTCATTCGCCCGGTCTTTGATCCTAGCTACTGGCTTGGTTCCAGAGGCAGCAAGAGCAAGCAGAGAGAACTACCTTGTCTCCCACTAGCAAGTTGAGTTTTTAAAGTTTCACCTTGGTTGAAACTGAATGTGTTCAGGACTCAAGCTCGGTCGGCGGAGTTGCTGTCGGCTATACGCGGTGCACGCGCTCGGTTCCCTGGTGTTTTTGACTTATACACATCGCACTTTGCTTTTAAATCTATAAATAACTTAAGAGCTTTGTGGTGATGGTAGGGGCAGATTTTGCGTAGAAACATACCAAGTGATTGTTTGTAAAGGAAATTGAGGGTTCGAAACCCTGTGCTTATCGCCCTGTTTTCCCATCCAGAAGCTGTGGATAAGCAGAAGCACCTCCATAGACCATGTTTTTATCCACATGTTATCCCCTGCCTGTCCAGTCAGTCCTGGGGGCCATGTCTGCACAGGTTTCATGCCGATCCCGTATCCTTCGACCCGACCGGCATGCCGGATTACAGCCCAGAGCACACCGATCGATGCATGTAGTGAGGTTGTCCATTCATCGGCTGCGCCGGTTTCAAACCGTCGAGCTTCATCCCTCCAGTGCCTTGAATCTGCTGACCGGCGACAACGGCGCAGGCAAGACCAGCGTGCTCGAAGCGCTGCACCTGATGGCCTACGGCCGCAGTTTCCGCGGGCGCGTCCGTGACGGTCTGATCCAACAAGGCGCCAACGACCTCGAAGTCTTCGTGGAATGGAAAGAAGGCGGCGGCGCTGCGGGCGAACGGACGCGTCGAGCTGGCTTGCGTCATAGCGGGCAGGAATGGACAGGGCGTCTGGACGGGGAAGATGTGGCTCAAGTTGGCTCTCTTTGCGCTGCGCTGGCCGTGGTGACGTTCGAGCCCGGCAGCCATGTATTGATCAGTGGCGGTGGTGAACCCCGCCGCCGTTTCCTGGACTGGGGCTTGTTCCACGTGGAACCCGATTTCCTGACCTTGTGGCGCCGCTACGCACGGGCACTCAAACAACGCAACGCGTTGCTGAAACAAGGCGCGCAGCCACGCCTGCTGGACGCATGGGACAACGAACTTGCCGAATCCGGCGAAAACCTGACGTCCCGGCGCATGCGCTATCTGGAACGCCTGCAGGACCGGATGGTTCCAGTGGCAGATGCCATCGCGCCAGCGCTGGGACTGTCTGCGCTGACGTTCGCCCCGGGCTGGAAGCGCCACGAGGTCTCGCTGGCAGATGCCCTCCTGCTTGCGCGCGATCGCGATCGCCAGAACGGCTATACCTCGCAAGGCCCGCACCGCGCAGATTGGATGCCCAGCTTCCTCGCACTCCCGGGCAAGGATGCGCTGTCCCGGGGACAGGCCAAGCTCACGGCCCTTGCCTGTCTGCTCGCACAGGCCGAGGACTTCGCCTTCGAACGCGGCGAATGGCCGGTCATCGCCCTGGATGATCTGGGTTCGGAACTGGACCGGCATCATCAGGGGCGCGTGCTGCAGCGGCTTGCTTCCGCGCCGGCGCAGGTGCTCATCACCGCAACCGAGACCCCGCCGGGCCTTGCAGACGCCGCTGCACGATTGCAGCAGTTCCACGTGGAACACGGCCAGATTGCACGACAGGTAGCGGCCAACTGAGCCGCAACGGCCGGCACGGGCCGACTGGTATAATTTGTTCGCTATCCCCCTTTTCTCACGGCGCGGAGCGGCGATCGCTGCCTTCGCCCGTGTTGTGGAGCCAACGGCACGCGCATGACCGACGAACAAAACACCCCGCCAACACCCAACGGCACCTACGACTCCAGCAAGATCACCGTGCTGCGTGGCCTGGAAGCCGTCCGCAAGCGCCCCGGCATGTATATCGGCGACGTCCATGACGGCACCGGCCTGCATCACATGGTGTTCGAGGTGGTCGACAACTCGGTCGACGAAGCCCTTGCCGGGCATGCCGACGACATCGTGGTAAAGATCCTGGCCGATGGCTCGGTGGCAGTTTCCGACAACGGGCGCGGCGTGCCGGTCGACATCCACAAGGAAGAAGGCGTGTCGGCGGCCGAGGTGATCCTCACCGTGCTCCATGCCGGCGGCAAGTTCGACGACAACAGCTACAAGGTCTCCGGCGGCCTGCACGGCGTTGGCGTCTCGGTGGTCAACGCGTTGTCCGAGCACCTGTGGCTGGATATCTGGCGCGACGGCTTCCACTACCAGCAGGAATACGCGCTGGGCGAGCCGCAATACCCGCTCAAGCAGCTGGAAGCCTCGACCAAGCGCGGTACCACGCTGCGCTTCAAGCCGTCCGTGGCCATCTTCAGCGACGTCGAGTTCCATTACGACATCCTGGCGCGGCGCCTGCGCGAGCTGTCCTTCCTCAATTCCGGCGTCAAGATCACCTTGATCGACGAGCGCGGCGAAGGCCGTCGCGACGATTTCCATTACGAAGGCGGCATCCGTAGCTTCGTGGAGCATTTGGCGCAGCTGAAGTCGCCGCTGCACCCGAATGTGATCTCGGTGACGGGCGAGCACAACGGCATCATGGTGGACGTGGCCCTGCAATGGACCGACGCCTACCAGGAAACCATGTACTGCTTCACCAACAACATCCCGCAGAAGGACGGCGGCACCCATCTGGCCGGCTTCCGTGCGGCGCTGACGCGTGTGCTCAGCACCTACATCGAACAGAACGGCATCGCCAAGCAGGCCAAGGTCGCGCTGACCGGTGACGACATGCGCGAAGGGATGATCGCGGTGCTTTCGGTCAAGGTGCCCGACCCCAGCTTCTCATCGCAGACCAAGGAAAAGCTGGTCAGTTCAGATGTACGCCCGGCGGTGGAAAACGCCTTCGGTGCGCGTCTGCAGGAGTTCCTGCAGGAGAACCCGAACGAAGCCAAGGCCATCACCGGCAAGATCGTCGATGCCGCACGCGCGCGCGAAGCCGCGCGTAAGGCGCGCGACCTGACCCGCCGCAAGGGTGCGCTGGACATCGCCGGCCTGCCGGGCAAGCTGGCCGACTGCCAGGAAAAGGATCCGGCGCTGTCGGAACTGTTCATCGTCGAGGGTGACTCGGCAGGTGGCTCGGCCAAGCAGGGTCGCAACCGCAAGAACCAGGCGGTGCTGCCGCTGCGCGGCAAGATCCTCAACGTGGAACGCGCCCGCTTCGACCGCATGCTGTCCTCCGACCAGGTCGGCACGCTGATCACAGCGCTCGGTACCGGCATCGGCCGCGACGAGTACAACCCGGACAAGCTGCGCTACCACCGCATCATTCTGATGACCGACGCCGACGTCGACGGCTCGCACATCCGCACCCTGCTGCTGACCTTCTTCTACCGGCAGATGCCGGAGTTGATCGAGCGCGGCTACATCTACATCGGCCTGCCGCCGCTGTACAAGCTCAAGCAGGGCAAGAGCGAGTTGTACCTGAAGGACGACGCGGCGCTCAACGCCTACCTGGCCAGCAATGCGGTCGAAGGTGCGGCGCTGATTCCGGCCACCGACGAGCCACCGATCACCGGCGAAGCGCTGGAGAAATTGTTGATGCTGTTCACCAGCGCCAACGAAGCGATCGCGCGCAACGCCCACCGCTACGACCCGGCCCTGCTCACCGCGCTGATCGACCTGCCGCCACTGGATGTGGAAAAACTGCAGGCCGAAGGCGACCAGCATCCGACCCTGGACGCGCTGCAGGCCGTGCTCAATCGCGGCACTCTGGGCACCGCGCGCTATCAGTTGCGCTTCGACCCGGGCAGCGACAACGCGCCTGCCACGTTGGTGGCCATCCGCCGCCACATGGGCGAAGAGTTCACCCAGGTGCTGCCGATGGGTGCCTTCGAAAGCGGCGAACTGCGCCCGCTGCGCGAGGTGTCGCTGGCCCTGCACGACCTGGTGCGCGAAGGCGCGCAGATCGTGCGCGGCAACAAGAGCCACCCGATCACCAGCTTCGCGCAGGCGCACGCCTGGTTGCTGGACGAAGCCAAGAAGGGCCGTCAGGTGCAGCGCTTCAAGGGCCTGGGCGAAATGAACGCCGAGCAGCTGTGGGAAACCACGGTCAATCCCGACACGCGTCGCCTGTTGCAGGTGCGCATCGAGGACGCGGTGGCCGCCGACCAGATCTTCAGCACCTTGATGGGCGATGTGGTCGAACCACGCCGCGACTTCATCGAGGACAACGCGCTGAAGGTGTCCAACCTGGATATCTGAGTCACCAGCCCCGGCCGGCACGTCGCAACCACGGCGTGCCGGCCGGGGCGGTGTCCGCAGGACGACGATGCGCACCGATCTTCCACCGCCTCCGGCACCACGCACGGTTGCCGGCAAGCCGCCGCTGCTGCCCGTGCTCGTGGGTTTCTGGGTCGACGTGCTCATCGCCGCCGGCCTGTTGCTGACGCTCAGCGTGGCCGGCTTTGCGTTGTGGGGCGCGGTGCGTGGCTTTGGCTATGTACAGGCGGCCAAGGCGCAGGGGCTGACCCCCTCGCCTACCGAGGTCATGGCCGCCATTGGCCAACCCGGTGTGATGGTGCAGCTGCTCACCGCGCTGGTCAGCACGGCCACGCCGGCGCTGCTGTTGTACTACTGGCGTCGCCGCGCCACCCCTGCCGAACAAACCGCTTCGCGGGCTGCCGCGCGCCGCGCCTCCACCTGGGGCTGGACCGCGCTGATCGCCGCCGCCGTGTTCCTGCTGAGCAATCTGGTCAGCGCGGCGGCTTCGGCGTTGGGCATCAAGCCGGTGCCCACCAACCTGCCGTTGATGAAAGAAGCGCTCCAGCAATGGCCGCTGGCACTGACGCTGTTCGCGGTGGTCATCGCGCCGGCTTACGAAGAACTGCTGTTCCGTCGCGTGCTGTTCGGGCGCCTGCTCGCTGCCGCTCGCCCGTGGCTGGGGATCGTGCTGAGCGGGGCGATTTTCGCGCTGGTGCACGAAGTACCCGGCATCAGTGGTAACGGCCCGGCCGCGATCGCGCAGCTGTGGCTGGTGTACGGCAGCATGGGCGCGGCGTTCGCATGGCTGTACTGGCGTACCGGCACGTTGTGGGCCCCGATTGCCGCGCACGGCATCAACAATGCCACGGCGCTGGCAGCGCTGTACTTTTTCGGGCTTGGCTGAGCCCCCAAAGCGGTCAATTGCGAGAACCCAGCCGCAGCGGGGCGATGCCTGGGCATCAAATGGATTCGCACACCTTGGACAGCCGATCCCCCCGGCCCGGCACACGTTGTCGGCCGCGCGGAACCGTTTGACGAAAAGTTAAGACGAGCCTGCCAAAATGCCTCCATGGTTCTAGGGGGATCGAATGAAAGCTAGGCTGTTGATCGTTGTTGCCGTGCTTGCACTGACGGCGTGTGCCACCACAACTTCGCCAACCGGCCGCCGACAGGTGGTGGGCGGCGTATCGCAACAGCAGTTGGACCAGTTGGGCGCGCAATCCTTCGCGCAAACCAAGGCCAAGGAAAAAGTCAGTACCGACGGCAAGCAGAACGCCTACGTGCAGTGCGTGGTCAACGCACTGGTGGCGCAACTGCCGCCGCAATGGCGCGAAACCAAGTGGGAAACCGCGCTGTTCGTGGATAACGAAGCCAATGCCTTCGCCCTGCCTGGCGGCAAGGTCGGTGTCAACACCGGCATCTTTACCGTCGCCAAGACGCAGGATCAGCTCGCCGCGGTGCTCGGGCATGAAATCGGCCATGTCATTTCCCGTCATCACGAAGAGCGCATTACCCGTCAACTCGGCGCGCAGACGGGCCTGGGCATCATCGGCGCGCTTGCCGGCGCCGCCTATGGCGACGGAGCGGCCAGCGCAGTCAATCAGGTCGGCGGTATGACCGCCCAGACAGTGTTCCTGCTGCCGGGCTCGCGTACCCAGGAAAGCGAAGCCGATGTGGTCGGCCAACGTCTGATGGCCCAGGCCGGGTTCGATCCGGCGCAGGCGGTGACGCTGTGGCAGAACATGATGGCCGCCAGCGGCAATCGCCAACCGCAGTGGCTGTCGACCCACCCCGACCCTGCCAACCGCATCCGCGAACTGCAGGCCGACGTTGCCCAGCTCGAACCGGTGTACCAGCAGGCCAAGCAGAGCGGACGCGCACCGCGTTGTGGCTAGAACTGCCGACGACATCCGCGCGGCCGCCGTCAACCCGTACGAACACCGATTCCGTGCAACGCATGCCTGCCTAACCTGGGGTTGCAGGCGCAACCACACCGGTCACGGCCTGTTAGCGACGCTAAGACAGCTGTTCCCCGCTTCTGATTGCCGCAACACAACATGGAAACCGTTTTCGGGAACTGAGACTTTCTGCTAAGTTTGCCGGCCCAGATTTTTCGTACAGCGCCCATTCCGCTTTTCGTACCGCCCGACGGCGGATCGTCCGAGGTGAAACATGAAACTGCTCAACCGCAAGCAAGCCCTGTTGTCCCTGTTCATCGCCGCGTCGCTGGGTGGGGCTGTCGTTACCGATGCGGTCGCGCAGTCGGACCGTTCCTCGGAACGCGCCAGCCGCAAATCCAAGAGCGGCAAGGCCGAGGAGCTGTACCCGCAGTCGACCCGTCAGGCACCGACGATCAAGCCGTCCTCGAAGTTGAGCAGCAAGCTGCAGAAGCTGATCGAAACCTTCAACAAGGGCGAGGACTACCAGGGCGTGCGCACCCAGGCCGATGAGATCCTGGCCAACGGCGCTGCCAACGACGCCGACAAGGCGTTGGCCGCACAGCTGGCTGCCCAGGCCGCTTACAACCTGGACGACACCGCCGGTGCCAAGAAGTACCTGCAGCAGGCCATCGGCCTGAACGCGCTGGACAACAACGGCCATTTCCAGTCGATGCTGATGCTGGCGCAGTTGCAGATGCAGGACGACCAGCAGGCCGAGGGACTGGCCACGCTGGACAAGTATCTGGAAGAGAGCAAGTCGCAGCGTCCGGAAGATCTGATCCTCAAGGGCCAGGCGCTGTACCAGACCGAGCGCTACAAGGAAGCGATCCCGGTGTTGAAGCAGGCCATCGCTGCCTCGCCAGAGCCCAAGGACAGTTGGAACCAGCTGCTGATGGCGTCCTACGCCGAAGCTGGCCAGACCGGCGAAGCCGTTGCTGCCGCCGAGGCGCTGGCCGCCAAGACGCCCAACGACAAAAAGGCGCAGCTCAACCTGGCCAACATGTA
This sequence comes from Xanthomonas sp. D-99, assembly GCF_017746145.1. NCBI lineage: Bacteria > Pseudomonadati > Pseudomonadota > Gammaproteobacteria > Lysobacterales > Lysobacteraceae > Xanthomonas > Xanthomonas sp. D-99. Next base: position 37,492 of record NZ_JAGHWU010000057.1, on the reverse strand, counting down.
CATGCAGGCCGACCAGATGGACAAGGCCGCAGGCGTGATGGACAAGCTGCGTGCCTCCGGTCAGTTGACGGAAGAAAAGGAATACAAGCAGTTGTATTCCATCTACGCCAACACCGAGAACAAAGAAAAGGACGTCATCGCCGTCATCAATGAGGGTATGCAAAAAGGCATCCTCAAGCCTGATTATCAGACATACCTTGCCCTGGCCCAGTCGTATTACTACAGCGACGATGTCCCGAAGGCGATCGAAAACTGGCAGAAGGCCGCACCGCTTTCCAAGGATGGCGAGACCTATTTGAATCTGGCCAAGGTGCTGCATTCGGAAGGTCGCATCCCGGAGGCCAAGCAGGCCGCACAGCAGGCGATCGCCAAGGGTGTTAAAAAACCCGAAGACGCCAAGAAGATCATCAACCTGAAGTAAAAAAAGAAAATAAACCCCCGAAATCCCTGTGTTTTTAGTGGTTACAGGACTCGGGATTGGTATAAGCTTGGGAGTTCCTGCGGTGTCAAAGCCGTCCGAAAACCTGGGGATCATCACAGTGATCCGGGCCCCCACTGAAAGAGCCATTGGCGCATGACGGAACAACTCGTTATCCACAGGCATGACTACGATGCCGGGAACCAGGGTCTGAGCTGGGCCCGCATTATCGGCATTGCTTTTGTAATTGCTTTGCACCTCACTGCACTGATGATGTTGCTGATCCCTGCAGTGGCGCCGAAGGCTCCGGCAGAGAAGGAGCGCACCACCATGGTCACCTTGGTGGATGCACCGCCTCCTCCCCCGCCGCCGCCGCCGCCGCCGCCGCCGGAAGACAAGCCGCCGCCGCCGGTCAAGAATCTGTCGCCGCCGAAGCCGTCACCGGTTCCGCCGCCGCCGGAAGCTCCGGTCGTCGACGTTCCCGAACCGCGTCCGAGCGATATCGTCACGCCGCCGAGCCCGCCGAGCCCGCCGGCTCCGCCGAGCGACATTGGCGCCAGCGTCGATATCTCGTCCAAGAACATGAACCCGCCGAAGTACCCGCCGGCTGCATTCCGTGCCGGTGTCCAAGGTGAGGTCATCCTGATCGTGGATGTGGATGCCAGCGGCAACGTGACCAACGTGTCGGTCGAAAAGTCCAGCCGCAACCGCGACCTTGACCGTGCCGCGATGGACGCAGCACGCAAGTGGAAGTTCAACGCCTCCACTGTCAACGGGCAGAAAGCCGCCGGACGTGTCCGCGTCCCGGTCAACTTTGCTCTGAACTGATCCCACGGGCCGGCCACGGTCGGCCCAGGATCCTGTCTTCCTTTCGCTCCACCCTTCATCACCACACACAACAAAGGTAAGCGTCATGCTGCAGGAATTCTTTATCGCCGCCGCTGCAGGGGGCTCCAATCCGTCGGCCGCTCTGTCGCAGATGGGCTTCGAGCACTTGATCACTGAAATGACCTCCAGCCCCGGCGACTTCGCCGTGTCCTGGGTCGTGTTGATCACCCTGATCGCCATGTCCGCTGCCTCCTGGTACTGGACCGTCATCAACATCTTCCGTGCCACCCGCCTGAAGAGCGCGGCTGACCGCGTCACCACCGCGTTCTGGGATGCCCCGAATGCACAGGACGCCATCCGCGCCATGGAAGAACAGCCGGCTTCCGAGCCGTTCTCGAAGATCGCGCTGGACGCCGCCCAGGCTGCTGCGCACCACCAGCGTGCCGAAGGCAGCACCGGTGGCCTGGGCGAGAGCCTGAGCCGTTCGGAGTTCGTCGACCGCGCCCTGCGTCAGGCCGTGACCCGCGAAAGCACCAAGCTGCAGTCGGGCATGACCCTGCTGGCCACCGTCGGTGCGACCGCGCCGTTCGTCGGTCTGCTCGGTACCGTGTGGGGCATCTACGGCGCGCTGATCAAGATCGGTGCAACCGGTTCGGCCTCCATCGACGCCGTTGCCGGCCCGGTGGGTGAAGCGCTGATCATGACCGCGATCGGCCTGTTCGTCGCTATCCCGGCCGTGTTCGCGTTCAACTTCTTCTCCAAGGTCAATAGCTCGGTGATCGCCAAGTTCGACACCTTCGCTCACGACCTGCACGACTTCTTCGCCACCGGTTCGCGCGTTCGCTAATCCGGTCGTCAAGAACGCCTTCGCAACGATTTAGACGGAGCCCGTTATGGCCTTCAGTAGTGGAAACAGCGGTGGCCCGATGGCCGACATCAACGTGACGCCCCTGGTGGACGTCATGCTGGTGCTGCTGATCATCTTCATCATTACGGCACCGCTGATGTCCCATAAGGTCAAGGTGGAGCTGCCAGAGGCCAACTTGATCCAGAAGAAAGATGCGGAGAAACGCGCCGCGCCGATCACTCTGGCCGTCAAGGAAGATGGGTCGCTGTACTGGAACGACGAGCCGATCTCCAAGGAAGCCCTGGAGTCGCGCCTGTCCACCGCTGCACAGCAGACCCCGCAGCCGCCGCTCAACCTGCGTGGCGACCGCACGACCAAGATGCGTACGATCAACGAGATCACCAAGATCGCGCAGGGTCAGGGCATGCTGGACGTCGGTTTCGTTGCAACCAAAGTGAAGGGGCAGTAAGCCATGGCATTTAGTACTGGTGGAAGCCGTGGGCCGATGGCCGATATCAACGTCACGCCCCTCGTGGACGTGATGCTGGTGCTGCTGATCATCTTCATCGTGACCGCGCCGATCATGACCTACCCGATCGCCGTGGATCTGCCGCAGCGGGTGCTCAACCCGCCACCGCAGACAACCGAACCGCCGCCGCCGATCGAGTTGCGTATCGACGCCAGCAACCAGGTGTTCTGGAACAACAGCCCGACGCCGGTCGACGTGTTGCAACAGAAGATGGAAGAAGTGGTGCAGGCCGATCCGACCAATCAGCCGGAACTGCGCATCGATGCAAATCCGGATGCGGAGTACGAGGTGATGGCCAAGGTGCTGGCCGCTGCGAAGAACTCGCAGATGAAGAAAATCGGCTTCATGCAGCAGTAAACGTATCTGCAAGACCGCAACACAACAGTCATGACGCGACTGCAACGCCACCGGAAACGGTGGCGTTTTTTTTATGCGTTAGGTGGGTGATCGTGCCTGCAAACATGCCTGCAATCCAACGAGCGTGAGTGTGGTACGCCGAAGCAAAAAAAGCGGCCATTGCTGTGAAAGACTGTCGATCAATGCCACTGACGTGCTTTCAGACGGCATGCGGTAAAACGCGCGCATCTCGGCGTCCAACACCTGCCCATGCACTAGGCGCGTAATGATTGTGAACGCCGCCGTATCCTGCTGCGCATGCCGCGCACAAGGCGCGCCGATGCATCGACCGACACCATTGTGCCTGCGCGCAAGCCGCCAGTGGTCCGCAGGCGTCCATCGCCCACCTCTTCGACCCAAGCGCGTTAATGGCAGCACTTGTGTACGCCCCAACGCCCAGCACCGCATTGCCGTGCCGATGCCGTGCCGCCCGCGCACCCGCGTCGAGTTGCCGATGCAAATTGCAGGTGTATGCTCGGTCGTGCAGCACCCACGATCACAGAACCGGAGGCAGTCATGGCTTTCAGTACGACAGGGAATCGGGGACCGTTGGCGGACATCAATGTCACCCCGCTGGTGGATGTCATGTTGGTGTTGTTGATCCCCTCGAGCCGCCTGCACCGATCGCAGTGCGGCTGGATGCCGACGGACAGTTGTTCTGGAACGCCAGCCCGGTGACGTTGCAGCAACTTCAGTCCAGGTTGATCGAGCAGATGCAGGCAACTGCAGGAAATCAACCGGAACTGCGCATCGCCGCCAGTGCGGACGCCGAGTATGCCGTGATGGCCAGCGTGCTGGCGGCTGCAAAGAACGCGCAAGTGCAGCGCATCGCCTTCGTGCAGTAGTGTTCCTGCAGGCGCGTACTGCGCTTGGCCACGTGCACTGCATGCAACATCGCGCGATGCGGTTGCCCAGGCGCCTATCGCGTCTTCGGACGCGATAGGCATGGGAGTTCATCAAGGGTGTTCCTCACCGGCAGCAATTGACCATCGCGACCCAAGTGCTCGTCGTGACGTTCCTGCGCAGCATCCACTTACGCGATGGTCGTTGTCGCCAACCCAGGCATCGATCACCGATGCCGACGTTACCGCATGAACTCAAGCGCTAACGTGACCGCTACGCAGAATGTCCACGTACGCGCGCACGCTTGCATCCAGTCCCTGATACAGGGCTTCGCTGATCAAGGCGTGGCCGATCGACACTTCCAGCACGCCCGGCACAGCGGCGAGAAAATCGCCCAGGTTGGCTTGCGACAAATCGTGCCCGGCATTGATGCCCAGGCCTGCGGCATTGGCACGCTGGGCGGCGTTGGCGAACAGCGCCAATGCGGTATCGGCCTGGCCGTTGGCGTGCGCGTGGGCATAGGGGCCGGTGTACAACTCGATACGGTCTGCACCGAGCGTGGCCGCGCGGGCGATGTCCGGGTTACCTGCATCGACGAACAGGCTGACCCGGCTGCCCAGCCGCTTGAACGCTGTGATCAGCTCGGCGAGCTGCGCGGTGTCCTGCGCAAAATCGAAGCCGTGGTCGGAGGTCAATTGCCCGTCGCCGTCGGGCACCAGGGTGATCTGCTGCGGGCGCGTGGCACGGCACAATTCCAGCAGGCCCGGATAGCCCGCGCGTGGCGGCGCGAAGGGGTTGCCTTCGATATTGAATTCCACCGCGTGCGTGCGCGTGAGCGCACCGAGTGCCAGCACGTCGTCGGCACGGATATGCCGCTGGTCCGGGCGCGGATGGACGGTGATGCCATGCGCGCCGGCGGCAATGCAGGCGCGTGCGGCCTGCGCCACGTCCGGGTCGGCACCGCCGCGCGAGTTGCGCAGGACTGCGATCTTGTTGACGTTGACGCTGAGCTGGGCGGTCATGCGGCGATCAGGCCTGCGGCTCGCTGTCGCGTGCGGCGGCCAGGGCGGCCGACTTGCGTGCTTCTGCCAGCTCGCGCAGGCGGCGCAGCTCGGCCGGGTCGATCATGCTGCTGGTATCGCGTTGGGTGTCACCCATGCGCGAGGCGAACCAACCGCGCGTCCACAACAGCAGCAGCAGCAACGCCACCAGCAGCGAGGCCACCAGCAACCACACGTGCGGCGTACTGAAGGCCAGCACCAGCGCACCCAGTGCCATAAGCAGAAACAGCCAGTGCATGACGAGCTCCCCGTTGAGTGGCGGCAGTGTAGCGCCGCGCCCGGCGCGGTTCCACGTGGGCACCGTGCCGTTGGTCAGAGCAGCGGCGACAGCAGCCGGGCAAAGGCTTCCGGCAGGCGCGAGCGCCATAACGGCCGGTGCCGCGCGAATTGCACTTCCTGCGCCTGCTGCAGATCGGTGCCGATCAGCCCGGCCATCTCTGCCGCCACTGCCTGGTCGCGGAACAGCATCGACAGCTCGAAATTCAGCCGGAAGCTGCGGCTGTCGAAATTGGCGCTGCCGACGATGCAGACATCGTCGTCGGCCAGCAGCGCCTTGGTGTGCAGCATGCGCGGGCCGTACTCGTAGATGCGGACACCGGCTTCCAGCAGCTCGTCAAAATACGAGCGTGCCGCGTAGGTGACCAAGCGCGAATCGCTGACACGCGGCACCAACAGGCGCACGTCCAGCCCCCCGAGCGCGGCCGAGGTCAGCGCCATGCGCGCTGCCTCGCCGGGCACGAAGTAAGGAGTGACCAGCCACACGCGGTGCTTGGCTTCATGGATGGCGGCGACCATCAGGCGGTGGATCGCTTCCCACGACGAATCCGGACCCGACACCAGCACCTGCGCATCGACCGTGCCTTGCGCGCGGGTGGGCACATCGTCGGGCCATAGCTGCTGGCCGTGGAAAGCTGCGCGGCCCTGGCCGGTGGCATAGAGCCAATCCTCCAGGAACACCAGCTGCAGACTGCGCACGACATGGCCTTGCAGGCGCACGTGCAGATCGCGATACGCCTGCTTGCGCACCTGCTCGTTCTCGTCGTCGGTGACGTTGATGCCGCCGGTGAAACCGATGCGGCCATCGATCACGATCACCTTGCGGTGGGTGCGCAGGTTCAACCACGGCCGCTTGAACGGCTTGAGCAATTGCGAGGGATGGAACCAGGCGGTTTCCACCCCGGCCTCGCGCAGCGTGCGCAAGGCGCGTCGGGTCATTGCCGAGGAGCCGATCGCATCCATCAGCAGCCGCACCTTGACCCCGGCACGGGCACGTTCCATCAGCGCAGCGCAGATCGCGGTGCCGCTTTGGTCGGGCTGGAAGATGTAGTACTCCAGATGGATATGGTCGCGTGCGCCCCGGATCGCTTCGATGATGGCGGCGTACGTGGCAGCGCCATCCACCAGCCAGTGCACTTCGGTGGCGCTGCTGGGCGCCAGCCCGGTGGTGGACTGGGCGATCTTGGCCAGCTCGGTGCAATCGGCATCCGGCGGGCAGACGCTGCTGTAGCTCTCCATGCCCGAGCGCGAGCGCCCGCGCCGCAGCCGCTGCCGTTTGACCTTTTGCGGGCCGAGCCAGTAATAGATCAGCAGCCCCAGGTACGGCAGTGCCGCCAGCGACAACACCCAGCTCAGCGTGGCCACCGGTTCGCGCTTCTGCAGCACGATCCAGCCGGCGATCCATAGCAGGTACAGCACATAGGCGGCGAGGAGGAGCGCTTCGAGGTGGGGAATGGTGGCCAGCCACTCCCACGCGCCCTGTGCAAGTGCGAGCATGCGCGGATTCTACGGGGCGCACGCGGTATTGGGATGCCCGTCCGCTGCCCGCGTCAGTGAGGTGGCGATTGCGGCGGCGGCACGCAAACGCTGCCGATACCGGCTTGCACGCCCCGCTGCCCTTTGAGCCGGTAAGACGTGCCCACTCTGCAGGCGTCGGTATCGTGCCCAGGCGCTCCAGCCTGGGCACGGCGCACGCCTTGTCTCGACGCGCCACAGGACGCTTCGCACTCACCTCAACGTACATAACACGCTCTAGGATGAGCGCCGGAATGCAGGCTGCCGCGCGAAGGCTGATGGGTGTCCAGGACAACTCGCCTGTTTGAACTGCTCGGCCTGCTGCGTGCGCACAGACGGCCGGTGTCGGCAGCTGCGCTGGCGTCCGAGTTGGGTGTATCGCAGCGAAGCCTCTACCGGGATATCGACACCTTGCGCGCGCTCGGTGCGCCGTTGGAGGGCCAAGCCGGCGTTGGCTATTACCTGAAGCCGGGATTTTTCCTGCCATCGCTGGCGTTTTCGCAGGAGGAACTGGATGCGGTCATGCTTGGCCTGGATTGGGTCAAACAACGGGCCGATCCTGCCTTGGCCAGATGTGGTGAAAGCGCCCTGGCGAAGATCCTGTCTGCCAGAAAGCACGGCGATGGCGCCGGCACGGACATCGCGCCGTCGGCGATTCTTACCGCCGCTTCCACATCCGAGTCGGTCGATCATCCGCAGACCGCCATGTTGCGCGACGCCATTCGGCGGCAATGCAAACTGGCGATCGACTATGTCGATGCGCACGACACGCCGTCCGAGCGCATCGTCTGGCCGATCGCCCTGGTGTATTTCGACGACGTGCGCGTCTTGGCAGCCTGGTGCGAGCGCCGCTGCGCGTTCCGGCATTTTCGTGTCGATCGGTTGCAGATACAGGCACTGCTGGAAACGCGTTACCCGCAGTCGCGCCAGGCGTTGGTGAAGCAATGGCGACAACAGGACCGCGACTGGCGTTCGTTACTGACAGTTTCTGACACGGCGCAACGCTAGCGTGTGTTGGCCGCTTCCCTTGCGCGGAAGCCAGACCAAGGAGACTGACATGGTTGCGTTTTCACCCGATGCGCTCGCTGCATTCCTGGACAACGAGGACACCTCGGCGATCGTCATGTTGAACCTGATTCGCTTCCAGCCCGATGGCGGACGGCAGCGCTATCACCAGTACCTGCGGCTGGCCGAGCCGATCCTGGCCCGGTTCGGCGCGCAGATTGTCTTCAGCGGCGACGGCCTGCCGGTACTGACCGCGGGCCAGGCACATCCGTGGGATGCGGTCACGCTGGTGCGGTATCCGGATCGATCCGCCTTCAAGCAGATGATTGCCGATGCGGCGTATCAGCAAGCCTTCGAGGTTGGACGTTCGGCCATTGCGCAGATCGTGCTGCAACCCTTCCACGGCATCACGCTGTAGCCATCTGCCGGACGTGCTGCAGCGCGTGGCCGGCGCTGGCGCCATGGTTAGATGCTGCTGCCGGGCGCGTTGCATGCGCGTCGGTGGTCGAGGCCGCTGTGGGTGGTGCAGACAGATCCGGCAGGATCAAAACAAGTCCAGCTGCGGCGTGTCCGGTCTGGGTGGACGGAACTGCGTGGTATCGAGCCTGGGCAATCGCCCGAATCCAAGGCGCCGATACGCGATGGAAAATCGCTGCGCGATCAGTTCTGCAAACGGGCCCTCGCCGACCATGCGCTTGCCGAAGCGGCTGTCGTAGTCCTTGCCGCCGCGCATCTGCTGGATCAGGCTCATGACATGCTTGGCACGATCGGGATAGTGCAGCTCGAGCCATTCGCGCCATAACTGGGTGAGTTCGTGCGGCAGGCGCAGCAACACGTAGCCAGCCGAACGTGCGCCGTGGGCTGCGGCCGCGTCCAGAATGCGCTCCAGTTCCTTGTCGTTGATCATCGGGATGACCGGAGCGACCAGCACGCCCACCGGTACGCCGGCAGCGTGTAGCGCCTGCATGGCGCGCAGTCGCGCATGCGGCGCGGCGGCACGCGGCTCCATCTTCGCCGCAAGCCGATTGTCGAGCGTGGTGACCGAGAAATACACCGACACCAGGTTGTGCTGCGCCATCTCGGCCAGCACATCGATGTCGCGTTCGATCAACGCCGCCTTGGTCACGAAGCTGACCGGGTGACGGGCCTGCGCAAGGACTTCCAGGCATTGCCGGGAGATGTGCAGGCGCCGCTCGGCGGGCTGGTAAGCATCGGTATTGATCCCCAACGCGATCGGCGAGCACTGGTAGGACGGGCGTGCGATCTCCGCGCGCAGCAGCGCGGCCGCATCCGGCTTGGCGAAGATCCGCGTTTCGAAATCCAGCCCTGGCGACAGATCCAGATACGCGTGCGAGGGTCTGGCAAAGCAGTACACGCAGCCGTGCTCACATCCCCGGTACGGGTTCACCGACTGCGAGAACCCGATGTCGGGCGAGTTGTTGCGGCTGATGATGCTGCGCGCGATTTCCTCCGCCACCACGGTCTTGGGGCGAAAGGCAGTCTCGCCATCGGCATCGAGCGCGCCCCAGCCATCGTCTATCTCGACGGCGGTGGTGACCGAGAAACGACCGGGCACGTAGGCGGTGGTGCCGCGCCCCTTGATGACCGTGCGCGAGCTGCGGACATCCCGCTCCGCTGCCGCGCTCGCGCTGGGTGAAGAGTTCTTCTGCATGCAGTTAGTATTCTTACTAACGGCGCACGGTGCAAGCAACGCGTACTGCAGTGGGAGGCGAGCACAAGCATTGCGACGCAACGCAAGGCGCACTCCAGGGGCCGAGTCCGGGGGGATCGGGAGTCGAGAATCAGGAATCAGCAAAGCAACAGCAGAAAGCGCCGCCGCTGCGATTCCCGATTCCCTATTCCCCGCCGTAAAGCGCCTGCGCCGATTGAAACAGGATCCAGCTGGTGGCAATGAACTTGTCGCCGCCGACCGGGCGGTTGCCGCGGTGGGTATGGGTGAAGGCGGTGGGTATGGGTGAAGGCGGTGGGAGCGATCAGCAGGCTGCCGGTGCGTGGGCGGGCCTTGCGTTGCTGGAACAGGAATTCGGTTTCGCCTTGCGCGAAGTCGTCGTTGAGATACAGCGTCCACAGCAGATGCCGGTGCAGCGTGTCGGCATTGGCATCGCGCGGATACAGCTCGCAATGCCAGTACGGGTAACCGCCCTGGTCGGCGGTATACCACTGCAGATTGATCGCGCCCGGGCGCAGGCAGGTGCGTGCCAGATCGCCCAGCGCCTGGTCGCTCATCTGCACGATGTCCTCGGCCTCCAGGCGATGCGGTGTGCCATCGGCCGTGGTGACCTGCAGCATCAGCGGTGAAATCAACGCCTGCGGATACTGCCGCAGATAGGTGAGCACGCCCTCGAACACGGCCTGTTGCAGGCGGTTTTCCACTTCGGCCCATTCGGCCATCCCACTGATGCGCAGGTCGCGGCTGTGCTTGAGGTCGGGAAAGACGCCGCCACCGATGCGGCCGGGATGCAGCTGCTGGCTCTGGCGCATGCGCTGCACGATGGCCACGCACTCTTCGTGCGCGATGGCGTTATCGGTGATCTGGATGAAGTCGGGTTGGCTCATGCGCCCGACCATAGCAATCTGGCGCGCCGGCTGCAGCGTTCGCCATGCATTGCGCAGGCTGGATCGGCACGCGATGTTGTTGGCATCCCAGTACGCGGCTAGGTGGCAACACCGTGCAGGGGGAAGCGCTGCGCTGAGGCGATGTGTCCTGCCTGCTTCCTTGTTGCTTGTGCTGTCTGCCCGTGTCGTGTGTGGAGCGTGCAAGGCAACAAAGAAAAACCCCGCCGAAGCGGGGTTTTTGCTCATTCAACGCGTGCTGCGGCGATCAGAACTTGTAGTTGATCGACGCGGCCAGCACGTCGCCCTTCACGTCGTAGCTGCCGGCAAGACGGTCGCCGGTGGCGCTGCGGGTGTCGCTGGTCGGGTCGCTGGTGAACAGGTGGGTGTAGCCGAAGTTGTACTCGGTCTGCGCCGACGGACGCCAGCTCATACCCAGCGAAACCCACTTGCGGCTCGCGTCCGGCACGCGCACGTCGCGGTGTTCGGCCGTGGTCGGGGTCTGGTCGTACGCCAGGCCGCCGCGCAGGGTCACCGTATCGCTCAGACGGTAGTCGGCACCGATCGAGGCGAAGGTGGTGTCGCGGTAGGAGAAGTCCAGCACGCTGTCGGGCTGGTTGGAGGCGAAGTCCACGGTCACCTGGTCGAACTTGCTCCAGGCGGTGCGGGTGACGTCGGCCATGATCGACCACTGCTCGTTCACGTTATGCGTGAAGCTGGCGGTGGCGCTGGCCGGCAGCTTGACGGTGGCGCGGCCCTTGGTATCGACGAAGGTACCCGGTGCGGCCACGCTCAGCACGGCGGCAGCACTGCCCGGCACGGTGAAGTCGGCGGTGCCGTCGGTGATCTTGTGTTCCACCTGCGAGCGGTAGCTGAAGCCGATGTGGGTGTTCTCATCGATGCTGAACAAGCCGCCCAGGGTGAAGCCCACTTCGGTGCTGTCGCCCTTGATGCGCGAGTAGCCATCGGCGCTGCCCGGCGCGAAGCCCGGCACGCGGCGCGCAGCCAGCACGCTGCCGAAATCCACCGCGTTGGCCAGGTCGATATCCAGACGCTCGGCGAACACCGAGGCACCGAAGGACACGTACGGGTTCACGTCATAGGAGAACGCGACGTTGAAGTCGATCGCCTGCAGCTCGGTCTTGGTGCCGTGGTAGCGGCCGACCCAGTCGCGGTCGTATTCGGTCTTGAAGCCGAACGGCACGGTCAGCGAGGTGCCCAGGTGCATGTTGTCGTTCTCGCCGAACGGCACGTGGAAGTACATCGCCGGGACCGGCGCGATCATGCCGGCGTCGCCGCCGTTGCCGCCGGAGACCGGAGCGCCGTTGGCGTAGGCCGCGGTGTCGGGCTGGAACTTGGCCGAGAAGCTGATGGCGCTGACGTCGGCCTGGAACAGGCGACCGTCCAGCTGGCGCATGCCTGCCGGGTTGTTGGCGATGATGGAGGCATCATCCGGGGCGCTGCCCGAACCTGCGAATGCGCGGCCGAGGCCCTTGGCGCTGTTTTCCTTCAGCCGGAACGCGGCGCCGTGCGCCTGACCAACGGCCAGCACGCCAGCGATACCGACGGCCAACAGGGTGGCGCGGCTGAGAGTGGAAGCGGTAGACATAAGTTGTAGCTCTCCGGATAAGGACTGCAATGGTCGGTTCAGCGCCCGCGTCCAGCACCAATCCAGTGCCCGGAGCGCGCCGGAGACCCTCCCCCGACATACGACGCCGTACGCAGTATACCCATGACGATTAACCGAAAAATAACAAGGCGTGCGCTGAACGTGGCGTCAGGTCAGGGTTGGGTTCAGCAGCGTGGACCGGCTATTGTCCCCGTCCGATGTTCGTCTCTCTTCCTTCCCGCAAGAAACCCACCCCGCGCTGGGCGGTGCCGTTGCTGTTCGCCACGGTGTGGCTGGCGTATCTGTGGTCGATCAGCCGGCCGGGCGAGGCGCGCAATACGTTGTGGCTGGACTGGGGCGCCCTGTCCAGCGGCGTCTCCAATCTGGGCGACTGGTGGGCCACCCTGCGCGACGGCAGCGTGCTGCGCCTGTTCACGGCCCTGTTCCTGCACGCCGACTGGTCACATCTGCTCGGCAACCTGGTGTTCCTGCTGATCTTTGGGCTGCCGGCCGAACGCATCCTGGGCCCGTGGCGGTTGTTGCTGCTGTTTCTGGTTGGCGGCGCGGGCTCCAACCTGGCGGCGATCTTTGCCATCGGCACGCCGGACCGGGTGATCATCGGTGCCTCGGGTGCGGTGTCGGCGTTGATCGGCACGTACCTGGCGCTGTTTCCGGGCGCCAAGCTGGGCGTGGTCCTGCCGCTGGGCGTGTTTCTGGAATTCATCCGGGTGCCGGCGCCGCTGTTGATCGGTGCCTGGGCACTGCTACAGGTGGTGTTCGCCTACATCGGCCCGGCGTTCGGCATGGTGGCGTGGTCGGCACATATCGCCGGCTTCGTGTTCGGCATCGTGTACGGCCTGTATGTGCGCGCGGCGATCGCGCGGCGGCTGCGCAAGCGCCACGGCTTCTGAGGCGTGCAGCACACCGGCTGTACCCGCAGGCCGCAACCCGTGCGTGGCCCAGGTACCGGCACGATGCCGCGCATGTCGCTGTCCAGGCGCGCGCCTATAATCGTGGGCATGTCCAAGCCTCTGTACAAAGTCACCTTCCTCAACCACGGCAAGGTGTACGAGCTCTACGCGCGTGAGGTCACCGGCAGCCATCTGTGGGGCTTCAACCAGATCGGCGAGCTGGTGTTCGACGTGCACGACGGGCTGGTGGTGGACCCCACCGAAGAACGCCTGCGCGAGGAATTCGGCAATACCAGAACCTTGCACCTGCCGATGCAGAGCATCGTGCGGATCGAAGAAGTCCAGAAAAAGGGCCAGTCGGTGATTCGCGACGCCACCACCGGCGACAAGGTGGTCACCCCGTTCCCCTCGCCGATCAAGCCACGCTGATGCGCGTTGTGGTGCCCGACGACTATCAGGGCGCCGTCGCTCGGCTGCCCTGCCTGCAGCAACTGCAGGGCCACCAGGTGCAGGTGCTGGGCGCGTTGGACGAGGCGCTCGACGCGCGCGCCGCATGCCTGGCCGACGCCGACGCGTTGGTGTTGATCCGCGAACGCACGCGGGTGGATGCGGCGCTGCTGCAACGGCTGCCACGGCTGAAACTGATCAGTCAGACCGGGCGCGTGGGTGCGCATGTGGATGTGGCGGCGTGCACCGCGTTGGGTGTGGCGGTGGCCGAAGGCGTCGGCTCGCCGGTGGCGCCGGCCGAGCTGACCTGGGCGCTGATCCTGTCGGCCAGCCGTCGGCTGGCCGACTACCAGCATGCATTGCAACAGGGACGCTGGCAGGCGCTTGGCGATCCCGGCTTGGGCCGCGTGTTGCATGGGCGCACGTTGGGGATCTGGAGTTACGGGCGAATCGGCCAACGCGTGGCCGGCTTCGGGCGCGCCTTCGGCATGCAGGTGTTGGTGTGGGGCGGCGAGGCGTCCTGTGCGCAGGCAGCGCGCGATGGGTTCGCGGTTGCGGGCAGCCGCGAGGAACTGTTCGAACGCAGCGACGTGCTGTCGCTGCATCGGCGCCTGACTGCGCAGACGCGGCATGACATCACCGCACAGGATCTGGCGCGCATGCGCGACGATGCGTTGCTGGTCAACACCAGCCGCGCCGAGTTGATTGCGCCTGGCGCCTTGCTTGCTGCGTTGGACGCGGGCCGGCCGGCGCAGGCCGCGCTGGATGTGTTCGAGCACGAGCCGGTGCTGGACCCGCGCGATCCGCTGCTGCGGCATGTGCGCGTGCTGGCGACTCCGCATCTGGGATACGTGGAGCGCGACAGCTACGCGCTGTATTTCGATGCGGCGTTCGACAACGTGCTGGCGTTCGCGGCGGGCACACCGCGCAACCTGGTCAATCCCGAGGTGTTGGCAACAACGCAGCGGGTGTGATTCCCCGCTGGGCTAGCGCGGTCTTGAAGCAGCCAGCAAGCCGCGCGCTGCTGCCTGGTGAGCGGGCCCGATGTCCGGTGTGGCATGTACCACTCCTCCAGCGATTCCTGTGTGCCGACCGGACCTACGTCACGACGACGCGCGCAGGTCTGTCGCCCACACTTAGTTGACCGGCTCGGCAGGCTTGTCCGCCGGCGGCGTCGGCTGCACCGGTTCGGCTGGCGCTGCGGGTGCAGTGGCCGGCTTGGCCTTGCCTGCAGGTTCGGCCGATCTGGGCTTGTCCGTGGTCGCCGGGCGCGCTGCGGCGGGCTTGGGCTCGGCACCGGTCTTGGCTGCCTTCGCCTTCTGCGCGGCCTGCGCCTTGGCGGCGGCGCCGGGTTGCTTGAGTTCGGCCAAGGCTTCGGTGATCGGGCCGTCGCCCGGCAGCACGTCGCCGGCGCTGTAGCCCTCCTCGCCTTCGTCGTCGCCGCGCAGGTGGCCCGGCAAGGTGGCTTCGCTGTAGTCGGTCAGGCTGGCCGGCGCATCGGCATCGCCCGGCTGCGGTTCGGGGGCGAGCAGCACGTCCGGCACGATGCCGCTGGCCTGGATCGACTTGCCGCTGGGCGTGTAGTAGCGCGCGGTGGTGAGCTTAACCGAGTCGCCGTTGTCCAGCGGCAGCACGGTCTGCACCGAGCCCTTGCCGAAGGTGCGGCTGCCGATGATGCGTGCGCGCTTGTTGTCGCGCAGCGCGCCAGCCAGCACTTCCGAGGCACTGGCCGAGCCGGCGTCCACCAGCACCACCACCGGTGCGCCATTGAGCAGATCGCCCGGAGTGGCGTCGAACTTGGCATCGCTGATGGAGATGCGCCCGCGCGTGCTGACGATATTGCCCTTGTCCAGCAGATCGTCGGCCACCTGCACCGCCGAGGTCAGCAGACCGCCGGGGTTGCTGCGCAGGTCCAGCACCAGGCCGCGCAACTTGCCGCCGGCCTGCAGCTGCTTGAGGTTCTTCTGGAAGTCGGCGCCGGTGTCGGCCTGGAAGGTGCTGATGCGGATGTAGCCGTAGCCCGGCTCCAGCAGCTTGCTGCGCACGCTGGCCACGCGGATGGTTTCGCGCTGCAGGGTCACATCGAACGGCTTGGGCGTCTTGTCGCGCATGATGGTCAACACGACCTTGCTGCCGGATTCGCCACGCAGCGGCTCCATCGCCTTGCTGGCATCGATCGGCTTGCCGTCGATGGCCACGATCACATCGCCGGCGCGGATGCCGGCGCGCGCGGCCGGGGTGTCGTCGATCGGCGCGATCACCTTCAGGGTGTTGTCCTGCTGCTGCAGCAGTTCCACGCCGATACCGTCGTAGGCGCCGGTGGCCTGCTCGTCGAAGGCTTCGGCATCTTCCTTGTCGAAATAGGTGCTGTGCGGGTCCAGGTCCGAGAGCAGGCCGCGCACGGCCGCGTGCATCAGCTTCTTGTCTTCGACCGGATCGACGTAGGCCTGCTTGACCGCGTTGTACACCGCCACGAAACGGCGGATCTCATCCAGCGGCACCTTGGACACAGCGGCTTCATTGGCTTCCGGATCGTCCGCGCTGGCCTGGGCGGCGGCGGGGCCGGCCTTCTGCGCCCAACCAGGCGACGCGAACAGGGCCAGCGACAGGGCAACGGACAGGACGGCTACGCGCATGAAGCACTCCGACAAAGAGATAAGGCGCCCCGCAGCGCGGAGCTGACCGGATTATGCGCGAAGCAGCGGTAAATCCGCGTTGAATCGCGGGTGGTGCGCGGCGCTCAGCGGCGTTGCAGCCAGCTCGATGGATCCACTGGCTGCCCGTTGCGACGCAATTCGAAGTACAGCGCCGGCACGCCCTGCCCGCCCGAACTGCCGACCTTGGCCACCGCGTCGCCACGTTTGATCGATGCGCCGGCATCGCGCAGCAAGGTGTCGTTATGCGCGTACAGGCTCATGTAGCCGTTGCCGTGGTCCACGATCAGGATCATGCCGTAGCCGGTCATCCAGTCGGAAAACACCACCGTGCCATCGGCCACTGCAGTCACGGTGGTGCCCTTGGGCGCGCCGATCAGCACGCCCTTGCTGGTGTGGCCATCGGGCAAGGTGGCATTGAAGCGCGCCAGCAGATTGCCCGCCACCGGCCAGCTGAGCCCACCGACCTTGGGGGCCGGTGCGTTGGCGATCACCTTGGGCGGCGTCTTGCCGGGGTGATCGGAACGCTCGGTTTTGCTGCGCTTGGCCTGCGCGGCGGCTTCGGCGGCGGCGCGTCTGGCGGCAGCGCGCCGTTCGGCTTCGGCCTTGGCGGCAGCCGCGCGCAGATTGGCGAGCAGTTGTTCCAGCGCCTTGGCGTCCTGGCCGATTGCCTTTTCGCGCTCGGCGCGCTGTTTGTAGCGATCGTCCAGCTGCGCGACGGTGGCCGCCTGTTGCGAGCGATCCTTCTGCAACGTGGCCGCCTGCGCCTTTTGCTGCGCACGCGCGGCATCCAGCGCCTGGCGCCGGGTGGCGATGTCCTGTTCCACTGTCGCCAGGGCATCCAGTTGCGTGGTCAGGGCATGGATGCGCTGCGCGCGCGCGTTTTGCACATAGCGGTGATCGGCCAGCATGCGCGTGGCATCGCCCACCGTGTCCTGCGATAGCAGCACCTTCAACGGTGCATTGCGACCCACCTGATCGGCCGCGCGCAATAACGCCGCCAGCTGCGTGCGCTGGCTTTGCAGGCCCCGCTGCAACTGCGCACGTTCCTGCTGCAGGCTGGAAAGATGTTGTTCCTGCGCGCGCATCGCCGCTTCGGTCTCGCTCAATGCACGTGCAGTCTTGGCCACTTTCTCGTCGGCCTGGCGCAACTGTTGCGCGGCGGTGCCGCGCTTGCCTTCCAGCTCGCGTCGATCGGCGCTGATGGTCTTGAGTTCATCGCGCAGCTGCTGCAGTTTGCGCTCGGTCTCGCGCTGGCTCTGCGCGCTTGCGCCCATGCTGCCCAGCAAGGTGCAGGCCAGTACGCCCACCGCCAGCCATATCCGTCCACGGCCGGTGGCAGGAGCGAGCGGCAGGCGCGACAGCGGTGCAGGCGAAGGGGGCAACGAAAGATCCAGTGACTTCAGGCAGGTGCGCGATTGTAGCCAAGCATGATGTGATCGCCGCCACGCCCCAGACAACCGCCGCCGCGCGAGGTTCAGCATGAAGCCCCAAATTCTTCTCCTGGCACTGTCCCTGGTCTGCACGAGCGCCTGGGCCGACGAGGACGTCAGCAAGGTCAACGGCAAGATCAGCGCAGATGCCGGCAAGACCTATGGCGCTCTGGAAACGGTCAACGGCTCCATCGAGATCGGTGCCGGTGCGCAAACCAAGAACGTGGAAACCGTCAACGGCGGCATCCGCATCGGCGACAACGCGCGTACCGGGGGCGTGGAAACGGTCAACGGCTCGATCACGCTGGGCCAGAAGGTGATCGTGTCCGGCGGACTGGAAACGGTCAATGGCAGCATCCTTGCCGAGCGCGGCAGCCAGATCAGTGGCGGAGTGGAAACGGTCAACGGGAGCATCGGGCTGGTGGGGACCGAGCTCGGCAAGGGCATCGAGACGGTCAATGGCGACATCACGGTCGGGGTGGGCTCGCATGTGCGCGGCGGCATCGAAGTGAGCAAGCCGAGCTTCGGTTTTTCGTTCCAGCCCTCGCGCAAGCCGCGTGTGGTGATCGGCCCGGATGCGGTGGTCGATGGGCCGTTGCACTTCGAGCGCGAGGTCAACCTGTACGTGCACCGCAGCGCCAAGATCGGCGCGGTGAGCGGCGCCACCGCGCGCAGCTTCGACAGCGACGTCGCACCGAAGGACTGACCGACGCAACACGCACCTGCCGCTGCGTGCGCCGGATCCAGGGCACCTGCTCCAGGCGCCCTGCCCGGCCCGCCATGCGGCTGCAGCACACGCAGCTACGCGCTCACCTCACCATGCGGCGCAGGCTCTAAGATCGGGATTCCGCCGCACGAGGAGTTCCGATGCCCCGCAAGATCCTGTTGTGCCTGGCCACGACGCTGGCCCTGGCCGGCTGCAAACGCGAACCCGCCGATGCGCCCAGCGCGCCTGCCGCGCAGACGCCGACCGAGAGCGCGCCCAGCGCGCCGGTCAGCCGCCACACCTTCTCCCCGGACATGACCGCCGGCGACTTCGCCGAACTGGTCAAGACACTGGCGTCGGACGACTTCGAAGGCCGCGGCCCGGGGACGCCCGGCGAAGAAAAGACCGTGACCTACATTCGCGACCAGATGCAGCGCATCGGGCTGCAGCCCGGCAATGGCGACAGCTGGTTCCAGGAGGTGCCGATGGTGGAAACCACCGCCGATGCATCCACCGCCCCCAGCCTGCGCAGCGGCGAGCAGACCCGCACCCTCGCCTTCGGCACCGACATCGTGGTCGGCACCCGCACCGGGCAAGCCGAGGTCAAGCTGGACAACAGCGAGCTGGTGTTCGTCGGCTACGGCGTGGATGCGCCCGAGCAGCAGTGGAACGACTACGCCGGCCAGGAATGGAAGGGCAAGACGGTGGTGATGTTCGTCAACGACCCGGGCTTCCATACCGACGATGCCAAGTTGTTCGACGGCAAGCGCATGACCTACTACGGGCGCTGGACCTACAAGTTCGAAGAAGCCGCACGCAAGGGCGCGGCTGCGGCGTTGATCGTGCACGACACACCCGGTGCCAGCTATGGCTGGGACGTGGTGAAAAATTCCTGGTCCGGCCCGCAATACGACTTGCCGGCCAAGGACGACCCCGACCCGCGCCTGCCGGTGCAGGGCTGGATCAGCGCCGAGACCGCCAGGCAATTGTTCGCCAATGCCGGTCTGGACCTGGCGCAGGCCTACAAGGATGCCAGCAAGCGCGGCTTCAAGCCGGTGCCGTTGAAGGCCAGCTGGTCGGTCGACCTCAAGAGCACGATCGCGGCGAAGACTTCGCGCAATGTGGTCGGCGTGCTGCCGGGCACCAGCCACGCCGACGAGGCGGTGCTGTACATGGCGCATTGGGACCACCTGGGCAAGCATCCGGGCGAAAGCGGCGACAACATCTACAACGGCGCGGTGGACAACGCCACCGGCGTGGCCGGCATCCTGGAAATCGCCGACGCATTCGCCCATCAAGACCCCAAGCCGGCGCGCTCGGTGGTGTTCCTGGCGGTGACGCTGGAAGAATCCGGCCTGCTGGGTTCCAAATACTACGTGGCCAACCCGAGCTTCCCGCTGGACAAGATCGCGGCGGTGATCAACCTGGATGCGATGTCGGTGGCCGGGCGCGCCCGCGATGTCACCGTGGTGGGCATGGGCAGCTCGGAGCTGGAGGACATCCTCAAGCCGATCGCGGCAATGCAGGGGCGCACCCTGCACGCAGAAGCCACCCCGCAAAACGGCTCGTATTTCCGTTCGGATCACTTCAACTTCGCCAAGGCCGGCGTGCCGGCATTGTATGCCGATGGCGGCGAAGACCTGCGCGAGGGCGGTACTGCCGCCGGACGTGCCGCGGCCGAGGACTACGGACGCCACCGCTACCACGCGCCCGGCGACGAATACGACGCCGCCACATGGAAGCTCGATGGCACCATCGAAGATCTGCAGGTGGTCTATGGCGTGGGCAAGGAAGTGGCCGCTGACGAGCGTTGGCCCAACTGGTACCCCGGCAATCCGTTCAAGGCCGCGCGCGATCGCATGATGGCCGGCAGGCCTGGCACAAGTGCGGCGGCCGCGCAGCCGGCCGACGCTGCCAGCACGGCCACGCAGACGAACACGGCCAAGCCCCGACGCTGAGGCTTGCCGATCCATCGCTGCCACACGGTGTCGCAGCGACGCACCAGTGCTCTGGTTCGCGCCGCCATCGGTGAGAATCTTCTGTTAGGCAAAAGGTCTCCCATCGGAGGCCTTCGCGTTGCTGCGTCATGTGAGGCACCTGGCCAATCGCCAGGCAACATCACTGAGCTACGATCTTGCGCGATCGGTTGCTTGCTGCACTGACGCTCCATGTCGGCCCAGGGAGCGGCAGCGTGACCATGCTGCGAGCGTCCTCTGCATGCTCGATCTGCCCTAGCCGCCTGGCAGGCGAACATGACGTGCGCCAACTCAATCGTTATCCACGCTCACCACGTGACCGTCTTCCGGATCCACGTGCAGTTCGACCTTCTGCCCGTTGCGCTTGGCATCGGCCTTCCACAGGCCATCGGTGAACTTGAGGTCGTGCACATCGGCATAGCCGCCGGTAGACAGGGATGCGCGAACGTCGGCTTCGCTGAGCTTGGAGGTGGTCTGGTCGCCGTAGACGCGGCCAGTCACCGGATCGATGTGCACGTCCACGTCCTTGCCGTCGCCGCTACGCGCGTCTGCCGTCCAGACGCCGTGCTCGAACTTGACGTCGTGCACCTTGGTGTAGCCCTTTGCGGTGAGCATGCTGGTGACCTCACCGGAGGTGAGCGCCTTGGCCGGCTTGTCGGCCGCCTGTGCCAACGTACCCTGCAACAGCAAGGCAAGGGCGCCGATCAGTGCGGTCTTCATCAATCGCTGTGTCATGGGAATGCTCCTGCAGTGAAGTGCGCTCATGCTGGAGGGCGGCCTATCGCCATCAGGTGAAAAGGCCCGAGCGGCCGCGACGAAAGTTCAGTTAGCTGAAATGCGCAGCTGCCAATTCACCTGCGCTGCACGCGTTGTTTACATCCAAACGGCTGTTGCGGCCGAGCACGCATGGATGTAGCCATCCAAGATGGAAATCGCAGCAGTCCGCGTGTGCATCCCATCGTGCCAAGGCTGTGTGCCCGGGCGCGCTGCGTGCATAAAACAAAGCCGCCTTACGGCGGCTTGTTTGGCATCAGCGTGTCGTGCGTGCAACGGATACGCTTGTTGCCGAGGTCGATGCAGCGGAAGTGCGCGCTGCTGCAGCAGCGACCGGTGCACGCGTGGCCAGTGCGGCCTGCGGCGACAGGATCGCCATCTGCGGCTTGTCGGTGCCGTCCTTGTTGGGGTGCACGCTGTACGCGTAGCTGAGGTTCCACCACGAACCGGCCGCCCACCAGGTCCAACCCAGCCACACATCTGCATTGGTTTCCATATGGGACAACATGCCTTGCAGCGCCTGGTTGCACACCGCATTGTTGGCGGTGCCGAATTCGGCCAGAAAGCCGCGCTTGCGGTTGGTGCGCAGCCACTGCGTGAAGTTGCGCAGGCGCTCGGCGCCAATGGTGCTGCTGACACACGTGCTGCTGGTGCCGCTGGAATCGGCATCCAGATACTGATGCACTTCGAAGGCGTAGCGATCGAGCGGGTCGTAGATGGACGTCAGCGCGGTGGCGTTGGAGTAGCCATCGTTGGTGGTGGAATACCAACTGTGCGCGCCGGTCCACAATGCGCCGGGCACCAGAATCAGGTTATTGGCACCGGTCCTGCGGATGGCATCGATGGCGGCCTGCGCTGCGCCGGCCCATTCGCTGGCCGAAATATTGTTGGGCTCATTCATCAGCCCGAACATCACCGCGTTGTCGCTGTTGAACACCAGTGCGAGACGACGCCATAGATCGGTGAACGTTGCCACCGGTACTTCCGGGCTGCCGATCTTGTAGCCGTAATACTTGGCGTAGTTATGGATATCGATGACCAGATACATGCCGGCTGCCTTGGCGCGTGCCACGGCCTGTTGCAGCAACGCGAGTTGGGCCGGATCCAGTTCGCCGCCCGCGGTGGGCTGCAGCCGTTCCCACAGGATCGGCAGGCGGATGGTATTCATGCCGACACCGGCGAAATAGGTGTAATCGCTGGCCGCGGCGTACATATAGTCATTGTTGAGGACTCCGGGCTTTTTGGAAGATGCGTATTCGGCACCGGACAGATTGACGCCGGCATAGGTGAGCGCGCGCGTCTGCGCGTGGGCCAACGGCAGGCTGCCAAACACGATGAAAAGCAGCGTGGAGCGCAGTAGCGTGCGCAACGAAAAACAGACAGCGGACATGACACAACTCCTCAGACGGGGGGAGATGCAGCCAAGTGCGTGCGCGTTGCGCGCGATGCGCTGCATCCGTCTGAATCAATGCATCAGCCGTGCCCAAATGCTGCGTGTCGTCGATCCAGCGCCGATATGCGAACTGCATCGCAGTCACACTCTGCAAGGCGCGTTGTCGAGATTTATAGGCCGCACAAAAGCGCGTGATATCACCCGATATTTGCGTCAGTGCGGCATGCGCTCTTCCACGCTGTCGATTTTGCGTCGTATGGAAGCGCCTGCCGTCAGTTGCATGGCGTCATGTCCATGACGTTATGCCGCATTGAAACTGCCACCTAGACTGCAGGCATAGGCTGCCTCAATCCCTTCCGAGAAAAGACGGGCAGAGCGGCCAATCGCGGTAAGGCTCAGCCCGGTAGAACGCGCGTGCTCGCTACCGTCTAGAAACGTGATCTGCGTGGCGACGATGCCTGCTGCGCCCGCGCGCGTCTGCCGTTGCGAACAGCAGCCAAAGCACCGGCGTGCAAGCGTCAGGCGGGCGCGGCGGGCGTTGGCGTGGACCACCTGCGTTGTGCTTTGCGCGCCATTCGCGCCTGCCTGACGACAACTCGCTACGTGCGTCGGTCGCGTTTAATCGGTAATCCGGCGCGCACGCGCGCTCAATATCGACATCTGCGGCTTGTCGCGCCCATGCGCATCCGGTTGCACGTTGAACGGATACGCCGCGCTCAACCACGCGCCTGCCGCCCACCAGGACCAGCCGATCCACACATCGCTGTTGGATTCCATGTAGCCCAGCATGCCGTTGAGCGCGAGATTGCAGGTGACCGTATTGCCGGTGCCGAATTCGCCGAGAAAGCCGCGCTTTTTGTTCAAACGCAGCCATTCGGTGAAGCTGCGCAGCCGTTCGACCCCGACCGTGGCGCTGACGCAACCGCCGCTGGTGCCGCTGGTGCCGCTGGAATCGGCATCCAGATATTGATGCGCTTCGATGGCATACCGATTGAGCGGGTCGCGAATGGATGCCATCGCCACTGCATTGGATTGCCCGGCCACCGTGGAGTACCAGCTATGCGCGCCTGTCCATAACGCACCCGGCACCAGAATCAGATTGTTCGCGCCGGTCTTGCGAATGGTGTCGATCGACGCCTGTGCGGCCGTTGCCCACGCCTGCGGATCGATGTCGTAAGGCTCATTCATCAGTCCGAAGATCACGGCGTTGTCGTTCTTGAAGGCGATTGCCAGCCGTCGCCATAGATCGTTGAAGGTGCTGATCGGCACTTTCGTGCTGCCGATGGTGTGGCCGTAATACTTGGCGTAGTTGTGCACATCCACGATCACGTACATTTTTGCCGCCTTGGCGTTGGCGACTGCCTGCCGGATCAACGCCAGCTGGGCCGGATCCAGCTCGCCACCTGTCTTTGGCTGCAGCCGTTCCCACAGGATCGGCAAGCGCACGGTGTTCATGTGCTTGCCGGCGAAGTAGGCATATTCATCGGCCGCCGGATACCGATAGTCGATGTTGAGCACGCCGGGCTTTTGCGAGGATTTGATCTCGGCGCCGGAAAGATTGACGCCTGCATACTTCAGGCCGGTGGCGCTTTGCGCCTGCGCCAGGGGCATGGTGGCCAGCAATAGGAAAGACAGCGCGCGGCAACGCAGCCGGCGCGTATGCGTGGTGAGGGATTTCATGGGGGAACTCCTGAGACTTCTGCGTGCGAAAGAGCTGTGCAAGGACGACGTGCCGAGACGGGCATGAGCTCGTTCGATGTACGACAGCAACGCGTCCATCACCAGACTAGGCGTATGCGCCCGCACAAACTACGGTTGAGAGGGATCAATCGGCCAAGCTGTGCAGTGACACGCAGTTCTTGTGTTAGAGCGCGCACGCATGGCCCGAACGCACCGCACCGTTTGCGCATGCTTCAAACCAGTGGCACACTATGACCTGCGCGATGGCGTGCTGCGCATCGCAGGCGAATGCAGCTGCGTTGCGTGCAAAGCCTCTGCGCTGAAGCGCTTATCTGTTCATCGCGATGGACTGCCTGATTGTCAATGCTGTCGTCGGGCAGTGCCAACCACCGCGGCAGACAGAGCGCAGGTGGCGTGCGCAATCGCGGTGGCGCGATACGGGATGAGATCGCTTGCGCGTCGTCCACGCACTTGGTGCGAGCGCGTTACCTCAGCGCGTCGTCGCGACGGCTGCTGTGCACTGCAGCTTGCACAAGCGCAGGCAAGACATGGCACGCGCTCGATGCCGGGCTGTTGCGCGCCATCGAAGAGCGCACATCGGCAATCGGAAGCATTTGAGCTGGCGCGGGATGGCTTCTGCCTTCTGTGCGACCACCGCGAGCTAGCGGCGGTCTGCTCTTCTGCGAAGCAGACTGCCCTCCAACGCGATGCACGGCAATGGACACAAAAAAAGTGGCCGCAACACAGGTCGCGACCACCTCTGCCTGCCCCGTTGCTTACTTGCCGGCGCGGCGTGCGTACTTGCTCAGGATCGCCATCTGCGGTTTGTCGCTGCCGTCCTTGCCCGGCTGCACGGTGAAGGGGTAGTCCGGCTTCCACCAGGAACCCGCCGCCCACCAGGTCCAGCCCAGCCACACGTCGCTGTTCTTTTCCATGTAGGTCAGCATGCCTTCCAGCGCCTTGTCGCAGACCGGATTGTTGGCCGTGGCGAATTCGCCCAGAAAGCCTTTCTGCTTGTTCTCGCGCAGCCACGAGGTGAAGCCCTGCAGCTTTTCCTGGCCTACCGAATCGCTGGTGCATACCGGCTTGGTGCCGCTGTAGTCTTTATCCAGGTATTGATGCGCCTCGAAGGCCAGGTTGTTGCCCGGGTCCTTGAGGATTTCCAGCGCCTTTGCGTTGGAGACGCCGTAGCTGGTGCTGCGCCAGCTGTGTGCACCGGTGTAGGCGGTGCCCGGCACCAGGATCAGATTCTTCGCGCCGGTCTTGCGGATCGCGTTGATCGCTCCCTGCGCGGCATTGGCCCAGTCGGGTGCGGAAATGCCATTGGGCTCGTTCATCAGCCCGAAGATCACCGCCTTGTCGTCCTTGAACTCCAGCGCCAGCCGGCGCCACAGATCGGCCAACGCGCTGGCCGGCACATCGCTGGTACCGATGCGCTTGCCGCTGTACGTGGCGTAGTTGTGCAGATCCAGGATCAGGTACTGCTTGTTGGCCTTGGCTGCCTCGAGCGACTTCTTGATCAGCCCCAATTGGGCCTGGTCCAGCTGACCATTGAGTTCGGGCTGCACGCGTTCCCACAGGAACGGCAAGCGGATCGTATTCATGCCCTTGCCGGCGAAATAGCTGAAGTCCGAGGCGGCAGGATAGGTGTAGTCCTTGAACAAGGTGCCGGGTTTCTTGCGCGAGTTGAACTCGGCACCGGACAGATTGACGCCAACATACTTCAGGCCGGCGCTTTCCTTCTTCGGCCCGGCGGGCTCCTTGGCCTGGACCAACGGAATGGCAGCAATCAGGGTCAACGCGAGCGCAGCAGTGCGCAAGCGGGACAAGTGCGGGGGGGTGCGGAACATGGAAGCCTCCTTCGGCATCGACGTGGGCGGCCGCGGTGGGAGGGCACGGCCAGCAGAGATGGTGCGCGGCGATCAGCTGCTGCGTGAGCCTAGGGGCTCGCACGTTAGCGCGCCATTCACGCGCATCGCGCGGATTTGATCGTGCACGAACACCTGCAGGGCGCATCATGCCGCTGCGGTAGCGTTCGCAAGAGGGCAGGCAAGACGGACTGTCGCACGAGTGCGACATCTGCCTGTTTTAAGCTACCAGTCCTTCCTTTTTGTCGTTGGCGCTCCTTGCCGATGACGCAACGCCCCGGAGCTTTCCCCATGAGCACAGCCCACGCCTACGCTGCCCAGGCCGCCGATCAACCACTTGCCCCATTCGTGTTCGAACGCCGTGCGCCCGGCCCCAACGACGTGCAGATCGACATCGCCTACTGCGGCGTGTGTCACTCGGACCTGCATACCGCACGCAACGAATGGCACAACACGCTGTACCCCTCGGTGCCCGGCCACGAAATCGTCGGCCGCGTCACGGCGGTGGGCAATGCGGTCACCGGCTTCAAGGTCGGCGACCTGGCCGGTGTTGGCTGCATGGTCGATAGCTGCCGCAGCTGCGCCTCCTGCCAGGAAGGCGAAGAACAGTATTGCGAAGCCGGCTTCACCGGTACCTACAACGGGCCGATGTTCGGCGGCGGCGAGAACACCTACGGCGGCTATTCGGACCATATCGTGGTCGACCAGAAGTACGTGCTGCGCATCACCCACAGCGACAACCTGGCCGCGGTGGCACCGCTGCTGTGCGCCGGCATCACCACCTATTCCCCGCTGGCGCACTGGAAGGTGGGTCCGGGCCAGAAGGTAGGCGTGGTCGGTCTGGGTGGCCTGGGCCACATGGCGGTGAAGATCGCCAAGGCGATGGGCGCCACCGTGGTGCTGTTCACCACCTCCGAAAGCAAGCGCGCCGATGCGCTGCGCCTGGGCGCCAGCGAAGTGGTGATCTCCAAGGACGAAGCGCAGATGGCCGCGCAGTACAACACCCTGGACTTCATCCTCAACACGGTGGCCGCACCGCACAACCTGGACCCGTTCCTCAACGCGCTCAAGCGCGATGGCGCCATGGTGCTGGTCGGCGTGCCGGAGCAGTCGCACCCGTCGCCGGCGGTGTTCAACCTGATCATGAAGCGCCGCACCCTGGCAGGCTCGCTGATCGGCGGCATTCGCCAGACCCAGGAAATGCTGGATTTCTGCGCCAAGCACAACATCGTCTCGGACATCGAAACCATCCGCGCCGACCAGATCAACGCCGCCTACGAGCGCATGCTCAAGAGCGACGTGAAGTACCGCTTCGTGATCGATATGGCGACCTTGGATAAGGCGGCCTGATTCGTTATTGCTTCAGGCTGTAGTGCTGCCGCTTGCGCCGTTATTGGGCGCAAGCGGTCAAGCTTATGTCGATCGCGAAGAAGATTCGGTTTTGTGAGGCTCACGCCGCGGCAGGCCGCGACATCAATGAATTATTTTGCGCCACCTTGAATATCTCAGCTAGCTGCTTCTTTTACGAGTGCTGCTGCAAGATCGCTAGGAGTTTGCGAGAGTGCTGCACGAGTCATGAGGTCGTTTGGTGAAAGCGCAAATCGTCCGTAGTGCTCAAACAGCAGTCCGAACAAGATGGGATTCTGTTGGGAGTGGATGCCCACATCCATGAGCGACTGCGCGGCTCCAAGCAGGTGTGCCCTTAGACTGCTTGGAGCAACGACAGAAACACCTGTCCGGTGGTCCAGAACATGTATTGCGCCAGCGCCAAACAAATCAAGCGTCACCATCAGACTTCAGTCACCCTGCGCGATCGGATAGGGCACAAAAAACCTAACAACAACGTCTTCCACTGCCCCCGACGGCAATTTAAATTGCAAATTGCGCTCTGCGAATATCGGATTCATGACGTGGATTCGAGTCTGCGGCTTAGCATTCCCTACGCCGCAGCCGGCTCCTTGACCTGCGCTTTGACCCCCAGCAATTGCACGATGCTGCCCGCCGCGTCGCGGCCTTCGGCCACTGCAGTCACCACCAGGTCGGCACCGCGCACGCAGTCGCCGCCGGCGAACAGGCGCGGGTTGGTGGTCTGGTAGGGCAGGCGGCCGTTGCCGTCGGCCGGGGCGACGATGCGGCCGTTGCTGCCGGCTTCCACGCCTTGTGAGGCCAACCAGTCGGGCAGGGTGGGCGAGAAGCCGAAGGCGATGATCACCACGTCCGCTTCCAGCAGCGATTCGCTACCTTCCACCGGTACTGCGTTGCGGCGGCCGCTGGCATCGGGCTCGCCTAATTTGGTTTCCACCACGGTCACGCCGATGGCTTCGTCGTCGGCGCCGGATTCGATCGACAGCGGCTGACGATTGAACAAAAAACGCACGCCTTCTTCGCGGGCGTTGGCGACCTCGCGTGCGGAGCCGGGCATGCTGGCTTCGTCGCGGCGATAGGCGCAGGTGACCTTGGCCGCGCCCAGGCGAATGGCGCTGCGCACGCAGTCCATGCCGGTGTCGCCGCCGCCCAGCACCACCACGCGCTTGCCGGTGAGGTCGGGCAGGGCGAGCTGGTCTTCCCAGCCGGCGATCGGCCGGCCGTGCGGGTCGTTGCCGCTGACGATGCGGCTGTTCTGCACCAGGAACGGCAGCGCCGGCAGCACGTTCTTCAGGTCCTGCCCGGGCAGGCCGCCGTCGGTGTAGCGATAGGCGCCGGTGCCGAGGAAGACGGCGTCGTACTCGGCCAACAGTTGTTCGATGCTGATGTCCTTGCCGATCTCCACGCCCAGGCGGAACTGCACGCCCATGCCTTCAAGGATCTCGCGGCGCTTGCCGATCACCGACTTGTCCAGCTTGAAGCTGGGGATGCCGAACTGCAGCAGGCCGCCGATCTGCTCGTAGCGGTCGTACACCACCGCTTCGATACCGGCGCGCGCCAGCCGGTCGGCGCAGGCCAGGCCGGCCGGGCCGGCGCCGATCACCGCCACGCGGTGGCCGCTGGGCTGCACGTTGCCCAGGTCCGGACGCCAGCCCATCTTGAAGGCGGTGTCGACGATGTACTTCTCCACCGCACCGATGGTGACCGCGCCGAATTCTTCCAGCGTGCAGCTGCCTTCGCACAGGCGGTCCTGCGGACACACGCGTCCGCACACTTCCGGCAGCGGGTTGGTGGAATGGCACAGCGCGGCGGCTTCTTCGATGCGGTTTTCCTGCACCAGCTGCAGCCACTGCGGAATGGCGTTGTGCACCGGGCATTTCCAGCTGCAATACGGATTACCGCAGTCCAGGCAACGGCCGGCCTGGTATTGCGCGTCGGCCTTGTCGAACCTGCCGTACAACTCGCCCCAGTCGCCGGACGTGCGCAGTTCCACCGGAATGCGCGTGGGCATGGTCCGTGGCAGGTCGAGGAATTGGAAGGCTTGTTTGCGGCTCATAGGCGCTGGGAATCGAGAATGGGGAATGGAGAATCGGAAAAGCGGGTCGCGACGAACGGGAAGAGGGTCGGGGAACCGGTTTTACAATTCCCGATTCCCCATTCTCGATTCCCGGCGGCGGCTACGCCGCCCGCCTGAGCGACTCCGTCAGCGACTCGATGCTGGCGGCCTTGGGTTTGACCAGCCAGAACTTGCCGATGTAGTCGCGGAATTCGTCCAGGATCTGCTGCGCCCAGATGCTGCCGGTGAGTTCGCGGTGGCGGCTGATCAAGGTGTGCAGGTGCTGGCGATGGTTCTCGAAACCTTCGGCCGAGACGCGGTGGATGTCGATCAACTCGTGGTTGTAGCGGTCCACGAAGTCGCGCTCGATATCCAGCACGTAGGCCAGCCCGCCGGTGAAGCCGGCGCCGAAGTTCAGGCCGACCTTGCCCAGCACCAGCACCACCCCGTCGGTCATGTATTCGCAGCAGTGGTCGCCGGCGCCTTCCACCACCGCCAGTGCGCCGGAGTTGCGCACCGCAAAGCGCTCGCCGGCGCGGCCGGCGGCGAACAGCTCGCCGCCGGTGGCGCCATACAGGCAGGTGTTGCCGACGATCGGCGTGTTGCGTGCCTCGAAGCGCGCGCCGCGTGGCGGACGCACCACCAGGCGGCCGCCGGCCATGCCCTTGCCGACGTAGTCGTTGGCTTCGCCTTCCAACTCCAGCTGCAGGCCACCGGCGTTGAACGCGCCGAAGCTCTGCCCGGCGGTGCCGCGGAAGCGCAGATTCAACGGCGCATCGCTCATGCCGTGGTTGCCGTGCGCGCGTGCGATGGCGCCGGACAGGCGCGCGCCGATCGAGCGGTCGGTGTTGTGGATCAGGAAGCGATGGTCGCCGCCGCGCTTGTTGGCGATCGCATCGGCGAGCAGGCCGTCCATCTGCGTGGCCAGGCTGTCGGGCGATTCGTACAGGCGTTGGGCCGCGCAGTGACTGCCGTCGTACTGCGCATGCGTGAGCAGGCGCGACAGGTCGACCTTGACGCCCGGGCGCGGCGAGACGTCCAGCTGTTCCAGCAGGTCGGTGCGGCCGACGATCTCGTCCAGCGAGCGCACACCCAGATACGACAGCCACTGGCGCACTTCTTCGGCCAGCAGGCGGAAGAAGTGTTCCACCCGTTCCGGCAGGCCGGTGAAATAGCCGGCGCGCAGGCGCTCGTCCTGGGTGGCCACGCCGGTGGCGCAGTTGTTGAGGTGGCAGATGCGCAGGTATTTGCAGCCCAGCACGATCATCGGCGCGGTGCCGAAGCCGAAGCTGTCGGCACCGAGCAGCGCGGCCTTGACCACGTCCAGGCCGGTCTTCAGGCCGCCATCGGTCTGCAGGATGGTGCGCTCGCGCAGGTCGTTGGCAACCAGCGCCTGGTGCGACTCGGCCACGCCCAGTTCCCACGGCACGCCGGCATAGCGGATCGAACTGACCGGGCTGGCACCGGTGCCGCCGTCATGGCCGGACACGGTGATCAGATCGGCGCCAGCCTTGACCACGCCGGCGGCAATCGTGCCGACGCCGGCATGTGCCACCAGCTTCACCGACACCAGCGCGGTCGGGTTGACTTGCTTGAGGTCGTAGATCAGCTGGGCCAGGTCTTCGATCGAATAGATGTCGTGATGCGGTGGCGGGCTGATCAGGCCGATGCCGGGCTTGGCGTAGCGCAGCCGGGCAATCAGCTCGTTGACCTTGTGGCCGGGCAGCTGACCGCCTTCGCCGGGCTTGGCACCCTGGGCGACCTTGATCTGCAGCACTTCGGCGTTGACCAGATATTCGGGAGTGACACCGAAGCGGCCGGAGGCCACCTGCTTGATCTTGGAGCGCTTCTCGGTGCCGTAGCGGGCCGGATCCTCGCCGCCTTCGCCGGAATTGCTGCGCCCGCCCAGGCGGTTCATCGCGATCGCCAGCGCTTCGTGCGCTTCCGGCGACAACGCGCCCAGGCTGATGGCGGCGCTGTCGAACCGTCGCAGCACGTCCTCGGCCGGTGCCACGTCATCCAGCGGAGTGGGGGTGTCGGCGCGCTTGAGCTGCACCAGGTCGCGCAGCGTGGAGGCCGGGCGCGCATGCACCGCGTCCACGTACTTCTGCCAGTCGCCGGCATCGCCGGTACGGGTGGCACGCTGCAGCGTCATGACCACGTCGGGGTTGTACATGTGGTACTCGCCGCCGTGCACGTACTTGAGCAGGCCGCCCACCTCCGGCTTGAGTTGGTCGTTCCAGGCACGCACGGTCAGCTCGCGCGCCTCGGTGTCCAGCCGCGCCAGGTCCACGCCGCCGATGCGCGCCGGGGTGTCGGCAAAGCACAGGTCCACCACGTCCGGGTCCAGCCCGACGATCTCGAACAGCTGCGCGCCGCGGTAGCTGGCGATGGTGCAGATGCCCATCTTGGAGATGATCTTGGACAGGCCCTTGTAGATGCCCTTGCGGTAGCGGCGGCCGATCTGCGACTGCTCGCCGCCCTTGCTCAGCTGCAGGATGCCGCGCCGGCCCAGGTCGAACAGGGTCTGGTAGGCCAGGTACGGATACACCGCGGTGGCGCCGACGCCGAGCAGGCAGGCCATGTGGTGCGGGTCGCGCGCGGTGCCGGTCTCGATGATCAGGTTGACGTCGCAGCGCAGGCCCACCTTGCACAGGTGGTGATGCACCGCGCCGGTGGCCAGCAGCGCATGCGCCATCGGCCGGTCCGGCACCGGGTAGCGGTCGGACAGCAGCAGCATCACCGCACCGGCGCGCGCTGCGGCTTCCACCTCCTGGCAGATGCGCTCCAACCCGGCCTTGAGGCCTTCTTCCAGGCTATAGGACAGGTCGATCAGGCGGTTGCGCTCGACGTACTGCTCCATCTTCAGCAGCTGGCGCAGTTTGCGCTGGCTGAGCACCGGCGAATTGAGGATGACGTGGTTCACCGTCTCCGCACCGGCGTGGAAGATGTTGGTCTCCTTGCCAAGCTGTGTGGTGAGCGACATCGCGATGCCTTCGCGCAGCGGGTCGATCGGCGGGTTGGTGACCTGCGCGAACGCCTGGCGGAAGTAGTCGTACAACGGCCGGGTCTGACGGCTGAGCACCGCCATCGGGGTGTCGTCGCCCATCGAGCCGGTGGCTTCCTGCTCGGTTTCGGCCAGCGGGCGCAGCACCTGTTCCACTTCCTCGGTGCTGAGCTGGAACAGCTTGTGATAGCTGCGCAGGGTCTGCTCGCTGAAGGGCTCCTCCACCAGCGAGGGGTCGATCAATTCGGTCTGCAGATAGGTCACGCCCTGCTGCAGCCATTGCTTGTACGGGGCGCGCGCACGGTTGATGCGGTCGATGGCGTCCGAGTCCAGCAGGTCGCCGCGCTTGAGGTCGATCGCCATCATTTCGCCGGGGCCGAGCTTGCCCTTGCGGGTGATGCGCTCGGCCGGCAGCTCCCACACGCCGGCTTCGGAGGCCACCAGGAAATGGCGGTCGGAGGTCAGCATCCAGCGCGCCGGGCGCAGGCCGTTGCGGTCGAGCATGCACGCCGCATAGCGGCTGTCGCAGGCCACGATACCGGCCGGGCCGTCCCACGGTTCGGTGTTGAGGCCGTAGAACTCGTAGAACGCGGCCAGATCGGCGTCCTTGAACTCCAGCGACTGGGTGGCCGGCGGCACCAGGATGCGCAGCGCCTGCAGCAGGTCCATGCCGCCGGCGATCAGCAGCTCCAGCATGTTGTCCAGGCTCTGCGAATCGGAGCCGTGCATGGAGATCACCGGATCGAACTGCGCGATGTCGAAGCGCGGTGTCTGCCATACCCTGCTGCGCGCCTGCGCCCAGCGCCGGTTGCCTTCGATGGTGTTGATTTCCCCGTTGTGCGCGAGCAGCCGGAACGGATGCGCCAGCGGCCAGCGCGGCAGCGTGTTGGTGGAAAAACGCTGGTGGAAGACAATTGCGCTGGATGAGAGGTCGCTGCGCTGCAGGTCCGGGTAGAACGTGCTCAGCTTGTCCGGCAGCACCATGCCCTTGTAGCTGATGCCGTTGGGCGAGAGGGTGGTGACGTAGAAATTTTCGACCGCATGCAGCGCCTGCTCGGCGCGCCGGCGCGCCAGGAACAGCGCCAGGGTGAAGCCGTCTTCGGTCTGTTCGGCACCGGCATCGACAAAGACCTGTTCGATACGCGGCAAGGTATCGCGTGCCAGCTGGCCGCACACGCTGTCATCGGTGGGCACCACGCGCCAGCCGCGCAAGTGCACGCCGGCGCTGTGCAGCTGCGCTTCCAGTTCGGCCCGACATCGCGCGGCATCGGCTTCGTCCAGCGGCAGGAACACCACCCCGGCTGCGTAGCGCGTGCCCAGGGCGATGCCGGCATCACGCGCCAGCCCGCGCAAGAACGCATCGGGTTTGCGAATCAGCAGGCCGCAGCCATCGCCGGTGAGCCCGTCGGCGGCGACACCGCCGCGGTGGGTCATGCGCGAGAGCGCCGCAATCGCGGTATCCACCAGCGCGCGGGAAGGTTGGTCGTCCAACTGGGCGACCATGCCAAAACCACAGGCATCGCGCTCATCGCGCATGCTGTTGTAGAGACCGTCGTCGTTGAGCCCTTGGCGAGTGCGGGGGGCCATGTCTGCCTCTTTGCGATCTTAGGAGAGCGGCGACGACGTTGCAGCGCTCGATCCGTGGAGCGTTCGAAGAGGTCACC
The DNA here is from genome assembly GCF_017746145.1 of Xanthomonas sp. D-99. NCBI lineage: Bacteria > Pseudomonadati > Pseudomonadota > Gammaproteobacteria > Lysobacterales > Lysobacteraceae > Xanthomonas > Xanthomonas sp. D-99. The sequence goes on along the minus strand of NZ_JAGHWU010000057.1, from coordinate 3,657 downwards.
GGATGATCGACTAGACCACAGTTGATGCGGTGCCGCAATACACCGTTACAGCTGCAACGAGAACCATTGCAATCCCTTGTGCCAGCAGGCTTGGCGCCGGTCTTGCGACAGGCGCCAACGCCGTCTCAGCCGCAGCGCACCGAGCTGATCACGTTCTTGGCGTCCACTTCCAGATTGAGCCGTTCGCCATTGAATTCCATGGTGGTCATCTGGCCGGGTTTGAGCACACGCACCGACTTGGCGCCGGCGTCGCTGCGTGCCTGTTCGCCCACCGCATCGGTCAACGGCTGGCCCACCAGCGATTGCACCTGGGTGGCATCGCAGCTGCCGATCGGCGGCGCTTCCGGCGCCGCATCCGGTGCGGGCGCAGCGGCTTGTTCGGCCGCGTGCTGGGCATTGGCGGTGACGGCTTCCTGCTCATCGGGTTGCGGTTTGTTGCAGGCAGTCAATGCAGTCAGCACAACCAGGGTGCAAGCCAGGCGGGCAATAGGCAGGACAGCGCGCATCGATGACTCCAGCAAAGGGGGACGCGCAAGCATAAGCACAAAGTCACGCGACGGGCATGGCTTGCGCACACGGCGTTGTCGCTGCGTTGACGCAGCCTAGTCCTGCTGCACCTAACAATCGCGGCCAGTCCTTCGACCTGTGCGCAATGAAAGCCAAACGTGTTCTTCGCAATGCCACAGTGGCCGCCAGTACGGTCGGCAAGCTCGCGGCGGTCGCCACCGGCGCGGCGGTCGCCACGGCCGCCGTTGCAAGCGCGGCAGCGGTGGCGCAGGCCAAGGCGACCGCGCGTGCGGCCGGGCTGACCTATGTCAACGATCAACAGCCCGGCATCAGCCGCCGCAAGGCCGGCAAGAGCTTCAGTTACCGCGATGCCGACGGGCAACGCATTGCCGATGCCGAGACCTTGCAGCGCATCCGTTCGCTGGCGATTCCGCCGGCCTATACCGAAGTGTGGATCTGCGCCAAGCCCAATGGCCATCTGCAGGCCACCGGGCGCGATGCGCGGCGGCGCAAGCAATACCGCTACCACGCCGACTGGGCGCAGGTACGCGGCGAGGGCAAGTTCGAACGCGTGATCGCCTTCGGTACCGCGCTGCCCAAACTGCGGCGGCGGTTGCGTCGCGATCTGCTGCTGTCGGGATTTCCACGCGAAAAGGTGCTGGCGATCGTGGTGGCGTTGCTGGCCGACACCCTGGTGCGCGTCGGCAATGCCGAATACGCACGCAGCAATCGCTCGTACGGACTGACCACCCTGCGCAACCGGCATATGGAATTTCTGAAAGGCGGCCGCGCGCGGCTGAAGTTCCGCGGCAAGAGCGGCCAGGACCACGATATCGAAGTGGACGACAAGCAGCTGGTCAAACTGATCCGGCAATGCCAGCAGCTGCCGGGGCAATCGCTGTTCCAGTACCGCGACGACGATGGCCAGTTGCAGCCGGTGGATTCGGGTGAGGTCAACGACTATCTACGCGAGGCGATGGGCGAAGACTTCACCGCCAAGGATTTCCGCACCTGGGGCGGCACCTTGGCTGCACTGCAGCGGCTGGCACGCCTGCCATTGCCCGAGCGCAGCAGCGAACGCGCGCTGAAGCAGGTGCAGAACGATGTCATCCGTGAGGTGGCCGATGCCTTGGGCAACACGCCCTCGGTGTGTCGCAAGGCCTACATCGACCCATGCGTCTTCGAAGGCTGGCGTGCGGGCCAGCTGCAGGCCATGGCCACCGGTGTGCGTGGCGAGCGCCAGTGGGAGGCGGCCACGCTGAAGTTCTTGAGCGCTTCGCGTAGCAAGCTCAAGACACAGGCGAAGTCTGTGGCAAGGCGCAAGTCGGCGTAAGCGCCCGAGGCTGACACGCCACGGCATTCGCCACAGCCAAGGGGTCGGCGTGCGCGGGCATCACGTACCGCGCGCACGCCAGTTCCTGCGCGTCGCTCATGTCCGCCTGGCGACGATCAGCGACGCGGTGTCAACCACTCCAGGTGGCCGTCTCGGGACGCAGACAGCAGCGCGTGCCGTACCGAATCCCGAATGTCGATTCCCCAACCCGAATCTTCAGCCGCAATAGATTGCAGTGATGCTGTTGTTCGGGCCGGTTTCGATGGTGAGCTGATCGCCGCCGCTTTCGCTGGCGCCCTGGGCCGGGTCGGCCAGGCCGCTGGCGGTGGTGCCGCCGGTTGCGCGCTCGCCGCGACGGACGATGACCGTCTGGCTGTCGCTATCCACGCGCGCACGTTCGATGGTCTGCGCGGCTGCCGCCAGACCCACCGCACCACGCACCTTGTCGCTATGGCACTGGCCGGAGATGGCGCCGTCGATGGGCTGTATCTGCGCGACCTGGTTGGAGGCACAGGCCGACAACAACGCAGCGGCAGCGAGTGGGGCGAGGATACAGATCATCGGGAATCTCCAGGGCAAGAATGCCGCAAGCGTGAAGCTGGCGTTGTCGGGATGGCATGAAGATGCTGCGCCACGCCGTGCGAGAGACAAGCGTCACCTGGTTTGTCGCGTGCCGCCAGCCGGTTCCCCATGGATCGACGATGGGGCACATCGGCGCCGGCTTCTGTGCGGCCTATCCAGGGACGCACTGGAGGTGGTGGCCGAGGACCGCACGGTCGATCTGATGGAAGAGCGGTTCGATGTCGCCATCCGCATCAACCCAGGCCCGGACAGCCGCCTGGTCGGGCGTTGCTTTGCCAAGGAGAGCTTGCACGGGCCATGGCCCTGGCAGCGGCAGACAGACGCTGTTGATAACAGTAGAAGGCGAGAGCAACTCCCGCGTCGCGCCAACGTTGCTGGCGCCAAGATGCGCCAGACGTAAAAACTGTTTTGGAGGACTAAGTGAGAGTCGCGCCCAATGGATGTGGGAAAAGCTGAGAACGAGTAAACCAGCACCGGATAGGAAATCTTCAGGCAAAAGAAAGGCCCCCAAAGGGGCCTCCTGAAGCGCTGATGGCTGCAAGCCCTGTCTACCGCAGGCTTCGACTCCCCTGAAGAGAGCGCCAGTGAATTGAGGACTTCTCCGCTTGACGCAAATCTCGGGCAGTCTTATTGACATCGGAAATTAGGGCCTGGAGATCTTCCTTGGCACGCGCCTTGATGCGTGCAACCTGTGCTAGCAGCTTGGATGTGCCCGTCTTCCTGACTGCTTGGGCCAAGTCGAACTTGTCATCTCTATGGGCGTATGTCTCATGCGGGTCCATAGCCCTAAGAAGCAGAGAGGAACATCGCTCAACATCTTGCTCGACGCATACGTTTGATCGGACTCCTGGCATGCGTCCCGTATGGAGGAGGACTTTGGCTCCACGAAGCGACGCAATGGTGCGAGGAGGGAGCTTCAGGCGTCCTTCCACATCAAAGTCGACTGCATCGTTGCCAGAGCGATCTTCGAGGTCTGGCACAAAGACCATCTGCTCTCTATCCCTGGTTGGAGAGTGCGTAACAGCCGCATGGCGCGTCTTTAGAAAAGAGACTGCGGCTTCTTCATCCATGCCGCGACTACTTGCAAACGAACTAAGCATGGCCCAGTCATCATTCAGTTGCGGGTCGTTAAGGAAGGTCTGATCAACTCACCGCAGATGCGCGACACTATCGCCTTATGTAGAGGATTCATCCATGCAGCTGACGTTCGGTGACGCTGAGGGCTTGGGCAAGCG